>JAGRAO010000002.1 GCA_020434565.1 Bdellovibrionales bacterium
ACAATCGCAGAGTGAATCCGAGGTGACCCCTTCGAGGTTTTCGCTCTCCGTCCTTCCAAAGTGGCGATCGTACCCGGTGTCGGTATCTCGAGATGAGATGAATCTCGCCGAGTTCCCGCTAACGGTCCTTTCAACTCGGGCAAACCCTAAAGTTAAGACCCTTGAGTTTTCCGACACTGTTCATGACCGCACAGGGAAACCTGTACAGAGAAGTTGGATCATAACCGCTGCAGACAAATTTGGTCTTCCTACCTCTAGTGATGACGAGGTTTTGCTTGGGCTTCTAAAGCTCAGCGTGGACCAAGGTCTCTCTTCTCAGAAGGTGTTTTTTACGCGCTATGAACTTTTGAAAATACTTCGGTGGACCACCGAGGGGAGGAGTTACACCCGACTCTCAAACGCTCTTGATCGCCTTAGTGGGGTGCGAATCAAAGCCACCAATGCCTTCTATGACAACGATTCAAAACGATACAGCACAAAGAACTTCGGTATTATCGACGCCTATGAACTTCACAGCGGTCGAGATGTCGCGAAACCGAGCTACTTCATCTGGAGCGAAGATCTTTTTCAATCATTTCAGGCTGGTTTTATCAAGAAACTCGATCTTGAATTCTTCCTTCAGCTCGAAAGTGCAGTTTCCAAGCGCTTATATCGCTTTCTCGACAAACATTTTTGGTACCGTACTCGAGTTCAGATGAATCTCTTTGAGCTCGCCCACGAAAAGATTGGCGTATCCCGCAACTATCGCTACCCGAGTTCTTTGAGACAGCAGCTTGACCCAGCGCTCGACGAGTTGGTCTCAAACGGGTTTATCTCGCGTTATGAGTATCAGGGGAGAGGGCAGGGAACAGAGATTGCTATCTATGCTGCAAGCAAAAAGCCGAGAGCAGCCGGTGTCTCTCGTGATCGCTCGCCATTTCCAAAAGAGTCGGACTCACAACTTTCTTTCCAGCTGCAGGAAGCATCGACGAAGAGAGAACCTCGGATAGAGTCCGCACCTTCAAAGCCAGCATCTCAGGACGATCTTCTGTCTCAGATTCGGTCTAAGCTCGTATCCCGCGGTTTGCAGTCGCCGCAAGCCCTCAAACTTTTGGTAAACCGCAAGACAAGCCTCGCTCGAATTGATCAGATTATTGATCACTTTGACGGGCTTGTGAGAGACAAGAGCCACCTCATAAGTAGAAATCCAGCTGGATTTCTCTATCGGGCGGTCGAACGATCAGATGAATTTGTTCTTCCTGAAGATCGAGAGCGTGAGGAACTTCGGCAGCAAACGGTTGAGAGAGATAACAGAGAACTTCGGGCAAAGTTAGAACGCGAACAGCGAGCACAGAGGGAAGGGGAGTATCTCGCTCATCGAAAGAACTTTCTCCGTGACGCTCGAGTTGGAACAGACCCCCAAGTGCTTCGGGATCTCGAACGTGAAGTAACGCAGGCCCTTGAAAATGTCCGAGGATTAATATCGGATGATAATTTCACCGATGCTATTCGCCACGGAGTCGATGAAAAGCTTTTGCGTCTCCTTGCTTTTCCCTCGTACGATGAGTGGTGCGCCGATCTCTAACTAATCCTCCCGTTCGACTCGGCCAACAGAGGAATCGGATGGAGCCGCTCATACAATGGTGAAGATAGAATACGTTCAAAATGTCCCTCTCCTCACTTGCTTTTCTGCGTTGGGTATTTTCATAGGTGTGTCCTTTTTTACTGGTTGTGGCCCGGTATTGTCCGAGCGAACCGAACCGGCTCCACATGAGGAAGTTCCAATCGCTCAATCTGAGGCGGAAGGGGTATTTGTGCTAGAGGAGACTGGAAAGAACATCCTCTATGGTGAGGATCTTGGAGATTTAGGGGCTGCAATTCTGTTTTTTCCATACGGGATATACAAGCTGGGGCAGACAGCGGCTGGATTTGCGGGATACGAACTCGATGCCAAGCGAGCTTTTTCGCCCGAAGTTCAAGATGGCCTCTCTGAAGTGTACGACTCGACCATAGCACTTCCGGGAAAGGCGGCCGCAGCCGTGGCTGGCGAGGAATATCGGGGGAAGGGCAGCAAAATCGATCTCGAAAAGTTTCGCCGGGAGAATCAACAAGAACCAAGACTCAAGCCCTCGGGGGAGTAAAAAAGCTCGTCCAGACACTGGTTCTTTGCTCCAGGACCCCGAAAAGTCTCTCTTTCCGTGAGAGGGATGTGTCCTTTGTTTCGTTCTTCCCCATAACCCAATTAAGGCGGTCAGGCATATAGAAAAAGGGGAATACATGAGTTCGATAGGGGGCCCTCGCTTTCAGCAATTTTCAATTCCACCAAGTAGTAGTAGTGATGGTCGGGCGAATCGAGACCATACCCGGCGCCCAGAGAAGCCCGCAGAAGGATTTCAAGATGCCCTAAAGGCGAGCCCTGTGCGGGCCCCTGATACTGTCCAGGTTTCCCAAGCCTCCGCCTCTCGCAGTGCTTTTCAAAATGCACTTTTCGGTGGTGGAAATGGAGATACGATTTCGAGAGAAACCTTGCCCTCCACGGTCATCGAATCTGCCCAACTCGCAGTGATTGCAGCAGTCGTCTGGGCCCATGTGTACCAACCAGCGCTTGTAAAACGTCCAGACTCAGCGGTTGACGATGGACCTCTCGTTTCCCCCATATCGTCGGCGAGTGGAGGCGGGCAAGAATCTGAACATGCGAGAGACGATCGTCGGCGAAAGGAGCGAGTGCTAAAGTTTGGCGAAGAAGCAACCGCTCGGGCAGCACGCGCTCTCGGAGTCTCACATTCGGCAAATCGAGATGAGGTAGTCCAATCCTTTCTGGACCGTATGACCTCTCAAACGGAAGAGTCAGGCGTGCGGTACTCTCTGAGGGCTAAGGAAAGAGAGGCGAGAGAATTACTCGACGCCCTCTCTGATAACCCTGCTTGTGCCCAAATGGTTCTCCTTGACCGAGCCTTTGATCAACTCGGTGCAAAGCTCTCAGTGAAAGAGAATTTTCCGATAACAGCCATGAAACTTTCTCACCAACTTGGCTTGAGCTCTGAGGATGCAGCGTATCTCGTCACTCGCCAAACGCTTCGCGCAGAGTTTCGCCATCTTGGCGCGGCGACTGCTGACAAAGTCGCTCGTGAAGTTACCGAGCAGATAACTTCTGATCCTTCCCTTTCTCGAGTACTTTTTCGCTTGTGGCTTTCGGCAAAACAACCGTAATTGTCAGGCAGAAGACTTCTCGGAGGGAGGGGAGCTTGGATTGACGTGCGAAAAGCTGGTGACCATGACCTTAACTCCCGCTTCATCTTTGAGGCTCTTTCCCCGAGCAACGGAGAGATCCTTATCGAACCGAGCGAGTTCCTTCGCGAGGCGCGCGTGGAACCGTTTGACCTCTTTGATAATCAATCGTTTTACCGCGGGAATGCTCTCACGATAAATATTATCAAAATAAGTTCGCAAATGCGCATTTGAGACCTCTTGTTCTGAGAGAATATTTTCCGCGCTCCCTTCCAGTAACCCTTCAATATCGTTTGAAACCGTGGCAAACCCAGCGAGAACATCTTGTCGAACACTCGCAAAGCGCCTCTTGAGCCGCACCTTTCCATCGTCATACTCAACCATTTCGAGTCGTTCGAGTTCAGAGAGGACTGTTCCCGGGTGAAAATCTGTAGAAACCTCTCGAACGAGCCGTTCAAAAGAGTTATCTGCGGTGAGATAGGTTAAAACCCTAGGAGAACCCGAGCGGGTAATGTATTGATCTTCAACTCTCCATCGAAGCAAAACCTTTGAGAGGACACCTGGATCAAATCGATCGAGTTCGTTCTCAGTTCGTATGAGCCGCTTAACGTCTCTCCTGTCGATACCGGTAATGAGACTTATTTTCGATACAACAGACTTCTTTCCTTCAGCTGTAGAAGTCTCCACGGCAGCTTCCACTAAAAGCTCTCGAACGGTCTCCTGGAGCACGCTCCACCGAAGACCCTGCCGAAGCGCGAAACGGATCATCGGTCTTAAAAGATTCTTTACAACTGTTGCGGATTGTTGGGGTTCAAGCATGTCAAAATTGGCATTTTGCCCATTATACCATGCTACGGAAAGATGTGCGATGAACGATTTTCGCTGATTACCGTAGACCTGCCACTTTTTCTGAAAGATTCACTGACTGTGCAAAATTCATGACGAAAGGGATTAGCGAGCAGCGGTTCTGCTGCTTTCTATCCGCTCAAAGGACTTGGTACATAGGGGTCTTGCTGCGATGACCCAGCTCCGCTTGTTGGATCTGGCTTCTCAGTATCTTTTGAATCCATAGTGCTGACCTGTCCACCACCGAGCATCTGATCGTCTTTCGGGCAAACAGAAGAAGTCGGCCCGCCGTGAGAACCGGAACTGCAAGAAGAGGGATTCAAAAGTGGTTGCGGCGAGCCGCCGAGCAGGAGAGCGTAGCTCGCATCTTCTAAGCTTCTCTGGGAAGCATGCCCCACCCCTTCAAGCGAGATAACTGCTACCCCTATCAGGAGAAATACTCCAATTGAGTACTCGAAGAGAGCTCCTCCCGCCTGACCTTTTCCCCACATATTTACGCCCAGTTGTTTGGCCTTACCTCTCTAGTCTTGCCTTCTATCTAAATTGCTTCGAAATAATATGAGTCGTAGTAGTTTTTCGTAGCGATTCCCTTCTTGAACAACCTCTCTCGAGGAAAAAAGTGCGGTTCTGTAGTCTAATGCTACAGAACCGCACCTCGAGGGTGTTGGCGGTTGTGGCTTTAGAAGCCATGGTCGTTTGTTCAAAGATGAATAGGGACCCTTGCCCCATCACCCAGTTCAAACGGAGCGGTGAATCACTGCCTGATTCTCCCCGCTTTTTTTTTCAGATCCTCATTGCCGACCTGATAGAATTCTTATTGTCGAGTCCGCCTCTCGTGTTGCCTAAAAAATGGCAATTTGCCCATTTTAAAGGAGACGAGTCCTTTCCGTCGTTACGCGTATACTCTTGCTCGAGAATTGAGTCTGGGAGCTGAGCTAAATCAAGAGGTGCCGAAAACGTCCTCGGCAAGCTCTGAACAAGTCACGATCTCCTTCGGATAAAGAATCAGGGAAGACTTTCTCACTTTCTTTCTCCTCGATACGACAGTATTTACTCAGAGCCTCCCTAACCATTTCCAAATATTCTCTTACCGAGAAAATGGGGAAGAGAACGAAAAGGACCGATGCTTTCTCAGCCGGATCTCGGTACGGTGTATAGCCATGAAACGAACGAGTCTCCTTTTCGTGCTTTTGGGAATGAGCATTTGTGTGTCGTTCGGCTGCTCAAAACAAGCGCCGATATCCACAGCTCGACTCCTTCTCGTCATAGCCGCTGACCAGTTTCCGTACGAATATGGAGAACGTTATCGCCCGTTATTCCGTGGAGGATTGAAGCGACTGTACGACGAAGGTGCTGTCTTTCAGAATGCCCACTATCAACATGCAATCACTGAGACATGCCCAGGTCACGCATCTATTGTGACAGGCGTTCATCCGAGTCGCTCCGGAATCGTTGCAAACAGCTGGTTTGATCGGAAAGCAAAAGAAGAGGTCTACTGTGTTGGAGATAGCTTTTACGAGCGCTCGCCGAAGAACCTCCTCGTATCTTCTCTTCCTGATTGGGTCGACAAGGCTTCTTCGTGGAATAAGATCTTTTCAGTCAGTGGCAAGGATCGTGCGTCGATTGTGCTCGGAGGCAAACGAGCTGATGCCGCTTATTGGTTCGATAACGAGACCGGAGAATTTCGAACGAGTTGGTATTATCAAATTTTCTCTCCCAATTGGGTAAGTCGCTTTAATGACCAAGCCCATTGGAAAAAGTATTTTGGCCAGCTTTGGACTCCTATGAGCGAGGACTCGCTTGACGTGAGTCAGTATGGCGTAGTGAATCTTTACCCCGATCCTTTTGCGAAAAAATTTCCTCACTCAGTGGGCAAGGCAACAGTTCTTCCGACCGAAGACTTCTTTTCAGATATCTATTCTTCACCCTTTGTAGATGAATTGGTAAACGATTTTACAATTGAACTCATCCGAAGTGAGAGACTCGGAAAAAACTCCGCTTTTGATTATCTCGCAATTGGATACTCGGCTCTAGATACGGTCGGTCACGGCTACGGTCCGAACAGTCCTGAAGTTCTCGATACACTCCTTCGCCTTGATATGAACTTAGAAAAGCTCTTTTCCTTTCTTGACGTTTATCTTGGAAAGGAGCGCTATCTCGTAGCGTTTACCTCAGATCACGGTGTGCAAGCTCTTCCGGAGTACGAAGCACTTCTCGGTCGCAAGGCTCACAGAATGAACGCATCTGATGTGAGCTGCCCGCAAAAAGTCGGAATGGTGTTGGCCGAAGAATTTGGAAGTGCGGATCTGTTCTTGGCGGATCTTTACCTCAATCGATCAGAGATAAAGAGGAAGCACATAGATGAAAATCTCCTCGATCAGCGAGTGGTCGAAGAGCTCCAAAAATGTGAGATAGTAGAGAAGGTTTGGAGCAAGCGAGAGCTTCTCGAAACGAGCGCGTCATCGGATACAATGCTTGCGATGTTTAAAAGGGGATTTCTCTCATCTCGCAGTCCCGATTTCTTTGTCCAGCTCAAAAAGCACTCTCTTGGAATGACTCGCGAAGGAACAGGTCACGGCACACCATATGACTACGATACCCATGTCCCGATAATCTTTCTTGGCCCCGGAATTACGCCTCAAGCTAACAACACCCCGGTTTCACCAGTTGATATTGCTCCAACACTTGCGAGTTTGTTCGGAGTAAAGGTCCCTCGAGCGATAGATGGAGAGGATCTCTCTCCTCTTCTCCAGTAAGATAGCTCTAGAAATATTGGTTCTATGGGCGAGACCTCTAGTGAGGTGGGACGCGCGAGGAACGATCGATTTTATGTTTCAGTTAGATGATCTCGAGCAACGCTATGAGAAGCATTTCAAAGTGGTATTTGACGCAATTCGAGAAATCATGACCGAAAAACCTCCTGCTAAGAAAAGACAAATAGGGCATTGGCAGACCTGACGAGACATAACGGCCTGAGCCACTGGGACGAATCCGCGAGGCGGTTAGTCTCCAGTGGGCTCGATTGTTATACTCGCCCGAAAATCTTCAATTTTCCGAGCAAGTCTCGCTCGAAGCACTTTAACATCCCCAAAGACCACCTTCCAATCGTCCTTATCGGTAAATCCAAGCTGGGTGTACCATGACGAAGGAAACTCGAGCCCTTTGAATGTGATCGATTCCATGTAGGTGGCTTTATATTTTTGGTCGGCAGCGCTTAGGAAGTGATAGAGCAGGGCAGACCCAACGCCCTTTCGCTGTCCCGATGGAGTGAGGAAAATCTCGGTTTGTACCAAGTGGTATCCGTCCCACCACGGTTTCGCCATTCCACAAATTCCACCAACAATTTTACCTTCGAGCTCAGCAACGAATGCGAGGTCAGGCTGCGCAAGCAAGAAGAAATGTAGGAGATCCGCCGCCGCCTCCGATGTCCAAATCTCTGTAGGATCGACATCCTTGAAGGCGGAGATGTAAGCATCTGCCATAGCCGGAATGTCAGTTACTGTGGCGCAGCGAATCTTCATTCAGGTTAACCGAAAGTCTGGCGAGTATAACGTTTAAGCCAGCTGACGAAGCTCAGCAGAGTTTTTTTGATACTTCTCGAACATACTACCAAAAGATTTCAAGAAACATCTCCACCAAATTCTCGATTATAAGAGTGAGAGTTCTCCTTTCCTCAAGTTATCAGGAGTAGAATGGCTAAGACAAAGGAATCTAGAGAGGTATCGAATCGCCTAGAGGTTCATCAACGAATAATCAATGTCCGTGGACAACGAGTAATCATTGATGCTGACCTGGCGAAACTCTATGGGACGAGTACGAAAAGGTTAAAGGAGCAGCTCAAAAGAAATTCCGATCGATTTCCAGAGGATTTCGTCTTTGAGTTAACGTCTGAAGAGAAAACCGAGGTGGTCGCAAATTGCGACCACCTCAGAAATCTTAAGTATTCCAGTGTGTTGCCACGAGCCTTTACCGAGCATGGGGCTGTTATGGCGGCCAATGTCTTGAATAGTCAGATTGCCATAGAGACCAGTATCATGGTTGTGCGTGCCTTTATCAGAGCTCGTGAAATCTTGGCTGAACATTTGGAATTGAAGAGACGCTTAGACAGACGGGAACAAAGAGTCGCCAAGGGGTTTCAGGACAATGAAGAGGAGTTGCAAGCGATAAGATTCGCGATTCAGCAGCTTATGGAACCTCCCGAACCAAAACCCAAAAAACCATTAGGATTCGGCCGAGAGAAGTAACGTTGAGTTTAACAGTTTTCGAGCCAAGGGCGAGAAAATCTCTTAAAGCGCATTGTTATCTTTCATTTTATAGTGCTTTCTCAAAAATTACCCCTGCAGCAAGCTCCGCTCTCTGCTCAAAACCGAGCTCCCTATAGTAGTCTCCTAGCCATGGAATTCCCGGATTTATGTCCAACCTCATATAGGTCGCACCTTGTTTTCGAGAAATCCTCTCGGCCTCTTGCAGTAGGCCTTTTCCAATTCCATTGCCATGAAAATTTGGAAGAACCGCTAACTTCTTGAAGAAACGTGCCGTTGCGTCCGGGACTTCCCAGTGATCCTCGAAAATCCCCTTAGCATAGGGTGGGGACTCGTGAGCTATTGTGAAGGTGGCGATTAAAGTTCTATCAGCTCCGAAAGCACAATACACCTTGCCGTTTGCTACATCCTCCTCACATTTAGGGCCACTTTGGTAAACCTTCCAATGTGTATAGCCTTCGCCTTCCAACCAATCTGCGCAGGATTTCATCACGTGTGCAATTGCCGGAATATCAGAATCCCTCGCCAATCTCACGGAGAGCTGCATGTCAGCTGAAATGTTTACGATTTGTTCGTTAGCACTTATATCCATGATTCAAGATGAAAGATAATATATAGATCAATAGATCCTTACCACAAACTCTCCCTCTATTGAATGTTCCAGGAGAAATCCTGGCCAGAGCTACCATTACTCAATGACAAACGTGTTTCTCAATTCTGACTCGACTCTCCGTCTATTGTTCTGCCCAGCTTCGTCTATTGATTTGCACGCCGTCTTGTTATTGCGGATCAATAGACGGGGACGAAAAACTACAGATGGGCGTAGTCCCAAAGATGACTGTCCTGAATTGCTTTACGGTTGACAAATTTCGGAAATGAGCGGTTTTCATTGCATGTTTTACGAACGCATTCTTGGCTCTAAAGAGTGTTTCAAAAAAAGATCTCTGCTTCTGCTCAGCTTCCACCGAACGGAGTTCTCGTCTCAGGTTGTTTTGCGCCTCTCCTGAGAAGACGTGAGAGCAAAAACGGAGCACGTTCTTCGACTACAGGAGTCAAAGGCAGTGGTGCTTTGAGCGGGGCTAGAGGAATCTCATCGTCGGGTGCAAGCCTGATAGGCTCACTCTGACGATAGCGCAAGAACTCTTCGAACATTGAGACAGCACTTCGAAAAGCGTCTCTATTGAGGCAGAGCCCATCACTGAACATATAGTTCCGGTAGCCCAAGTCCCAAAGCGTTTGAAGGTCTTTTAGGTCGCTGAGTGAGACCTCATTTCGAGGCGACTTCTCTGTTGAAGTCAGTATTCGTGATGCAACGATAGCTGAGGGATCACTTTTGATAATCAACTTTTCAGCTTCGAGCATATCAAGTTTATTTCCTCCGATGTTCGTATAGAGGTCATCTCTTGCAGCCATGAGACGGATCTTTCCGGCGTACTTTGGATAGACATGACGTACAAAATCGAGCCCCTTTGGAGATTCAATCTTGCAGATGATTTCCGCTTTCGGATCAAGCGCCAAGAGTTCTTTGATATCGTCTTCCTCTTCGACAAAGGACAGCAGATACCGATGGAGTCCCCGTTTCTTTGCTGCGGCGACGAATTCTCGATCTCTCTCAGTGAGGAATCCCTCGATAATGAGTGATGGATCTTGGATATTAATTGATTGTCCTGCACCGAGAGCGTACTTCGGTGCTTCATCAAGTACGAGCTTATTTCCATCAACGACATCTACGATAGTCGCCACCTCATCCCGGAAGATAATGCTGCAAGGGGTGTCGACCGCGATGTTATGGTTGAGTGTTACGTGTTCCCAGCCTGGATCAACCCATTTTGTGATCCTGAGCTGTCGAGCTTTCAGATCTATCAACAGAGGTGTTTCTCCTGATGTAAACATTGCTGAGTCAAGCATTTCGTCGGGAGATCTCCCAGTATCGACTCCGGTATTGAGTCGAACCTCATCTACTGACGGATGTTCTGCGATCTCTCTTCCGTGTCGGGCTTGGGGGGGTAGTGTGGCAATCAGCATAACTTCTCCTAGAGTCGTTGACCTTTTCCTCGGCCCTTCTTTGTCCCTTGTGATTTTTTCGATTGCGTATTGGAGGCCTTCGATTTCTTCTTTACCTCTGGAACAATGCCTTTTAGAGCCGCCGTCACGTTCTTAATTCTCGTCTCGGTTTGTCCGCGATCTCGCATATCTTGTTGGTACTGCTCAAGTGTTCGCGCGCCACTTGTGATGGCGACTACTCCGAGGATCACATCGACTACTGCTTTTGGTTCTTTGACTCGGATAAAGTCATCTCCTATGCTTCTTTTCCATTCGCTCTCCACTTGAGCATCGACATCCGAGTCTTTGTACGGAACGTGGATGTGCTTAAATGCATATTTGTCCCTCACCTGCTCAAATACTTTTTTGGTCGGAATGTCTGATTGCATGTGGCCGCCAAAATTTCTCGAAGCGTTGTCGGCGTCAACATTTGGGTAGGGGGCCTCATCACCGATAATGAAGAAGAATGGTTTTGATTCCTTTGCTTTCGGATGTGTGAATCGGGCGTTTTTTTCGTAAAAATGCGCAAGCATCTCGTAACTCTCGCATGCTTGTCCTCCGCCACCTCCTTCGAGATAGAGCTTTTCAATCCAATCATCGATCGTTTTGCCTTCGGCAAAATCACACACTTGAAACGGAGCGCCATCACAAGTGCAATCACCAACTGCAGCGAAACTGATAGAGAAATCTTTCAGGTATCCCTGCTGTTCAAGTTGTCCCCAAAGCATCGGGAGCTTGTCGTACAGCAGCTTGGCGCTGTCTCCCATCGAGCCTGTCACGTCAAGTGCTATGACGATTGCATTCTTCGTTGTGCACTCGAGATGGCGGTTGAGCGGTAACAATTTGGGGTCAAGCGCTCGAACATCAGAGGTCTTGAATGCGTGATCTGCGAGAGAACTCGAGTGAAAGCCGCTGCTCGAATAGTTGCTTCCAGAGCTATAGACGTCTCTGTCGTACGAAAGTCCTCCCATGATCTTCTCCTTCTGATTTGGAGCGAAAGAAAAACCCTTTTCACTCCGCTTTAGTACTTTGAGCAGTACCAGGAATCCCTTTTGGCACCAAACAAGTGTGAAAAACGACGAAAGCCGATTTGAGAAGTAGGTGTTTTTGAGAACTGTTTGGTTCCAACAACAATTCGCTGCAAGTTTTAGAGAACAGAAACCAGTCATCAACGAATGAAAAAACATGAGCGCTGAGATAATTGATTTTCAAGAGAGACGGTTCCTCGAAAGGCAAGCGGAGAGAGCCAGAAGTGTTTTCTCTCTCTCAGAGGAATCATTTTCATTTGGAAATGGGAGAAGCTCCGAAAATCCAGCCGATCTCATAGAGCCCGGATTTCTGTTGGAACTGCAAATAGTCGCACAGCAGATAGCTGGTGACTTGGGTCTTGAGGTTACAGTCGGTGAACCAGGACAGGGGAGCTTCTTCTCCTTTGATCCTCCTCTGATAACCCTCGATCCACTGCAAATTCTTGCAGATCCAGAGCGAGCGAAGTTCGTAGCCGGACATGAAGGAGCCCACCGGAGATTCTCTCCTTCACCATACGATGTGTTCGAGTCTCGGGGTGAAGTCGATGAGCTCTATAGCCAGCCTGGCTTTCACGCAACGTTGAATACGATCGAAGACTGCGCGGTCAACGACGGAATGTCTCGTGAAGTTGTAGGGATGCGGGATTACACGACCCAGAATTATGCCAAGGCCGACCACGAGGGACTCACGATCCGAACACCTGAAATAGAAGCCATCGTTGACGCAATTGGACGAGAGCCTCTGTTTGCCAGAGCGCTTGCAGAGACAATGCGAGACTGGCACCGATGGCGAAAGGAGGTCGGGTACGATGAACCGCTCGATAGGGTCGCTCGAGAAGGAAGGTACGGTGATGGACTTCCTCCATCAGTGGTAAAGGCTCTCCGCAACATGAAAACCGCTTGCCGCAAAGCGATCGCGTGTATGCCAAAGACGGGAGAGAGAAATAGGGACACGATCCATGCTCTTGGTCGAAGGCGGATCGAGCAAGTGCGGCAGACCGTCTATCCAACGATCAGGCGGCTCGTCACAGAAGATATCTCTCTTGAAGCGCTTCGTCAGGCTCTCCAGGAACGAAGCGCTCCGGGAGATTCAAATGGTAAACCTGGAACTTCAGCGCTTGACGGAAAGCTCTCACAACGCACTCAAGATGAAATAGAGAAAGCACGAAGTGAATTTCTCGCCGATCGGGCTCAGGCAAAATCAAAGAGCGCACTGGAGTTGATCGATAGACTCCAGCAGGAAAAGGCTCTTCAAGAAGAGATAGAGGAGCAACAGCAGGCTGGTGGCGGGAGTGGAGCTTTTGATCATGAGCTTCGAGCGCAAAAAGCTGCTTCGTGTGCAAGAACAACTGAGTTTAAAAGTCAACTGGAACAGATCAGTGAGGGGCTTTCAGAGCGTGTCGAGCAAGGAGAGACACCCTCTGAGGAAGAGCTTGCCGAGCAACTGAAGAATGAATTGGAAAACAATCTTCAAGAGCGGGGAGAGAGCCCCCTCCCGGTAGACAAACTTTCCAAAGCGGCACTTAAAGAGATTGAGGCTGCATTTGATTCTCTCGACGAAGCGCTAAAGGCAGAGTTCACGAAGCAAGCCGAGGAACAACTTGCGGAATTTGAGCACGAAATAGTTGAAGCGCTCCGTTCCAAACTTGACCCAGACCCTGTCCCGACTCTTCACGAGAATCTCGAAGACGAACGGAAAGCTCAAGAGCGGGCAGAAGAGTTTGCTCAGCGATGCGGGGCGATGGCGAACCTTCAAAGGCGACTTGAAAAGGACCGACGATCCTCTCTCGACGCCTTCGAGAGGGCTTTTGAAAGAGTTGCGAGCGCTGTCGTAGAGGCCACGAATCGTCTCCAGCGAGTGCTCATTCCCCAATCCTTTTTTACGTGGAAGAGAGATCAACTCTCGGGCGCGCGACTTAATCTCCAGAGAGCTCTTCAGGCAGAAGCTGATCCTCGCTATCTCACGAAGCTCTTTGAGCAGCGCCTGAAGCCAACGAGACGCACGCATGCGTTTGAAGTTCTCGTTGATACCTCTGGCTCGATGAAAGGGGAAAAGATCAAAAGCACATTTGACGGTGTTGTTTTCGTTGCCGGGCTGCTTGAGAACCTGGGAGTACCTTTTGAAATACATGAGTTTAATGACACTCGAACGTGCCGTAAAAATTGGGACGACAGTGTCAAAGAGGTGTCAACTCGAAGGAGTCTCTCAACGATAGTCTCTGCGAGTGATAACGGAACCCAGGATGCTCCGGCGGTATCGCATGTCTTTTCACAGCTTCAAGCTCGAGATGCAAACTTCAAGTTCATTTTTGTTCTCACCGATGCTCAATCAGGTGTTGGCACTGATCTTCAAAGGGTTGTGAAAAAAATCCAGAAGAGTGGAGAAGCTATTCTCATTCATTTTGGAATTGGTAACGGGACATCGGATTCAAACGGATACTACGAGCACACGCACGGTGACCTATCGCCCGAAAAATTTTTTTCAAAACTGTGTGAGGTTGTTGAGGAGGCAATATTGACTCCTGAAAAGTACCTTTCAGAGAACAAATCAGTGACGAAGAAGTAAAGAGTAGGAGGAAGTATGGAAAACCAACCGATCGCGTCAACGAAGCCTGTGCAAGATCAACTTCCGAGTCTCTCAACCAACCTTCCTGATCTCGCTGTTCACGGGTTTTCCTCCAATCTGCGAAAAGCTGCAAAACTGCAACGAGATCTTCTTGCTCGTGGTCCCGATGGACATTTTCTCGGAGGTATTGTTCACGAGCAGGTTCGAGGAGCAAAGGGAAAAATCGTTGGAAATGTGGTTCACATAGCGAATCCATTTCAGGGTGAACCACTTGATATTGTCACCCTTCCGACTCGATGTACGAGAGAAGAAATTGAGCAGATCCGCAGCAAAATTATCCCGATGCGCGAGACCTATGAAATCCTCGTATCACTCGCAAAGGCTTACGAACAACGCCACCCGATTCTCATTGAGGGAGATACGTCGATCGGGAAAACCTTTGTCGTGAATCGGTTCATGGAAATTCTCTATGGAAAAGGAGCCCGTCCAATTGACTTCTATTGCTCCGGCCAGACCGATGTGTCAGAGCTCCTCGGAAAGTGGGCTCCCCGTTCATCCGGTTTGAGTGAAAGTGACAAAAAACTTTTGGATGAATTCCTCAACTCGACATACGGCAAGAATAAGCTGCAGCGAATTGATCAAGAGGTCGGTGAAGCAAAAGATCTTTCAAGTGAGGCACAGCAGGCACTCTTAAAATCGAAGCTCTCGGCCCTCATGAGTGAAATTGGCCTCAATAGCTCAGTTCAATGGGAATTCTCATACGGAGCTGTTCCGAAAGCGATGATGTGTTCAGTGCAAGAAGATGGCTCTCCCGCGTTGTTAGGGACAAAGGGATCGGGAACGATTCTCAAAGTCGACGAGGTGGGGCTCGCTGAACCTGCGGTAGTCATGGCGCTCTTAAGAATCCGGGGTGAAGCTGGAAAACTCGCTGAGTCACTCCAGCTGTGGGAGGCCGGAGGCGAAGTCATTGATGCTGGCCCAGATTTCTTTGTCGTGTATACGACCAATCCAAGCGACAAAGACTATATTGAGCGAAAGGAGATCGATCCGGCTCTCGCTCGATCTGTCATTTGGCTCAGAAAAGGTTCGCTCTCAGACGAGTCGCTCTCGGTGGCTGCACAGAAGTACATGTCATTTTCGGTTGGAAACGACCCCGGTCACAGGCCGCTCCGCACTGCGATAGATCTTCGGGAAGAAGAGGAGATCACAACAGAGATAGCAGAGATCGCTGCAGTCGTGCATAGACGATACCTTGAGCTCATGAAAAATGGCGAAGCCGGGAGAAGGCAAAAGCTCCCCGGCTCACTTGACCACTTGGCCCGTCTTGCGAGTTATATGATCAGCAGTCAGGTTCAAGACACTTCTACCGGACAAGTCGATCTCTCAGTCACCCTTCAGCGTGGAGTGGAGTTTGTCTATCTCTCAGGTCTTGTGGATCCAAAGATAGGAGAAACAATCCGCAAAGAGGTCACAATGCTTCTTTCAGATAAAGGCATTGGGCTCAAAAACTTTCGCGGTCAGGATATGCTGCGAAAAGACATTCTCTCTCTTCTTGGTGAAGAGGCGATCAAACGCAAAAAAGCATCTCCTGCCAAGCGCTCACCACAGAGCATCCTCTCTGATCATGAGCGACAGATGTGTGTCGATATCCAAGAGAGTATCCAGGCTCAAATTGCGATCCCTACTCTTTCCCTCGAAAACTCCCTTCTTCCTCAGATAGGAGATGCGCTCGAGATAATTACAACCCGTGAACTTCAAGAGGAGCTCCTCGACGAGATCGGTAGCTCGGCGAAGCCTGATTCAAGGACTACTGAAGAGTGGGAGAGGTTTGTAGGAGCGCTCGACGAGCTCAAGTGTCGCATCAACGGCACCAGTGAAGAAGTGGATCTCGTTGCGTAGTTGAAGTGGAGGAACTCATGATGACGACGGATCAACAAAGAGAACCGGGTCCTGAACCTTCAGATTTTGCTCTGCGAGATATACAGATTCTCCGCGATCTCGTTCTCTCGGCGACAACCTCCGAAATGCTTTTCGGAGAGCTCGAGGGAGCGGACGCTGAAAAGCTCGCTGCACTCAACTCCAAGTATTTTGTTCTGGCGAAAAGGTGCAAAGAGGCGACAAAGTCGCCTGATCCAAAAGCAGTAGAGTTAGGTCAAGATACCTTTGAAGCACTCTCGGAAATCTATCGGGCGGCCCAAGAAAGTATTCGAAGTGGCTCGTATGGCCAAGGCGCGAAATGGAAAGTCACGTCGGGTTCTCAATCGCTCGGTACTATCGCTGGAGCTCTTCATACGTATTCTCTCGTTGAGTTGATAGCAGACGGAGATGTCGCGCTTGTTTATCGAGCAGAATACCAAAACGAGAAGGGAGAAGTCGCCAACGCGTGTATTAAAGTAGCGAAAGACTGCGTTGATAACCCACTTGTCGAGAATGAACAGGAGATTCTCGCCACGTTGAATCATATCTCTCTGCCAAAGTTTCTTGAAGGATTTGAACTTCCCGATGGGCGATCAGTTTCGGTGACCGAGTTTGCGAAGGGGCTCACTTTTCACGATCTCCGAGAGAGCAATCTGCACGGCGACGGGCTTCAGGAGCCCAACTATCACATCGGATGGGTGCTTGAGCGAACTCTCGCTGTTCTCGGCTATCTCCATTCTCAGGGGATCGTTCACGGGAGCGTCGAGCCGGCTCACCTCATCGTTCAACCTGATACGCACAATGTCGTCCTTGTTGATTTTTGCTGGGCTACTCGCGATCCCAAAGAGGGAGACCACGTACAGATTGCTCAGGAGTACTATTCCCCTCCTGAAGTGTACGAAAAAGAGACACCCCATCCCGCGATCGATATTTACGGCCTCGGAAAATCTGCTGTCTATCTGCTTGGAGGGGATCCGGAGTACGTCCAAATGCCTGACACTCTTGATCTTCTGTACGTTCAATTCCTTGAGCGAATGACAGCCGAAGATCCTCAGCTCCGCTCGCACGATGCTTTTCAGCTCGCCCATCACTTACTCGTTATTCGCGCTGAAGTATGCGGGGCAAAGAGGCCCTTTCTCGCTCTCGTAACAGACAGAGGGGTCGAAGAACAGAATTTAGGAAAACCGGAATGAGAAGAATAGGAGAATGTACATATGATGATGCACACACCTAAAGAAAATGGCGAAACAATGGCTTCTGTGGAAGGTCCTGACCCAGTTCCATGGCCGGGCGCGCGCTATGAACTCATAGCCGACACACAGGGATTCGTCGAACCAGAACGTGCTGCTCAAATTGTTACTGAGAGGCTCGGAACTGCTTCGTCGTGGACCGTTGATCGACCAGAACGTTCAAATGTTGAAAATATTTTCTCATTGGAGTGTGACGGGTCACCACTTGAGATTCGTGCGAGACTTGCAGGTATGGGAGTTCACGCAGAAGCGGAGAGAATTGAATATGTTCTTGAGTGCAATTTCCTTTTGGGGAAGCAAAATGACGGTTCCTATCAAACCAGAGAAGTTGCGAGAGGCAGTATAGACGATGTGGCAGACGCGGTGGCATCTTTACACCCTCTTCTTAAGTCGAGCTTTGATACCTACTGCAAATTTGAAACAAACCGACCGATAGTCTCGTCGATTGAAGAGATCGAAAGAGTACTTCGCACGATCCGCTAGGAGGGGATGGAATAGTTGCACTCAGTCTTCGGAACAGTCGTAACTCCGAAGGAATTTTTGGGCCAGGGATTCGTTCCTGGCCCAAAATCCTCCCTCTTGAAAGATTCATCTTCGTGTTGAAGAGAGGGAATGACACGGACAAAACAAATTATGATTATCGCTTCTCTCATACCTTTTTCAGATGCAAGTAGAGCGATCGCGTGTCACCCCGCGGTGGACCACCTTGCACTCTCTGTTTCGTCTACGCCGAGTTTTGGAGAAGAGGATTGTCTCTCATGGGCTTTCGATGTGTGTGGCTTGAGACCTCTCCATGTAATAATTGACCGGAGGCTTCTCTCCCAGTTGACAGCATTCTCTTTCCTCAAAAAGGCGCGACAAGAAGGCATCCGAAGATTTATTGTAGCCGCTGACATACACTATGAAGAAGCTCGACGGATTCGTGAGATCCTTCCAGATGGAGAGTTTATTGTTCGAGCGAAATCATTTCGTGAGCTCTATCACCTGAGAAGAAGCGTTGAATGCCTCGGAGATTCAATTCGCCATATAGCACTCAATACGGCGTATGAGGCGCCTGAGTGTCTGAACCTTTTTGAAGGGGAGCGTATTCTTTGGGGAAGTCCCGATAGATTCCTTCAGTCTTTCGAAAAAATAATCTTTGACTCATTCCCCCCAGGGCTGTTGCTTACAGAAGAGAAGTGTCGGAACTTCGCCTCTCTCTGTATCGAACTACGCAAGCGAGTATACTGGGATCGAGAACGTGAAAAAAATTTAAGGTACCTTCGATGGCCAACGCCTCGATTTGGATAGTATGTGGACTCGGATTTGGGGATGAGGGAAAGGGAACCATATCAGAGTTCCTCGCTTCGTACTCAGGCGCGGAAGGTGTCGTTCGGTACAATGGAGGCCCCCAAGCAGCTCACCATGTTGTTCGCGAAGATGGAACGGTGCACTGCTTTAGTCAATTCGGGTCAGGCTCTTTTCTCAAGCGCGTTCGGAGTCACCTTGCTCATACAGTTTTGGTGAAGCCCACCAACCTTCTTGTCGAACGTGACGCCTTGATCGAAAAAGGTGTGGATGATTTAGGGAAGCGCTTTTCGCTCGACCCTAACGCCAACGTGGTGACTCCTTGGCACGCTATGCTTGGAAGAATGGAAGAGGTTTCCCGCGGTGCCGACGCGCATGGAAGTGTCGGAATGGGGGTCGGAAAAGCTGCCAAAGAGAGAAGTGTGCTCGGAGAAAAGGCTCTTTCAATTTCTGATCTTACATCGCCGAGTTCTCTCCGCGATAAACTCGTAGCTCATTGGGATCGGACCATATCTGAGGCTGAGCTCCTGCTCTCCCGATCTCCTTCACATAGTGAACTCAATTCCCTTTTTCATTCGTATGGTGAAAGAGCGAGTCTTGAGACGATGTACGAGGAATATCAAAAACTAGGCGAAATTCTCTCTCCGCATTTCTCAAGTGATACTTCATTCGGTGAACTCATTTCGTCAAAGCACCTTATTCTTGAGGGAGCTCAAGGTGTACTGCTCGATTACGTGTTTGGCTTCTTTCCGCACGTTACCAAAACCGATACGACATTTGCATCGGCTGAGCCTTTTATAAGAGCATCCGGCCTGAAAGATGCGCAGATTGCTCGAGTCGGAGTCCTTCGAGCCTATGCAACTCGACACGGGGCTGGTCCGTTTGTCTCCGAGGAGCGTTCATTGGAATCTGTTTTTCATGAGCCTCACAACGGAGCTCACCGGTGGCAAGGGCGATTTCGCGTTGGGCACTTTGATCTCGTAGCTTCTCGTTATGCGGTGGCTGCGAGTGGGAAGCCAGACATTCTCGCCTTTACTCACCTCGATACCGTCGGTCGCCAGCCAAGTCTAAAAGTTGTTGAAACGTATTCTTACAAAGGTAAAGCACCTCCCGATGAGCTTGAATGCTATTTCGAGATGAAATCAAATCGTGAGCTCTCTTCAATTCGATTGCGAGAAGATTCAGATCAAAAACATCAATCCCGATTGACAGAGTTACTGAGAGAGTGCGTTCCGGGCCGTGTGAAGAACTTTGAAGGGTGGGGAGCGTTTCATCCAACTCAAGCAGTGGAACTCCCTTTAGCACTCTCTCGTTTCCTTGAATTTCTCGAGTCAGAGAACGGACTCGGCTTACCCGTTTCGGTTCTCTCGTTCGGTCCGACTTCACAAGACAAGATGGTTCGCTCTTCTCTCCTTCCGGCCTAAAAAAGGTCAGCAGCTCTGAAAATTTCTCTTGGTATTAATGCGATTCAGTAGTATTCATAAGAATAAGACATAAACACATATATCTTCCGGAAGGCATAAATCTAGTAAATCTAGAATGTTATGTAGCAAATGAGCCGGACAAGACACTCAGGGGATAGCAGAATGAGACTTAGTACGAAGGAAGCGGATGTTTTGGCAGCGGTTGAGTTAAGGGCTTCTATGCGAGTCGATGAGATCCGAGAGGAGCTCGGCTATCGCGCGCACACTGTTCGATATGCGCTCAGTAGCTTGCGGCAACGGCAAATTATCTGGAGGCTTCCCTTTATCAACGTCCGTGCGCTCGGGTACACCATCCACAATCTCTATATCTCGGTTGGCTCGGAGAAGAAATCTCATCGGCAATCGTTTCTTGCAGCACTCCTCAATGAGCCCGAAGTGCTCCGTATCTCAGAACTTGGGTCGGAATACCAGTATGGGCTCGAAGTGTGTGCAAAGAATCTCTCTGATGTCGGTTTGTTGGTCCGGCGCATCGCATCGCAGTTTGAGCACTTCCATTTTGAAAAAGCGGTTGCCAGTCAACTCGCAACAACGTACCTCCCAAGACGATATCTTTCATCGAAGATGGTTCGGTCTAAGCCCTTGCAGATTGCCCGAACAGATAGGATCTTTGATGTAGATGAGATTGACGAAAAGATCCTTCGAGTGCTCGCTCGAGGAGGTGAAATGACCCGCGCTGGCCTCGCACGGGAAGTCGCAGTCCCAGTAACTACACTTGATGCTCGCCTCAAGCGGCTGGAATCAAGAGGTATCGTCGGAGGGTATATCTACCACGTCGTCCCAGCAGCCTATCAGATGCAATCTCACACCCTCCTTCTACAGATGAGGAACCTCAATCGTGAGACCCTCAACAAGCTCTTTGTTTTTGCTGAACAACATCCAGCAGTGGTAAGAATTACTGAGTGTTTCGGGAGTTGGGACTTTGAGTTGGGGATTGAGGTGCGTCTCCCGAGTGAAGTAGCAGAAGTCCAGGAATCTCTGTATGAAGCGATAGGCGATCATGTTCACCTCGTTAAATCGCTCTGCAAGTATCGTGATCTGAAAGTTCAATTTTATCCGGTAAAGCAGGAGCGGCAAAATCGAATGTCTGCTGCCGCGTAGGGAATTCTATGATTCGAGTTGGCGAAGTGGATCGGGTGCAGGGGGAGCGAGAAGTCGAGCTTCGCTCTCTCCACCGCCTTTTCCGCAAAGCGCAGCAAAATAATAGATCGGTGGCCGAATTCACACTGGCTGAGCAACTTGCATTGATTGAAATTCAGACCGCTTCAGAGCGTGGTGTTGAAGAAGATCTGCTCACCCCAAAAGATGTCGCAGCGTCCCTTTCACTTGAACAAAGTATAGTCTCTCGACTTCTCGCGCGCTTAGAACAGCGTCGAGCAATCGAGAGTAGAGTTTCCTCAATAGACGCTCGACGCCGTTTGCTCCGCCCTACTCGTGAGGGGAGTGACTATCTGCGCCAGGTCGACCAGCGGGCAAACGAGATTCTCTCATCTCGCCTTGAAGGACTCTCGTTAAAGGAACAAAAGGCAGTTCATCAGCTCTATAGAAAGCTCGCTGACGGTTTGGGAGTAGAAAGGAGTATCCAAAGGAAAAGCGATCATCCGCTTCGTCCAGATCAGAGGCGACTCACCCGCGCCTTTGGGTTAATTGGAAAATCGTACGGTGGGTTTCCGCTTGCTCCGTCTGAGTGGCATATCTTGGCGGAGCTTCTCGAGCAGGAGATGAATAGTACTGAACTCTCAACCCGAATCGGACTGCCACTTACGACAGTAGGTCAAATTGTATCTCGCCTTGAACTCCGTGGACTCCTCACTCGCAAACGCTCGAAATTTGATCGAAGAAAGCAGAGCCTTTCTCTCACCAAAAATGGCCGAGCGCTCGTTGAAGAAGTTGAGTGTTCATTTGTGAATCGATTTGATGGCGCTCTCCTGGATAGCTCAAACATACAGCTCAAGAAGTTCCGTGAGGCGTTTGAAAAATTCACTGGCGTTGAGACCGTCACCCTCATCGAAGGAAGGACTCTTAAGGTTTCGACTGAAGCTGGTGAGCGAGCTCAAGCGAGAACGTTTCTCCTTGAAGAGCTCGTTCGTTCTGGAAATCACCCATTTGCTGGCGAGCGACTCCTTCCAAAGGACTCCATCTGCGTACTTTCACTCTCTGCGGGGGTTTTGGATGGTGTTTTCCAGTTTGAGCTGGAAAACACCACACTCCGCCTTTCTCTCGCGGCGTGGGGGAGAGAGATGAATGAAAAGGCTCTCCTGGAAGTGCTTAACAAACTTGGAGATCTTCTCGAATCTTCGATTGGACGAGCAGAATGGGAACTCGCTTTCCCACCTCTTGAAAGGGTGTACTACAGTGGGGCGGAGTCTTTGAATTCAGATTGTCCTTTGAACACAGGCGCTTCCGACCTATAATCCTCCCTTATGGGGAGTGTCGTAGAGTCCGTACCGCTCAAAAATCGAAATACTCATACCGATCTATCCGAAGAGTCTTTCTCTGAGGGAGAGATTTTCGAGAGTCTCAGTTTTTCTTCACTTCCCGATACTGAATCCGACGAGCAAGACTTTGAAACTGGTTCTGGCGATAATGGAGATCTATCAGATCGTCTCCCGCCAGACAGACACGATCCAAACTTTGATCCAACACTCCACCAATCGATAGCATGTGCTTGTGAGGCCTTGCGTTATTTTCATCCGAGCCACGGTCGAGATGGAGTCACGCAGAGCCTGGAGAACGCGCTCGCAAAAGTGCAGCAGCATCTCTTTTCAGTCGAATACGATCTCTTCCCCCTCCACGAGGCGTTTGATTCGATTCGCTCCTTCTTAGAAGACTACACACTCCGTTCCGAAGAGCTCGATCCTCGAATTGAATTTGAAAGACGGGTAGGGTGGATTCAGGATGAGGTCGCGCTCTTTTTTGATACCTATCTTGAACACTGTACACTTGACAGCGACGAGCATGAGCAAGCAGCAGAGCGAGTTGTGGCAGCGCGCCGCTATTTCAAGGAAGACCTTCGGGGGCGTCCACATGGATGGCGTGAAGAAGTAGATCCGCAAGGGCTTGTCTCAGGTCATATCGCGCACAAGAACCTCATCCGACAACTAGGGGCTGAACTCTTCCGATTTGGTTCTGAACTTGCGCGAGATGATCTGCAAGAGGCTTCCGTACTTCGATCTTGCCGCATCTTTCAAAAGCAGCTTGACCGTTTGAAGTCTGAAATTCAACTGAAGGGTTCAGCGTTATCCGGTCTGATAGACATATTTTCCGAGAGCATGGTGCGTATTCATCGTGCCACAGGTCCATTTCTGCCAAGTCTTGCGAGAGAGGTCTTTCGACAGATGGACAGCAATTACCAAAAAATCGCTACTCAGTGTTTGCCCGAAGTTCGTTACATTAAAGATGCAATTGGGCTGGGCGAATCGAGTGACCTCCGAATGCTTTATTTCTCTTCCGAGCAAAATTTTCCACCAATCCACCTCCTCGAAAAAATTGAAGATCTCGAGAAGGGGCTCCTCATAGATCTTGATCGAAAAGCTCCTCAGGAGGGCTACGGTCGGGTGCTCCCCGTCTCCGAATTGAAAGAAGTTTTGAGTTGTTCGGGGGCGCATCTCATTTGTTTGACCGTCAATGGAGAAGTGAACGGCTTTTTTATAGCGCTCAGTGACCCATCTTCTATGCCTTTAGATGTTGTGAATTCACTTGAAAAGATCTCAGAAGCTGGACTTGATAAACATACTCAGTTTGGATGGGGCGAAATTGTCGGTATCTCGAAACGAGCAAGAGCGTTTTGCCGCTCGGTTGGGGTGAATGCCTATGAAGCGCTTACGAATGTAGTCCGCGAAACTGCTTTTCAACTCCGAATGGATCAACTTTTTGGAGAGGTACGAGAGGGAATACAAGCGAATACGGCGAAAGCGAAGCATCTTGCTCAAGGTTGGGAGGAGACCGGACTGTTCCGATTCCACGGCAATATTCCGTATCAGATACTTCGACTTCCACTTTATTCAGTGCTTCCCTCCGCACAAAAATCTTGAGGAATTCGCTCTTCTTGCTGCGCAGTTAAACATGTAATCCATTGAAAATTCCAAGGAAAGAGACACGAGATGCGCCACCCGCTCTCTTGATCGAACACCTGAAGCAAAACCTGTCGAAGTAGCGATCCGTTAATGAGAGTGGAAATTCCACTTTAGGAAAATTTCCTAGAATAGTTCTCTCTCGTGTTCCCGAGCACCCTCAATGCTCGGAAGGGCGCTGTTAGAGAGAAAGGGCTTTACAATGGGTGGGAAGAACCACATTTCAAATCAAGTCGGAGCGAGCAAGGTCGAATATGTCCTGCTTGTTGTTCTCATTTCAGTCATCTCTGTCAGCGCACTGAGTTTTTTCGGAACAGAAGTCAAATGGAGAATGGCGGGGGGAGGTACACACGGCTCAATCGATCCGTATTTTAGTGGCTCTCCGTGTTTTGAAACTCCGCACTGTAGGCGCAGTGGCTCAAATGGTCCGCAATATGACGAACGAGGCACTGGATCAGACGTTGGCGTAACGTCCGAAACTTCTCAGACTGCAATCAATCCAACCGGAGGGCTCAACGGAGGAGAAACTTCAGGCTTCGATCTCAATAAGCGGCCGTCAAAAATCTTTCCGTTTCGCAGCCCGATAGGAGAGCCAAGCGGCAATTAGTTCGAAGCATGTGCGAGGAAGCTCGAGCGATCTCCATTTTTCGTTAGGGACTGCGTTCTTCCAGTAAGAGGTGCAAGCAACGAAGGGAAGCTTGAAAAGGTAATAGCGAGCACGTGCTTAACCGCGACTTATTCCGTAGGAACTTGCTCTACGATTGGCTTTCCCTGTCGAGATCTCTCACGAAGCCAGCGACAGTTGTCGGCCAGTTCATGACAGTGCCGAGGTCATCGTAGTTCCCCTGCATCGGTGAACCGTCTATATCGGCAAGGGCTCTGAGACGTGTCACCTCGCGAGATTCTCTTTTGAAATTCGCAAACGAACTCGGAAGTGCGCCACCGTGAGAGCCTCCGAGGATTATAGCTTCTGCTCTCAGAGGTTCGGCTTGGAGTTTTTCAATAGCCTGAAGAATATTGGCAGCACCTTTCTCTTCGTTTCCTGTTGTGAGGTAAATGCCATTCAAATTGAGCGTGAGTCCACCATCATTTGTTGCGCCATAATCCCCCATTACAAAACCAAGATTGTTCCTGATGACAGTCGATTCGTCCTTTGCGGATGGTTGGTCCTCTTCGATTACCCAAACAAACGACATAGGATCTCTCATTCGAGCAGCCAGCCACTCCTTATTCGGCCTTCCAAAGACCTTCATCTCATAGTTCGTGCTCGAGTAACAACACAACCTTGAGTCAGCAAACCGAGCAAAGGTGGTAAGGTCTCCGCACTTGTCCAAAAGCCTCAAACGAACTGTTTTCTCTTTCTCCGATTGTTTTTTCACTTGAGAGAGATCAACGATACTGAGAATTGTTTCAAAAGGGTGATCAAGGTGCGAGGCAAGCTCTTTGAGAAGCTCGGCGTCGCCCTCAGTTATAGTTTTCTCATCAAGAACTTCCACAAGAGATGAGAGAAACAGACGCGAAGCAGACTTCTCTACAACAGCTTTGAGATACTTCTCTTCTGATTCGATCTGTTCTTTTCGCTCTCTTGGCGTGAGGTGCCTATACCGGTCGACTACAGGAGAGAGAGTGAGAGCACGAACCTCCTCTCGCAGTCGCACAAGGTCCTCTTCAATCTTTGTTACCTTTTCCTGGAGAATCTGATCCTCTGGGCGCATCTCAACACCGGCCTGCACTCCACGAAGAGCCTTTTCCTTTCTCCGAATCTCCTTTTGTCGTGCTGCGATCTGTGGATTGGTGCCTTTGAGTGCTTGTAGCACGGCAAGTTTCGACTCCTTTCGAGATCGTCTAAGAAGCTCGATTCCGGCGAGAAGTTGATCTCCTTCGACTTTTGGTGAGCTGTGGAGGACTTCCTCAAGAGGGAGTGAAATCTGCAGAAGGCCTTCTATCGATTCCCACCCGGGTAAGAGTAACTCCTTCGCCTGCCTGTACAAAACAGGATGGTCCGCTTCAATCTGATTTGCAACTCGTTCTCTCTCTATAAGTGTATCAGCCTGGTTGATTGAACGCAGGAGACTACTTGTTTCCTGCGAGTGATCTCCATCGTCAATCTGCTGTTGCAGAATGGGTCGTGACGCCATTGTCAGGAGTACCCCGCCGAGCTGATCTGAACCAAGAACCTGAGAGAGCTCGGCGCAGGCAATACGGATGCGATTACTTTCAGAGATATCAATTCGAACTTCTTGTTCCAATGTTGGAGAGTATGCTGTGTGAAACGGATGCCTTCCACGAATAAGATTGCTCACGATCCGCTCTGTATGTTCACGCTGTATTCCGCTTTTCTCGAGCAAACCTCGGAACTGCTCAAGTGGGGCCGGATGGAGCCGAAAAGACTGGGCAAGCTCAACAATTTCCTGAAATCGTTCGAATGGATAGTTATTGATCAATTGAAACCGAGAACTCGGAGATCGAAGGACAAAAAATGCGATTTGACCATCGACGTCAGAAGAGAGAAGCGAGAGGAGTGTGCTGAGGTCTTCGACTTCGTCAAAGGTCTGCCTATAGCTCTCGAGCTTCGCAAATCTTTGACGGATGCTCTCGGGTGAACTCCCATCGCGAGTGAAGTATTCGAGGAGTGTTTTTGAGGGAACCACTCCATATTGTCGCAACATACGGATACATCCTGCGCGAGCAGGAAAATCCGAACTAGTCTCGCTTTGCTCGAGCCACGTAAGAATTTCAGGATCGAGATATTTCAACTCAGTAAGGCGGCGGAGTAACACTCTCGTAAAACGGCCCTCAACCCGAGGATCGGTGGCAACATCGAGAATGAGTTCACACTCTCGAATCCCACTCCTTCTTTGGTGGTGAGGGTTGAAGTCGGGAAAGTCATCCTCAAACGGTACGAAATCACCTCCCGCAAGATCAAACACTTGATCTCCCCCGGTTCCCCGCGCCCGACGAAGGTTTAAGAGACAGAGGTTCAGAATAGGATCGTTGGGTCCGCTCCTATGATATCGATCACGAACGTAACTCAGGAGAGAATCCTGGTCGCTCTTTGAGCCAAACTGAGAGAGTACCGAAACGCAAGCCTGTCGGAGTGCAGGTGGTGTGGTTTCTTCGAACACCATTCCTCGGCATCGGTCGAGAATCGCCTTTTGCAATTGACCATCTTGCAACGTAACTCCAAGCGTCATCGCCCTTGCGAGAGACGCTGGAGCGATATCGTTGCTTGGCCTGTCGAGAAAGCGTTGGACGACTTCGCCCATGTAGCTTCGGAACTTTCTTTGTTCTGAGTTGTCGGTCTCCCCAAATTGGAGGAAGTCCGGA
Organism: Bdellovibrionales bacterium; assembly: GCA_020434565.1. Taxonomy (GTDB): domain Bacteria; phylum Bdellovibrionota_C; class UBA2361; order UBA2361; family RFPC01; genus JAGRAO01. Next base: position 27,288 of record JAGRAO010000002.1, read on the forward strand.
AGGGCTCGTTCAAGCCGAGAGCGCCGATCTGTGAGCCAGTCAAAAACGGTTCGCACGAGCGCACTTGGCATTCGAGGAAATTCTGAATGAGAGCACAGACTGAGGCTCGCTCTGTCAAGCACAACTTTGATTACGGGGGATTCGTGCTTGCGCAAGGAATGGAAGGCCCCGACAATCAGTGCTGAGTTATTCAACGGATCTTGATTTAAGACGTAGGACCCTACATCGTACACTGGCTGTGAACACCGTTTACTTGGCTGCTCACTAAACGCCTTTGTGAAGGGGACGAGAAATTGAAGAACCCGAGAGCGTTGTTCCTTATTCTCACTTTCAATACTCTCTCGAACGATGTCTTCGAGGCGCCTGAAGTCAACATCTGTTCCGAGTGACGCTAAACTTACAAGCGATGAGGCGAGATCCTTCGGTGAAGTAGTGTTCTGAACAAGATAGTCCTGTATCGCAGAGAGAGAGGAGTTGATGATACCGGGGCTATAGTGCATGAGGATTGGAGGCTTCCACGTCGCAAGACCCTCAAAGACTTCGGCTCGTGAAACCTCCCCGTCCTCAAACATTCGCTCAATTTCTGAAATACATTCTTCGTTCCCGATTCCATAAAAAATTCGTAAGTAGTCAGCTGAGGACAGTTCGCCGTTGCGAAGGGCTTGGTTCAGGGGTTCAAATGGGACGGAATCGCCCCCGATCTCTTGAAAAGTTTTTAAGGCAGAGTCTACGAGGTCAAAATACGCGAATGTCACGTCATCAAGGCCTCCTCGTTGAACCTTTAAAAATTTTCTAGAGGCGATAAAACTAGCCGTTGGGAGCTCTGCGCGAGCGCAAGCTCGAGCGGTCTTGCTTAATTCTGACTCAGGTACGAGAGGAGTGGTGTGTTCATTGCCTGTCCCGCTGAACTTTTCGAACAGGGCGATACCCAGCCCGGGTTCGCCGATTCGGCTATACGCTCTGGCAACTGCAACGACCGGTGCCGAATCTCTCTCATAGTACTCAAGAAAAGGGCCCAATTCTCCAGAGACTGAGTCTAAGATGGCATGCGCTATTGACCGAAATCCAAGTCTTCCGGCTGCCTCTGCTATCAGACATTTCCCGCGATATATATCTTCCGTGGTATGGATTCCGTCGGTTTCCGTCAGAGCAAGAAAGAGGATATCCTTGGCGCCTTCACTGTCTCCGTGTGCCTCTAAACCAAAGGCGACATCTGCAAGAAGCTCGAGTCGCGGGAGATAGGTTCCAATCGCTTCGGTAGCCGCTTTGACGCACATCGTGCGGACTGGTTGCGAAGCTGTCTCAGCAATCATTCCACCCAGGTGTGGAACGATTCCTTCTCGTAGTGCTTCGCACAGTACCCCGTTGAGAACGGGACCGTCTCGCGACTGAATGGCTTGGCTGAGGAGATGATTCAATTCGAATACTCGAGCACTTCGCGCTTTTGCTTCGGGAGAGCGTCTACTCTCAAGAGAACTGTACCCATCTCGCTTTTGCTGCTCCAGAATTCCTTTGGCAAGATCGGTTGCGTGGCAGTAGTCGATACTTTCTGAGAGATCTTTTGTGCTTGCGGATGAGAGCTGAGAGAGGAGCCCGAGAGCAAGCTGCGGTCGACCTGCTACAGCGATTCCTGAGATACAGTGACAGAGTGAAGAGACCTGGTTCTCTGAAAGTATGCTCGAAAACTGACTCTGACAAACAGCAGAGGCCATTCGAATCACTTCGGGGTGGTCTTTCCCCCGACGTTCGAGAATTTGGGTCAGTACACGATAGTCAAGATCTCTCCAAGACGATGATTCGTGGAGTCCAATTTGCAATCCAGCCTCGACAGCTCGAAGAGCTTTGTGAGCGTTCGCCAACCTGCGAGCATCCGCTATGTGCTTCTGGGCCTCATAGCGTTCAATTGGTTCCTGATCGGGTAGCTCGGGAAGCCGTGGGGAGGAGTCCGGAGAGTGGTGAACTGGATGATGGTGTTCCATGGAGTCAAACTACTTCGAGAGCCAAAACTAACACGAGATGCTCCCTCTTCCTAAGTATTCTCAGGAGGAAATCTCTCTTGGCGAGGTCGCAGGGAACATCACCCCGCTTGAGGGAGGGTATTGAGGCCCATTATGGGTTCTAGAACATGTAAAAAAATTACAATTATGAGACGGAGGGAGATATTAGCCGCATAATTACAAGAGGTTGGAAAAGACCTTGAGGAGCACGATCCAATGAATCCCACGCAGGAAACAACCGACAAGAGAAGCGATCTTCTTCGGCAAGACACACTAAGCGAGGCGCTCGATCGGGTGTTGGATGCTGTAAAGCGAGGTGTGCGAATTCTGCTTCTCAACGGCCAGGAATTGTTCGGTGTTTTGCTGACGAGGATCAATTCGATTGCAATTCTAAGAAGGAAGGAGAGCCCTCCCTCCCACTTGAGGCAGAGAAAAATTCGAACGCTGGAGGGCGATATCTTCTTTTTGCGAATAGGGACCCTCTTTCTTGTCGTTTGGACTACTCTCATGACCTTCACTGCTCTTGTCGCGGCTTTTGGTACGCAAGACCTCGCCGAGGAAATGAGCGCTTTGAAAGTCCTCGTTCGGAAGCAGGCACTTGTGGGCAAAGCACCAGAAACATCTCTTTCCCCACCTCTAGAAAAGCAGCATGAGAATGAGGAGCAGATTCGTCTTGTCACCTATGCGATGCTACGAACGCAAGCTGAGATTAGAATTGTTCGAAAACATCAACTGAGTATTTTGTCATATCTCGCTGGCCAAAATGTGAATGGTCTCCTCAAGGACATCCGCATGGAAGAGTCGCTTCGATACAGGCAGGAAGCAGATTCACTGTCTCATGTACTCTCCACAACAGAAAAAGACTTCCTCGTAGCCCTCGATAAACTACGAGATCAACTCGGTGTGCCGGAACTCACTTTTGAGGAAGGATCTCTTGCCAGAGGGAATCTCGAGAAGGAAACCTCTCAGGTTCAAGCGGATGAGATTCAGTTTCAAGAAGCTCGAGTTTCATCTCAGGACCATCAAATTGCTCTGGAGCAGCTGCTGCTGGAACAAGAGTAGCGTGTCGAGTTTGCTCGAATTGGTGCCGAGGCTTTGGAAATGGATCGGTTCGAATGAGGAGCTCATTTGGAATAACAACCAGATCACCAAGTCGTAGGGCTTTCGGATTGATTTCCTTGTTTTTCTCTGAGAGTCGGGTCCAGAGATTTCCCTTCCCCGTGTACCACTTTGCAATATCCCAGAGAGATTCTCCGCTATAGCGCACAGTATGCTGAAACTCAGAAGCTTCTGAGACTGGTGAAGGTACCTCCCGATGGAAGTGAGCGCAGTGACTGAGAGAAAGCGTACAGAAGAGAAGAAGTGCATGCTTATACATGGTGATTGCTCGTTAAAAGAACTCTCTCTATGTTATGTAAAAATATTACAAATATTGACTTCGCTCTTGAGATTCTCTTGAGAACTCTCGGGTCCCGGCTCCCAATTGCCTCCCAAGAAAAGATAGTTATTACAGATATTTATGCGCCGTCATCCATTCTTCCGCTCCTTGAATTGTAGGTTAAATATGACATATTGGGTGTGAGTTACTTCAGATTCTGAGAAATCTAGGATAGGATTGCTCGGTATATGAAGGAGAAATGACACTTGCCAAACCACAAAGGACCTCAAGCATGCTCTCTAGCGGTTCGATTGACCGAACTCTCACTTGGTGAGGGAGGAGTACTTGATCGTATCGAGCTGTCTCCTGAGGAGGCAAAAAGGCTTATGAGACTTGGCCTGTCGCCTGGCCGGAGACTTTCGCTTCTTCAAGCGGGTGACAAGTGTTTAATTGCCACTGCCGGAGCAAGGTTAGCGCTCGATTCAGCGCTTGCAGCGAAAATCTACGTAGTACCTCAACAGGAATTTGTGTGACCACGCTCTCTATCCTTGCCGATTCGCATACCAGCTCTCACGTTGTCGGAATGTCTGGCGACATGAAACCGTGCGTTATTCTCGCTGGTCAACCGAATGCAGGAAAGACCTCGCTCTTTAATCGACTGACCGGATTGAGGGGGCATACGGCCAATTTTCCTGGGACAACTGTTGAGGTTCGAAGCGGGAATCTGAAGATTGGGAAAACTGAGATCAATGTGCTTGATCTTCCAGGGTTATATGGGCTTGATGGCGGCTCGCTTGATCAGGAAGCCGCAAGAGCTGCGCTTCGGGGTGAGGCTCCTGGAATTCCGAAGCCCTCACTCCTCGTTATAGTCCTTGATGCGACGAGACTACCACATCAGCTTCCTCTCGCTGGCGAGCTTCGTGAACAGGGAATCCCTACTATCGTTGCTGTAAACATGATCGACGAAGCCCTTCGGAAGAGAGTAGATATTGATTTCACTCGACTCTCGAGAGAACTCGGGGCTCGGGTTGTGCCGATCTCGGCGCGGAAGGGTACCGGACTCGATGTGCTGCTTCGCACTCTTGAAGAAGAAGTTCTCGGCTTCCCCGTTCAAATTGAAACTCCTGCTCGGCTTAGCTCGTGTGCAACGTGTGGTTCGTGTCCGATAACGGCGCGCTGTCGTTGGGCTGATGAAGTTGCTCAAGACGTTTCCCCTCTCAATGCGTTCGCTCGCCGGGGCCGTTCGGACCGGCTCGATAGGATGCTCACCTCGCCGTCGGTAGGGCTCCCAATCTTTCTTATAATAATGGCAGCACTCTTTTTTTCGGTCTTCAGTCTGGCTGCAAAACCAATGGAGTGGATCGAGTCCGGTATTTCCCTTCTTACCTCAGTAGTACATGGACTTTTCCCGGCTGGACTTTTCTCAAGTTTTCTCACCGATGGAGTCCTCGCTGGATTTGGAGGCGTGGTCGTATTTCTTCCGCAAATTTGTATCTTATTCTTTGGCATCCGGTTGCTTGAGGATTCCGGTTATCTTGCAAGAGCCGTTGTTGTAATGGATAGCATCATGCGGAAATTTGGCCTTCCCGGCCAAGCGTTTGTTCCCATGTTGGCCGCGCATGCGTGCGCTGTGCCGGCGATCATGTCGACCCGACTTATTGAAAATCCTCGCGACCGTTTGCGAGCTATCCTGGTACTTCCACTTCTCACCTGCTCAGCCCGTCTCCCGGTGTATCTTATGGTGGCAGTCTTGCTCTTCGGGAACGATCCAATAGCTGGATCGCTCGTTTTTGTGGGTGGCTACGCTCTCGGTGCGTTGGCAGCAATCGGGGCGTCGCTCGTGCTCCAACGATCACTTGTCCCTGGAGTGCCGGCCCCGCTTGCGCTTGAACTTCCTCCCTATCGGCTCCCGAGTTTGAGGGACGCTGCTCAAGTTGCTCTCGATCGCGGATGGATCTTCCTCCGTCAGGCCGGGACCATCATCCTCCTGATTTCTGTTGTTCTTTGGGCTCTTTCAACGTTCCCTCAGCTTCCCTCAGAGAGTGCGTCTTTTCATGACGTTCAGGTGTACGAGGCGCATGAAAGCCAGGCGGTTGGGAATGAAGACCAAAGGGCACTCGAGTACTCAGCTGCTGGAAGGATCGGAAGGTTTATTGAACCTGTATTTGCGCCCCTTGGTTTTGATTGGAGAATTAGTGTTGGCGTATTGAGTTCGTTTGCAGCGCGAGAGGTTGTTGTCTCAGCCTTAGCCGTTATGGCGGGAGTCGGAAATGATGTCAGCGAGGACGATCCAGGTCTTATTCAATCTCTTCGATCAATGCGTCGAGCGGATGGCTCTATTCTCTTTGATTTTCCTACAGCCTTGAGCCTCTTGGTTTTCTTTGTCTTGGCGATGCAATGCCTCCCGACTCAAGCGATTACATATCGTGAAACGAGACAAATAAGATGGCCCCTTTTTCAGTTGGGCTATATGTCAGCTCTTGCGTATGGGGCTTCATTCTTGACCTATCAAATAGCAAGTTACCTTGTTCGATAGCCCGAATTTTTCCAGTTGAGAATAATTTGAGGACGCAGTCGTATTTTTCCGTTTACCAGATTGCTTGTGCGTTGCCGGAACCTGATCCAGAGCCAGTGATTTTACCAGAGCCAGAAGGCGTTGGCGTTGGCGTTGGAGCTGGATCGTCGCAAGTACCATCGGGATTGCTCGTTGAGTTACATCTCGCTCTCCATTTGTCCCGCTCCGACTCGCAGGTCGTTTGATCTCCGCGGCAAGATGCAGCCTGAGATGCGGTAAACGAGGCACATCCGCACTTTGAATCTGCTTTACTTTGGAGATCATTACACAGAGCCATCAGTCGAGCACACGTTCCCCACCAAGGCCACTGAACTCCTGACTCGCAGTCGCACTGATTGCAAAAGTCAATGTCACACTGTTCCTCTTGGGCTCGAAGAACTTCGCATCGGGCCTGCTCTTGAGCTGCTCTTTGTTCAAGATCGTCACAATTGTTGTCTACGGCATCGCAAACGTCATCCAGCTCATCTGCTTTGTCACAAGCGAGGCGACATTTTTCGGCACGGTCGCTCAACGCATAGTTAAGTTCGTCGAGAAGGTCGATTATCTCACTCAGATCAATTCGAGGTGCGTTGACACAGATCCTATCAGCAATCGACTGTCCAATATGATCGAGTCCGAGACCGTACGTTCCGGACGATTGAGCAAAAAGGGACCGCTGAAAGAGCATAGGAAGGGCTATCGTTACCAGTAAGCCAACCACCAATTGTTGAAGTAATGAAAGTACCCCAGTTCTCATTGGATCCCTCTCTCTCAAATCTCACCCGACCAAGAAGTCGACCAAATATTGCTAAGACTTGACCCTTGCTACTGTCCAACGAGTCTTTACAAGGAGTTAATCCTAAAGCTTTGAAGATGCAACCTGCCTTGACGGGATTTGGCTGTGGATAAATTTTTCGATTGCTCGACCGAAAAAGAAGAGAAGGATACCAGACCAAACTCCCGCGATAGTCAGCATCTCGGATAGGGTAGGAGATTTTACTCCCATGATTAATGAGACAGCGATCATAAGTGTTGGAGTAATGTACTGCATTATTCCCACATATTTTAAGGGTACTCCTTTGACACCGGTCACCAACGCAAGCTGTGGCATAACTGTAAAAGCTCCTGCCATGACAAAGAGAAGCCAGTTCGAAAACGATGAATTGAGATGGAGCCCAAAATCTCCCGTCTGCAAAAGTTGGAGCGAGAGCAACGGAAGAATGACTAACGTTTCACCGAATACCGACTCAAGAGATGGTATGTCTGATCGCTTTTTCACCGCAGTATAGCTCGCCCAAGAGAAAGCGAGTCCCAGAGCGAACCACGGAATTTCGTGAAAGTAGAATATCGGAGCTAGAACACCCACAAGAACAACACTAAGAGCGATTTTCTGCCAGCGAGTGAGGGATTCCTGAAAGAAGAGTGCTCCAAAGCCAATTGTAATCAGCGGACAAATGAAATATCCGAGTCCTGCCGAAACAAATTTTCCTTCGCCGAGAGCCCACACGTAGAGGTACCAATTCAATCCGAGAAAGAGCGAGGAAAAGCTCAAAGAGCGAATCACGGATAATCGCAGAAGTCTTCGGAAGACGGCGTGCAAATCACCACGGACAAAGAACAGTGCAGCGAGAAGAATCATTGACCAAAGCACTCGGTGAAAGAGAACGACACGGGGAGCAATACCTGAAAAGAGCGCCCAAAACATTGGCAAGAGTCCCCAAGCGACGTATGCACTCATTACGAGAATAAAATCTCTCTTTTTCGATTTCATAGTGGTTCACCTCAGAAGAAGGTGTAGCCATTCGAAAAGACGCTCTTCAAGGTGATCGCAAAATTGCCCAAAAGGTGAGAAAAACGATCGAATAGTTCGAGATCTTGTGCCTTGGATCGCATGAGGTTCCGTAGATGAGCTGTATAAATCGAACGAAGGGGTAGAGGTCTAACCCCGAGAAGGCAAGGAAAGTTGGGCTCTTCTGATCACATCTCTGAATCAATATGGACAAGACAGAATTTCAAGAAATTTGAGGAATTTTGTCTCAATTTTTGGGCAATAACGGAATGCTCTTTGAGGAGATCTTGTAAAAAGCTAGGTTCGTACTTAAGACACACCCTCTAAGGAGTCTCGATGAGTTACGAACTTGACCTACTTGATCGCAAAATTCTATTTGAACTCGACTGTAATTCTCGAAGATCACTCTCAGAAATATCCCGAAAGGTGGGCTTGGGTCGTGACTTGGTTTCGTATCGGATTGAAAAACTTCAAGATCTTGGGGTTGTAAAGCGGTTTCATGCGATTATAAACCCCTACAAACTTGGCCTCACTGTTTTTAAGACCTACTTAAAACTGCACTCTCAAAAGGGAAAGTGGAGAGAGTTTGTGAGCCTCTTGGATGAACACCCTTCAACCGCATGGCTCGCTGAATGTTACGGAAAGTGGGATGTCGTCTGGTGTCTCTATGCTCATTCGCCTAAGGAAGTGTACGACATTCACGATGCCCTTCTTTCTCAGCACCGCGACATTATCCTCGCTTCAAACGTGTGCACTACGGTGAACCATTGGTGGTTTCCGAAGAAGTACCTTCGAAGCACGTCCTCTGAAACTCCGAGCGAATGGAAGTTCGAGTTGCCCGAGTTTACGACCGGTACTACTCCCGCTCTGGAAGAGCTGGATCATATTGAACGTGGAATCTTGCGTGTGCTTTCTAGTAACGCTCGGACAAACATCAAAGAAATGGCTGAAGAACTCTCGACGACACCAGCGGTGATTAAGTACCGAACCGAGCGGCTGGAACAACGGGGGATTATTACCGGGTACAGGCTCGATATAGATCGAGCCCTCCTCGGAATGACGCTCTTTAAAGTGCAGATACAACAGGGAAACTATGATTCTGAGATCGAAAGAGAGTTTCACGAATACTGTAAGTTTCATCCCCAGATTGCTGAGTACATTCAGCAGCTCGGAGACTGTCGCATCGAATGTGTTATAGAAGCTGTAGACTATTCTCAGTTCAATTCAATTGTTGATGAGCTCAGAGATAGATTTGGAGGATTTATTCGAAATCTTGAGTATATGATGATCCGTAAAGACTATTTCCATCGGACACCTCCGGTTCTTTACGAGGTACCGGTCGATCAGTTATCGGGCAAGAGGTCGAAAACGAATGGGAACTTCGAATCAGCGGCTCTGTATTCGCAAGAAGTTGTCCCGTTTCAGTGAGAGCTGGCTAGGAAAGGCCAGCCGGGAAGAGTCTCCCTTCGGGAGAGTCCGATTGAATTGGGACTCACTGCCAGATTCCCGTCAGTGCCGATTGTTATACCTTTGAAATAACTGAGATTTGGTTGGCATATCCCGTGCAATCTTCCAATGAGAAAGAGAGCAACGGATTTGCCAATGAAGATTGATTTTTTCGAAAGATACGGGGAGGTACGAACTCACGTTCAAGCTCCGGCATCGCCGGTTGAACCTGCAAAGATACGTGATACGTTCTCACGGCTCTTAGGTGATATTTCTCCTAACCCTTCGAAATCTCCAAATATTGCAACTGCTGAGACAGAGCTTCTCGCTCCTCTTGCAGACGACGCCTTTGATATCCGGGCGAGCTATAAGTTTCCGACTCCTGGTCTTCTTACACCGGAACTTCCAAGAATCGGCGTCCCAGAACCAGAGCTTCAACCCGAGCAGGAAAGTGTCAAAACTCCGACGATAGTTGAAGTCTCGCGGCACGCTCAGCAGTCAACAGAACTCTTCGTGAAGCCACTCGCGGAGAGAGAAGCGCAGGTAAAAGACATCGTTTCAGCGGCTGGAGCTGAGCACGGCCTTGACCCGGCGCTAGGAGTAGCAGTTGCTCGGGCTGAATCATCTTTCAATCCCAACGCTATCAGCACAGACGGCCACTTTAGTAAGGGCCTCTTTCAGCTGCTTGATACGACAGCTCAGTCAGTCATTTCTCGCGATAAGCTCGATGTAGACTATTCGCCGTTTGAACCAGAACAGAACGTTGACCTCGGGATGAGATATCTTCGTTACCTCCACGATATCTTCGGAAAGGACTCAAAGCTTCCCAACGATCTCTCGACTCGAGGGGCGGCAAATTCGGCCTCTTTGGAAAAACTTGCCGTGGCTGCTTTCAATGCAGGTGAGGGAAGAGTGGCCTCTGCTCAAGCTCGTGCTGAGCAACGGGGAGCTGATGCAAGTGAATACGAGCAAATAGCGCAGTATCTTCCCAAAAGTACACAGGAATACGTTCAGCGTGTGATGCAGTATCGGGGTGAATACGGTGAGGAAGAGTGACATCCCTTAGCGTGGTGTGTGGACTCGCAAACAATTTGGCAAGCCTCTTGCACTTTGCCCTTGCATGACGAAGCTGCGGAGAGTTTTTCCTCCTGCATGTTGTCTCTTTGGAGAGAGCATCCGTAGCAACAAAGGTTTTTAAAAGGGTGGTTCTTTTTTAGCCATGGAGAATAGGCGATGCCGATCAATATAGCGACAAACTTAAGCTCTCTCACTGCACAGCGACACCTCGGTCAAGCTTCGGCTCGATTGAGTACTGCGTTCGAACGACTCTCATCTGGATTGCGAATCAACCGAGCCCGAGATGACGCTGCCGGACTCGCTATTGCTGAGAGTTTGAAAGCCGACGCAAGTGTTGCCAACGTTGGTATTCGAAACGCGAACGACGGTATCTCGATTATCTCGATTGCTGACCAAGCGATTGGACAGATTTCAAACGTTCTCAGTCGACTTTCGGAACTCGCAGAACAATCGGCGAACGGTGTATACGGAAACGTCCAACGTTCAGCTCTTCAGAACGAATTCTCCGCTCTTACAAACGAAATGGAGCGGATCGCATTAACCACCAAGTTTAACGGTCTCAATCTCTTGAGTTCCAATGACCAAGTGGTTTTCCAGGTCGGATTTGACGGCTCATCTCTGTCGCAAGTGACCTACTCAGGCGTTCAAGCAACCTTGCAAGCTCTCGGACTTGCGGCGAGTGGTACCTCTACACCGATTTACTCTATCAATGCTTCAACCACCCTTGAGTCTCAGTCAGCAGCACGCTTGGCGCTTGATGCGATCAACAACGCCATTGCTTCAGTAACGAGAAACAGAGGTACCTTGGGAGCAGCTGAGAGCCGACTTGAGGTGACCGTATCGAACCTCCAAGTGGCACGGGAAAACTTCCAAGCTGCAGAGAGCCGGATTCGCGACGTAGATGTAGCATCCGAAGCTGCAGAACTCACTCGCTTGAACATTCTCCAGCAGGCTGGAGCCGCGGTACTTGCTCAAGCGAACCAACAGCCACAGCTTGCACTACAGTTGATTCAGTAGCGGTAGCTCAATAGGGATTAGGTTGAGAAGACCATAGGATATAGACGTTCACAAAGGATTGAGAAATGACTCTCAACATTAGAACAAACGTAGCTTCACTGAATGCCCAACGGGCACTCAGTCAATCGACACGGGGTTTACAAACGGCTTTCGAACGATTGTCGTCTGGACTTCGAATTAACCGAGCTGCTGATGATGCCGCTGGTCTTGCGATTGCTGAGAACCTTAAGGCAGATGCGAGAATTGCATCAGTTGCGATTCGAAACGCGAGTGACGGTATATCGATTGTGGCTATCACAGACGGAGCGATCGCGTCTATCACCAACGTCTTGAGCCGACTTGCGGAACTCGCCGAACAGTCAGCAAACGGTGTATACGATAACGGTCAACGTTCTGCCCTCGACTTAGAATTCCGTGCGCTCACCAGTGAAATTGAGCGTATCGCGATGACCACAGAGTTTAACGGTCTGAAGCTCTTAAGTGGTGGTGGTGGAGTAACTTTTCAGGTTGGATTTGATGGTTCTTCCGTATCTCAGGTGACGTACTCAGGAGTTCAGGCCACCCTCCAAGCACTGGGCCTTGCGGCTGCCGGTACCTCTACGCCAAGCTATTCAATCGTCGGGGCCACCAATGCTGAGTCACAATCTGCAGCTCGACTCGCTCTCGATGCTATTAACTTGGCAATTACCTCTGTAACAAGAAACCGAGGTACTCTCGGAGCTGCTGAAAGCCGACTTGATCTCACGATCCGAAATCTCCAAACAGCTCGGGAGAATTTCCAATCCGCAGAAAGCCGGATTCGAGATGCGGACGTGGCGGCGGAAGCAGCGGAGCTCACTCGACTCTCGATTCTGCAGCAAGCTGGAACAGCGATTCTGGCCCAAGCGAACCAGCAGCCACAGCTCGCGCTCCAGCTGCTCGGATAATTAAGTCTCAGCAAAAAGTTCATGCCAGAGATCGCCTCCTTACTTGGGTTCAGGAGGCGATTTCCTTTTCTCTTTCCGCCGAATCGATTCGGATGTTTTTCCATCATAAGACTCACCTATCTCTTCCTCTCCGACATATTCGGATTCCATGCGAGGTTTTGCGGTGTTTCAGGCTTCTTCTTCATTTCACTCTTCTCTTTCGCAGGACGCCTTCAGTCCCCTATTGAGGCATTTAAGCCATCGTCTGCGAGAGCCCTCAGGATCTGGGGAAAATCGGGAAGCCCTTTTCGAGAAGCTTTCTCAACAGGTTGCCCGCTCAAATAATGGGACGATTCACCACAACAATTTGCGGTACGACTCGCGTTCGGAGGTAGCAATTGGCCGTTTGCTTGAGCGATTTGTCGAGGGTTTCCGAGTTGACCTTGGGCGGACGTTTCAGGTGCCGATCGGCCAAAGTTCAAAAGGACATGTCCTTACTGCGGATTTCTGTATTGGGAACCTCCTCCTAGAGTTTCACCCTCCGCGGTTGCGGGCGTCTCGTGGAAGGCCGGGTGACTTTGAAAACTGGCGTGAGCTAAAACACTACGAGCGTCTTCTTGAAGAAACAGACGCCGAGGGCCGAATCCCTATTCGTGAGCTTTTCCGGGTAAAATGTCTTAAAAGCTATGAGGAAAAGCGACAACATCAGATCGATCAGTCGGGGCTGCACCCCGGAAAAGAGCTTATCGTAGTTGGAAATGCTCTGGACTTCTACGACCGCGTTCTTTGTCGAATCGCAACGCAAACTCTTCCCCCGCGATCATCGTTCCAAGCTCTGTTCAACGAGGAACTCAAGGTTGGAAAGGATGTGAAGCCCTCAAAGTACCAGAAATCGCGCCGACGCTAAGAACTCTGCAAGATTTTGTACAGCTCATCCTTGAGAGACATTCGCTCTCTTCTCATCTTGTTCTCTTCTTCTTCAGAAACCGGTTGGGTTCGATGCTCGGCTGCCATCACGAGCTTGTTGACCTCATGGTATTTGTCAAAGAGTGACTTGAAATGGCCGTTGTTTGTTTTGAGTTCGTGAATCTTTTCCTTATACTCTGGGAATTCACTTACGAGATCGTGCTGCGAGTCACTCATTATTCTTCCTCTTTTAAATAAACATCGGGCAAGGTATCCCAATGCTGCTATGCTCGTCAGTGGGACGTTAAACCCGACGCTGTGATGTTCAAAGAACCTGCCCGACATTCGAACATACTACTCGAGAACATACCTGGAGAGTGATGGTTGAGCAACAAACTGAAAAGTTGAATACATCGCTCATCGTCACCGCGACTGAGGGCTACGCCCTTAGATTTTTTTGAAGGAGCATGTCTGAGGAGACATTCCAACAGCCTCACGCAGACGGTTGAGCACTGGAATTCCGATTTTCAGTGCTTTATCTCTTCCTTCCTCAAGAATTCCGTTCAACTGATCCTCATCTGAGCGAAGCGCCTGATACCGATCTCGAGCTTCTTTAATTTCGCGATTGATAGCCTGAAAGAGCTCTTCTTTGGCGTGTCCCCAGCCGAGGCCACCCTTCGAAAGTCTCTTATTGAGGTCCTCATACTCACCTTGAGAAGCAAAAAACGAAAAGAGTTGACCAACAAGAGTGCCATCAAGGGTTTTCGGTGCTTCGAGCGCCGTTGAGTCGGTCGTGATTGACATAACTTTTTTTCGGAGTTCTTTCTCGGATGAAAAGAGAGGGATTTCATTGTTATAGGACTTGGACATCTTTCGGCCGTCAAGCCCCGGGATGACCATGACTTTCTCATTTATAAGTGGCTCAGGAAGTTTGAGAACTCCCTCTCCATAGAGAGAATTTACCGAACCAGCCATATCACGAGACATCTCTACATGTTGTTTTTGATCTTTCCCAACTGGGACGACATCTGGATCGTACATCAAGATGTCGGCAGCCATCAAAACGGGATAGGCAAAGACACCGTGATTTACCTCTTTCTCATTGGCAATCGCATCTTTGTACGAATGAGCCTTCTGCAAGAGTCCCATCCCCGTGCAACAACTCAAATACCAAGCAAACTCAGCAACCACTGGTATATCACTCTGACGATAGAGTAGATGCTTTTGGGTGTCTAAACCGCAAGCAATCCAACTCGCTGCGATATCGAGTGACTGCATACGGAGTAAATTGGGATCTTTATTGGTCGTGAGCGAATGCATATCCGCGATGAAATAGAGACACTCGTACTCTTCCTGGAGGCGCACTCCTTCACGAATGGCGCCGAGATAGTTTCCAATGTGTAAATTTCCAGTCGCTCGAATGCCGGTAAGGGATCGTTTCATAGGCCAGACTGTACGAAAACAGGTAGCCTGAGGCAACGGAACTAGCCTCTCTTGTTTGGTTTTTCACTTTCTAGAACCCGGAAGGCGAAATTTCTGCTACCCTCCTGCCCCAAGTTTGAACCGCAGACGAGAGGTCTCTATGTCTGAAAGTGTGCAAGAGAAAGATGTGCAACAGCGAGGGGATGAAGAAGCGACAGCGAAGCAGTTGCGGCGAGTGTTACTCAAGTTTTCTCATGATCTTAACAATCTTCTTGTGGGCATAAATGGATATGCCAAGCTTCTGCTTGAGGAGGGCCATGTTCGCCCGGAAGGGGAGAAGCTTATCTTTGAACTTTTGAGCTCCTCTGATCGTGCAGCTCGAATGAGTCAGGTTCTTCAGGAGCGCTTTCTGAGCGAAGATAGCCTCGGGAAGGAGGATCCGATTCAGGCTTCTCAATGTTTCTCACGAATCGGGGAAAAAGGAGCAGTTTTGCTCGTTGATGATGAAGAGGTCGTTCGCTCTGTTCTCGATGCACTCCTGAGTCGAGCTGGTTACCAGGTATTGAGTGCTAGCTCTGGGCGCGAAGCAATATCTCTCTTTGAGCGGCATATGAACGAGATTCGCTGCGTACTTCTTGATCTTACCATGCCGTATATGAGTGGAAATTTGGTCTTCGCCCGCTTAAAAGCCCTCGATCCTGAGGTTCAGGTAATACTGATGAGTGGCTATTTCGATCGACATGCCATGCGACCATTTCGCCCTGGAGATTTTGTCAAATTTCTCAAGAAGCCTTTCGAGCCTGAAGAAATGCTCGCGACGGTAGCTCAGTGCCAGAGAAGACAAACGACTGTGACAGTCGCAAACGTTGGCTAGAAGTCATTGCAAAAACACATCCTGTTGCGAATCCGCAGGGCGGGACCCTCTCTTCCTCGAGCTTGTCACGAGTGCTCTCTAGCCTAGAAGCTGCTTGTGTGCTCGCTCTGGAACTCTCCTCGAGAACTCATGGCCTGTCGCCTCTCGTGATGGAGTATTTTTGAAATGGCTTCTGGATTGAACGCTGGAGAGGAATCATGCTTCTACTGAATCTGAAATCCTGCGTGAACCACGGCAGTAATCTCTTTCTCGATTGAACTCGTATCGTTCATTCCGTAATCAGAAATGATAGTGGAATTGAGCGGAGTGATCTGGAGTACTCCCATGCGAGCATATCGGATGGGCCCAAGGGTCGAATGAGTCGCTGCCGCGATACGAATTGCTCGCTCCCTTGCATCTGCCGCGGCAAGTTCTTGAACCTCGACTTTGATGTCTGCGAGTTTCGTATAGAGGTACGAAGGGCTCTCAATCTCGACTGAAACTCCTTCATTCAGAAGATCCTTTAAACTCAGAGAAAGATCTTGAACTTTAGCAACCTCGTTTGACTCGATGTGAAACCGCTGCGAAAAACCGTAACGAATGACATTTCCGGTATAGCGACCGTTTTTATCGTATTCAAAGAGGTGCCTATCCATGATCGGCTCAAATTGGACCTCTTTCTCTGGAAAGCTTTTTTGAGCCAAAAATCGCAAGAGCTTTGGTCGCTCTCCGTTGAGATTCTCCAATGCCACCTGGGTTGTGTTTCCGCTACTTGAAAGAGTCCCAGCGAGGCTAGCGAAATCTGACGAAAAGTTCTTTTTGGCAGACCCGATCGCCTTAATGATCTGATTTGAGTCTTTCGCATACCGAATCTCTTTCGCAATAATGTACGATGAGCAAACGAGGGCAAGGGCGAGTAGGAAAGAGGGCAGGATCAAAGAGTTCTTCATTTTCTAACCTATGTGGTAGCTCAATTTGCAGAGGATAGGGTGTTTCCTCTGAGAGCGAAAGGCCGCTGCCCAATCATTTTTTGCCCCTCAAAGCTTGAGTGCAGAGGTTATGAAATGGCTTTTCATGTGGCGACCCGTGATCCGGCTTCCTTCAGAGACCCCGATGGCTTCGTGTATCGAAAGGGGGGGAGGATTCTTCGACAGCTTAATCCTGCTTATCGAGAAAACTTCGCCGCACTTCAAACAAGCGGTCTGTGGGAAGAACTCAGCTCTGAAGGGTTGCTTATTAAGACTGAGCAAGTTGCTCTCAGCGAAGCCTTCTCTGAGGATGCGCTGGCTGTCTTTGCGCCGAGTGAAATTCCCTTCATCTCCTATCCATACGAGTGGTGCTACTCTCAGCTGAAGGAAGCAGCGCTTCTCACTCTGACAATTCAGAGACGTGCTCTCGAACGGGGGTTTACGCTAAAGGACTGTTCAGCCTTTAACGTGCAGTTTCAGGGAGGCGCTCCGGTTTTTATCGATTCACTCTCCTTTCAAATCTATCGTGAAGGAACTCCATGGCATGCGTATCGTCAGTTCTGCGAGCACTTTCTTCTCCCTCTCGCTCTCATGCGTTATAGAGGGCTTGAAGCGCATCGATTACTCGTCGGGCATGTGTCGGGGGTCCCACTTGATTTTGGAGTCCCACTTCTTCCGAAAGGGGCGTTTCTTCGTCCAGGGCTGTTGGCGCATCTCCTGCTCCATGCTCGGTTCCAACGAAAATCAAATTCCTCTCTTCTCTCTCCTTCCACTAAGAATTTTCCAAAGCGCTCTTTCTCTAATCTTCTCGACCATCTCGAAGGCACTCTCTCCGGATTGGCGCTGCCGAAATCTCAATCTTTTTGGGAAAGGTATTACGAGGATGAACTCAATTACTCTGGTGCCGCCTTTGAAGAGAAGAAAAGGTTTGTGGCGGAAGCGCTCGCTCGATTAAAGCCGAAAATGGTGTGGGACGTTGGAGCAAACACAGGAGTGTTCAGCCGGGTTGCAGCTGAGAAAGCCGACTATGTTGTCTCCGGCGATCTAGATAGCGTGTGCGTTGAGCGAAATTTTCAAGCGTTAAAAGGCGATTCCTCTTCGCGGGTGCTGCCACTGATCCTGGATCTCTGCAATCCCTCGCCAGCCATCGGTTGGTCGAACCGCGAGAGGGCGAGTCTTTCGGAACGTGGCCCAGCGGATATGGTGTTGGCTCTTGCTCTTGTTCACCACCTGGCTATTGGTAACAATGTCCCGCTTCCGATGATTGCTGAATTTTTCTCAAAAATAGCTCGTTCTCTAATTATTGAATTTGTTCCGAAAGACGATTCACAGGTTGAGAGAATGCTTTCTTCTCGAGCAGATATTTTTACTCACTACTGCGTTGACGCGTTCGAATTGAGCTTTGCCCAGTATTTTCGAATAACTGATCGTCAAAAGTTGGCAGGAAGTTCGAGGGAGCTTTTTGTCATGGAAAATATTGGGTTGAGTGAACAGTGAAACGCTTTCCGCTCCACCTCTTTCTCTTTTGTGCTTTTCCAGCAGTCTTTCTCTATGCAAACAATCTTGACTACTCAGATTTTCATGAGTTTGTTGAACTAGCGCTCCTTTTGTTGGGAATAGCAGGAGCGACCTGGGGTGTCATACGGGTCACTCAGAGCTCTTCTGGTCGTCTGCAAAACCTATTGCTCGCATCATTTTTTTTCGGCTCTCTCTACCTCTATGGTCCACTCAATCTCGTTCTTGGTGGGATTGTTGTCTCTTTTGGAATCTCACTTCGAGTCTTTGACTATCTTTTGATCGTTATTTTAGTGGCGTTTCTGTTGTTTTTGTTTGGTTGGATAAAGCGAACTTCGGCGGGAGCTCTTGCTGGCCTCACCTTCTTCTTGAATATGACTGCTCTTGTCTTATGGGGAGCATCGTTGGCTCAAGTGGCGCAGTACTACTCTGAGAGTGTCCCCCAGTCCGCTAGGTCGAATCTTGAAAGTGAGCTCTCAAAGCAGATTGCTTCAGGTAAAAAGGTCGAACCTTTGCCAGATATCTACTACATCATCCTCGACGGGTATGCGCGCGGAGATGTCTTAAAAACCATGTATGGATTCGATAACGAGCCGTTTCTTTCGAGGCTAAGAGAGCTTGGTTTCTATGTAGCGGATAAGAGCACTCCGAACTATCCCCAGACAGCATTGTCTCTCGCAAGTTCTCTTAACATGGAGTATCTCGATCACCTCCTCCCCGGAGTTGCTCGGCACAACATTCAGCTCAAACCGTTTTTTACCCTCATTCATCAGAGTCTCATAGTCTCGCTTCTTCGCCGTGAGGGGTATTCCTTTCTGTGCTATGCGAATGGTTGGAATTCAACAGAAAATATGCCGGCCGATCGGCTGCTCGGACCACCGGATGACAATAAGCTGCTCACTCTCTTTCTTGGAAATCTCAATTTCCCTGGATTGAGAGATTATATAGCTCGATTACAACACGACGAATTTCGAACGAAACAGAGATACATACTCGAGAATCTGGGAAACGAAACCTCTGCCCACACTCCTCTCTTTGTCTTTGCACACGTTGTGAACCCGCATCCCCCATTTATCTTTCAGGCTGATGGGGAGCCAAGATTTCCTGGAAAGTCTTTCTCTATGGAAGATGGTGAACCGTATGGTCCACTCCAAAATTATCGGGAAAACTATCTCGCGCAGGTTCAGTTTGTAAATCGGATGCTGTTGCGGCGAATTTCAATTCTTCTCGAAACGAGAAAAGATGCTATCGTTATCCTTCAGGGAGACCACGGTCCCGGTTCTCATTTTCATATGGTGCGTAAGGAGGATGCCTATCTTCCAGAACGTTTCAGTATCTTCAATGCTTATCGGCTCCCTGCTTCGGGAAGAGAAAGGCTCTACAATTCAATCTCGCCGGTAAATTCCTTCCGGGTTGTCTTGAATGCTCTTTTTGGAACGAATATTCCGCTCCTTCCCGACAAAAGCTTCTACGCAAGCTATCTGAGACCATTTTGGTATCGAGAACTCAATCAGAGCGAGATCG
Organism: Bdellovibrionales bacterium; assembly: GCA_020434565.1. GTDB lineage: Bacteria > Bdellovibrionota_C > UBA2361 > UBA2361 > RFPC01 > JAGRAO01. Next base: position 46,639 of record JAGRAO010000002.1, read on the forward strand.
AGTTTCATTTGGAAGTTGAACCGCCGCACTTTGATCGCGAGAGGCTATTTCATAGCCTCTCTCAGTGAACTCGCGAGAAGCCTCTCTGAGATAGTTCCTGTTCAAACGTTTCAGCGAGCAAGGCAGGCTCCTCACAGTTTCTTGCAGATACAATAAGGGTTAAAATTGCGTCCCAGAGCTGGATTCGTTGCTGGAGTGCTGAAGTCGCCGCTAATTTCGCCTCATTCCAGAGCTTATCGTTTTCACCGCAAACTATTTCCAAAAGCTGCAATGCAGGAGAGAGAAGATCAGGATCGTCTTCCGATACTCCTCCGCAGTGCCGTTCGAGGTAGTATCGAAAGATTGAGGCATCAATTTCTTCCGTTTGCTCAAAGAGAGTTTGAAACATTTCAGGAATCAAATCCTCTCTCGCATACGCGAAGGCAGCGACGACTTCGTGAAGGCCGCCATCAGCCGCCAAAGAAAAAGTGTGTCGCGAATACTCTTCAGCAGCTACTGGAGCGAGGGAATCGCGAAATGCTTCTTCCAGGGACGTTCCTGAGGCGAGGTTCTCCAAAACGGTTCCAAGAGACTCAAAACTTGCGCCAACTTCCTCCATCGCTTTTGCGTAAAGCTGAAGATGGCTCACATAATCTCCATCAGGGGAAATATCGCTCTCCTCTTGAAGCACGAGCTCGTTAATATATCGAGCAAGAAGCGGATCGAGCATCGGAATCCATGGGAGAGACAGGCAGGTGAGATCCCTCTGAATTCTCTTTAGAAGAGACATGAAATCCCAAACAGCGAAGCAGTGTACCTCCATAAATCTCCGAAGGTCCTGCAGTGAGCGAAGCTCACTGTACAGAGGGTGTGAAAGGAGCTTCTCTCTCAGGGGTAAGAGCTCACCGTCGAGAAGTTCGATCTGTGACATAGGTTCTCCACCAAATCTGTTAGGGAAGATCGGCACTCGTTTGGTTTGTGCGTAACACAATTGGTGCTGTGACGCGAGCACTCGATTGAGGCTCCTCTCGGTGTCCCCTTGAGGGGTTGTGGATTTCGTGCGCAACAAACTGAATTTATAGAAGGAGGGTGTCGTTATCTCCGATCAAAGGGCCTACGACCGAAAAGGAGTGCCGCGGCTCCAGCACAAACTCCAGCTAAGATCGCCGATCCACCCACTGAGCCGAAAGTAGAAAAAAGCTTTGGAACTTCCTCAATGAGAAGAAAGGCCACCGCCGGTACACCAAACACTGCCCCAAACATATCCCAGCGCTCGTCAAATCGAGAAGTTCTGAGACTGACGACATTATCTCTCGTCTGTTCTGTTAAAAGAATATCTTGCTCGAGGCTCTTGAGAGACGTGAGCAAATCTTCGTATCGCTTTGAGAGTATCGCCACCCGAGACTCGGAAAACTCTAGTCCATGCTCCTTCGCGAACGTTGCAAGAATTTGTGGAACTCCAGACTGCCTGCTAATGACTCCTTTGACCTTGTTCAAATCTCCTTTTGCATCGGTCAAACGAGCGTCGAACTGGTGCGGGTGGCTTCCAGCGCCATCGTGCAACGCCTTCTGAAGAGATTGGGCCTCTTCTCCGAGACTCGAGAGAATCTGGCGATTGTGCATTTGAGCCGAGTGCGACAGCTCATCAAAGAGGTCCATCAGCCCGACATCTGATTGACGTTTTTCAAGATTGGCGCGAGCTTCACGAACAATTCCTGAAATTCCAGAGTGCAGTGTCACGACATAACCCGGACCCATAAACGTTTGAATTTCGCACAATTTGATACTGAGCGGGTCATCTCCATCTTGCACAATCACGGGAGTCGAAACGGAGATATGCTTACCATCCGTCCGCACAGCCTCGTCACTCTTGTGTCTCGAACAATTATCAATCAGAGACTGAGGAATATTGAACTTTTTTTGAAGCTCTCGAATTTTTTCGGCGTCCGGATTTAAAACATCAATCCATGCTTCTTCGATGTCGTCCTCTTTTTCTCCTTCCTTCGTACGAATAAGACATCCATCTCTCAGCTTGGTCGCACTTTGAACAGGTCCGTTCGTTCTAGGTTCGAATCCCTCAGGAAGTTTTTTCGTTGAAACGTAGGTGTCGTAGCTTCTCACAATTTGATCAACGCTGTGCCCAAGGTTTGAGTCGATAGCTGCGTTGTGTGATCTTGCCATTTCAAGCAGGTTGCCTAGGTCAGAACTTTGAATTACCACCTGTCCCAAACGCTCTACCGTTACCGGCTCGATATCTGGAATCTCCTGTAGTATTTCTGCTGCAGTTGCATCGCATGCTGGCTGAATCGTGATATAGGCGACTTCTCTTCCAGACCGATCGCAGATTGCGATGTCGATAGCAGGTGGGGCTTCGCTCGAGGGTTCTACGAGCTGAACAGTTTTTACGAAAAGATTTTCCTTGCGTAGTGATATTTCGGCTCGTCCCGGGCGGTTTGAGGGGCTCAATGAGTACTCAGCGATTGGCTCTTGCAGCTCGATTGCGCCGGGGATTGGTTCTGGCGTTGATGGTGGTGCTACTTCGATAGCCGGAGTTTGGTTCATACTTCCTCTCTGATTATTCTAAGTCGCTTGAACCACTAAGCAAATCATTCTTCAACGCCACTGGGAGTGGAGGTCGAAGAGTCTGCTCGTGGCGGAGTTCGGATTCGGCGATTTCGAAAGTGTTTTTTGTGAGTTAGCAGCTAAGTGGCGGGAAAGGGGCTTTTAGGAAAGTCATTTGTGGTGCTTACGTATTTCCCCGGACCCCTTTAGCACTCGAATCTTAAGGATGAGGAGAGAGGGGACGACTCCATTGCTAGGGAGAGAATGGACGGTGGTCAACAAGATAAGAGATCCTCTATGTCTGCACCGCTTGTCGATTCGTTCATGACCGCATGTCCATTTGCGATAGAAGCGGATCTCACTCTTGAAAGAGCGATTCGGTGGTTTGAAGTCAAACGGCTTCTGGTGGCTCCTGTTACCCAAAATGGGAAAATCATCGGGACTATCTCTAAAAGCTCGCTCGTTCGTGCTCAATCAGACCAGAAGAAGAGGCGCGATATTTCTCATCCGACGGTAGCAGATTTTAGCTCACCAATAGTCGTGGCGGTGGAAGTTGACGCTCCGGCCTATGAAGTGATTGCTCAAATGGCGAAGCTCGAAGCTTCGTGCGCCGTGGTTATGCGGCATTCGAAAGTAATCGGACTTGTTTCAATGGCAAATGTTTTTGAATCATTTTCTGCGATGTTACGAGCCAGAGGACTGACTCACCAAACGAGTGAGGAACCAAGCTTGTCCGAACGAAAAATCCAGTAGCGTTTTTCTCAGCCTCCATCTCTGTTATTCAGGAAAGTCTTTTCCTTTCCAAAGGAGATCAAACTCTTGCTGAAGGTAGTGGGGACTAAAAGAGAAAGGTACCGATTCTTCCAAACGAAATTGGGTTTCGACGGCCTCAATCTGGCGATTCATGGCGACTTCAAACACTCCCCCCGTTCTGTTCGTTCGAATGTGCTGCGAAGTTGAAACGCCCACAGCGTTAAAGTCATTCCTTTTCGCAAAGTCAATCAATGTATCGAGGAGTGCTCGGAAGAGCTCTCGTTCGTTTACCTTATAGAGATACGTACTCGAAGGATTGAAGGAGGCCGTAAGGAGTTTTACACCATTTTCCTGATAGTGGTGGAGTAAAACGAGGCCCTCACATCTCAGCGTCTCCGGATCTCGCATTACAAGTTGAAAGTAGTTCGGAAGATCCCACTGATTCGGCCGGACTTGGTTGAGATCCTGAGCGAGGTTCTGCTGACCAAGCATGCCAAAACCAAAGTTGCCTCGAAGGGGACCGTCATTTGCTACGCAAACACCACCAACTCGACGAGCAAAGTAGGATGAGTGATTCTTTGAAAAGAACGCTTCTAGTTTGCGTACTCCCCGCTCCTCGCACTCCTCGGGCTGAAATTTCGCAATCTCTCGGTCGAGAAACTCGATATCTGGAGCTACGAGCCGATCAAAGCACTGAACCAGAAATGGCCCATACATGGATTCAGAGATCTGATCTCTTTCACCTTCCTTTGCTGGTTCACGAGAAATAAAGGAAGACTCCGAGTAGTCGCCAAGATGCAAACTCAAAGGATCGACTTGAACCCCGGAGATTTGATCCAAAACGTGCGCCACCTTGCGTTGCTCTGACTCAATGATGCGAGCGACAATCTCGTACTTCTTGTCACGAGGAATATTTGGGTCCCGAAGTTTCTGCTCTATATTGATGAGGAGGCCATCTGTAATCCCTCTCTTTGACAATTGGCCCCGCGCTGCTGCTAGCCGTAGACGCTCTTCCTCGTCACGAAGCTGGCTCTCTGCTATTGCCGCTGGTAATTCCTGCCGTATCCGTCCATTTATGGCGGCATCCTTTGCTACCGCTTTCGCGGTGTCTCTGAGACGGTCTGCAAAAAATTCACGCAGGAGAAGGAGGTAAGCATAGTCACGGTTCCGTGCTTGCTCAGAGCGCTCACGGGTCCCTTGGTAGAAGTCCAATTCGTTTACCGTTATTCCAGTATGGTATAAGAGAAATGCCTGTATAAACTCGGCTCGGGGAGCCCTTCCAAGCGCAGCCTGTATTGCCATCTTGGCAATTCGCTCGGCAGGTTCTCCACTTTTCGGAACGGAAGAGATCTTGTTCAGGCCTTCGGTAACAATTGCTTTTCTCTCTTTCTCTTCTCGAAATCCCTTCTCAAGAATACCCCGCGCTGTCTCTATTGGTGCTTGCAGAGCGTCAATTTTGTCGTGAAAGGTTTCTTGATTCGGCTTCAAGCACATCGTAACCCCTTCCGAGAGATCAATTGGATACAACGGACGACAGGTAAAGTGCTCTAGGTGAACAGATCGGTCGAGATTTTCAAGCTGAGCCGGCGGATTGCCATGGACCAGTCCGGCAAAGTGACCAAAGCCAAATCCTCCTCCATTTGCTGGATACAATATTCTAACAAAGTCCTTGTAGAGCGGATCAAGGAGAAGCTCATCAGCCTGCCGACCACTCGAAACAACTCTGTCGGCGAGTGAGAGCACTCGCTCTACAAAAGCCTGCTTCTCCAGTTCTCGGCCTGCTCTCTTGAGTTCGCTGTACTGGTGATAGATTTCAACAGATGGGAGTTTGACCTCTTCAAGATATGAAAGGAGAAAATGACGAGAGTTTCCGCTTCGCAACATTCGGACTGGCATATTCGATAAGTTTTCAAGAACTACCTCTGGAGTCGATTCGAGTTGCTGACCCAAGAAATGATCAAAGCTTTCTTGCTCCCACTGAAATGAACTCATGTGCTGGAGTACCCGTTGGAATGAACCTTTACGAGCGAGGTCACTCGCTATATTCGGGGAGAGATGATGGAAAGACCCGAGACAGTTCACGACGTCGTCGAAATTACCAGCATCGATCAATCTTCTCGCGATCTCGGGAGAGAGGCTCTCGAAGTGGTGAAGCTTTGTTTTCAGGGCTGCCATCCCAAGCTTTGGATGATCGAGAATCTTGAGAGCGAGTCCCTCGTGGTCAATCTTTCTCCAGGCGCCTCTCGGCACGAGATCAATCAGGGTGATACCCCCTGCAAGAATGTTTTCCTCAGCAATTCTTGGTATCTCCTCTTCTGAAAAGAGACTGAGGTGTTTCATCACGAGATGTTCAGCAGTCGGCTGTCGATGTTTTGGAATCCGCTCAAGAATACCCCTCAAGGAATCATAGGGAAGACGTGCTTCGGGTGGTGTGTGCTGAAGAAAGGTAAAGAGAGATTTTGTATCAACAATTCGGATTGCTTCCTCGCAAAATGTTTGGACAACTTTTCGTCGGCTATCTTCAGGAAACTGATTCAATGACTGAGCGAGCGCTTTTATTCCCTCTTCGAGGGCCGTTACTGTGAGATTGTCACGAAGAAAGCAGCTCTTTGCGAGTTCGATTCCGATCTCCGCTGTAAGAGGGAACGCGCCTAGGGAATCGGGTGTCTTCAGCGACCCTATAAGACGTTCAAGGAGGGCAGAGCGCTTCTCTCGCCGCATCCCTCGGATAAGCTCAGGCGCTGTCTCTCTGAAGTGGTAAATAGCACCAACTACTGCAGCATCTTCTGCTTCACAGAGGAACCGTTCAAACACGACACGTTGCTGGTGCACAGGGACTCGCCCCTCAAAGCTCCCCGGAACACAAAGCAGCCGTACGGTTTGAGACTGAAGATCTGTGACTTCACTCCCGGACAGTGCATCCTTGAGATAGCCTCGCACCCTGTTTCTATCGACCTTTTGGTTGGGCTCCAGTGAATCGAGAGTTCGGATCAGCTGGCGGATCTTTCGCTGTTGATCAGGTTGTAAGTGCTGATGTAGACACCAGGAGCCAGACCCATCAACGACTTCCACTGAAAAGATCTCCTTCTTTTGGTGTTGAATTCGAATCTCGAAATCCTCGTTCGGACTGGGCAGACATTGCACGTGATGGGAGATACCCTTGAGAGCGGCCGCACTCGAAATCTGAATCGATTGGCTATCTGAGTTGGAAGAGGTGAGTGATGGATTCGAGGGCATACTTCATCTCGAAAATTTGCAGAGAGTATACGTCTGTACTTCACTACTGCCAAAAACCTCTTTGGGCTGAGGGATTCTAGTTAGGCCTTCGTTGAGGGAGACGAAAATAACTAAGTTCTTTCAGTACCCTACCCAGAGCATGCTCAAGCGGTGATCGTTTCTTTCTCGTTGATGTGGTATCTCTTTCATCTCACTCTTCTCCGATTTCGTCTTCGTTAACATTAAAACTTCACATACGATTTCAGCCTGAGGTTCTCTTCCACGCCTCAGTAGTAGTACACCCATGCCGAGTCAACATCGCGACAACCGACAACGTATCGTGCTCGATAGCGAGGGGCTATCGCTCCATAGCGACGATATGCCAAAACTTGTTGAACTTCCGAAGCACACTGCCCAGCTCCTTTTGCAACGAGGACAGCTCGAAAAAAATGAGATTGTCGGTCTCATTGACCTCGTGAAAGACGATGAAGATGCCCTTCGCGCAGCGTATACTTTAGCTGTAAATAGCATAGATCTCGGGTTCACTTTCTCCAGTATCGTAAAACCTGGGTTCCTCAAGAAAGAGGAACAACTCGCTTTTCAGCGGTGCATCAAGGCGTGGGCCGGAATTACGCAGAGCGAACTTTTTGAAAATGTCTGGGTTACTTTTGAAGAGAGACCCAGCGCATACCTCCAAGATCTTCACCTCCCTTCAAAGATTCTCATCCTCTTAAGAGAGATGCAGAAGGTAAGTCCAACAACCACCCTCGTCTCTTCGGCGACTCCCGAACAATTCCTCGGAGAGTCGGCAATTCGAGTAAACGAGCTTCCAAAGATTGAGCTCATCCTCAAGCACTCAAAGTTTCCTGCGGCGGACATTTCGTTTCTGTGCGATTCCGAAACTCACCGTCCTACGAGAAAGGAGTTGCAGGCGTATTACGATGGAGGGCACCGGGCTCTTTCACATCGGTTCCTTTTTCGAGAGCGTCAGGTAGTTGATATTCAGCCGAGTGCTGAGGAGCGACGGCTTCAGGCTATTGAACCACTCATTCGAGAGTTCGCTGACCTAGAAGACGATATCGATGTGGAAAAGTTTCTCCCATCCAGAGATCGATTTGCCTTTCTATCGCAGGGAGCGAAAAAAGCTTTTACTCCGGAAGAAGACTTCATCTTGCAGGCTATTGAAGTGCTTTCGAAGCACGTTGAATCGCTCAATGAAGAACCTCGGAATGCTCTGTTAAATGACCTGTGTGATGTGAGTCCTGAACTCAGAGGAGCAGCGTTTGAGTTGCTGGAGAATCTCTGTATAGCGAGCGTCCCTCTTGCAAACTATTCCGGGATAGTTGCCACCCTTGCGTCTCATCGAGGAGACCTTCCGAATGGGTGCCTTGAGGTGCTCACGGCAACTTCACGCCTCAAGCCTCAGTTATTTGTTGAGGCTACGGCTGTTGTAGAAGACCTTCTACAGCATGAAACGGATCTCACGGAGTTTGTCCCTCTCTTTGAACAAGGTGAGATAGCGCCCCTTATCCGAGAAGTTTATATCAAGCGCCTCCGAGAGCATCAGCAGAGATTTCCAGAAAAAGCTCTGGAGGAAGTGAGAATTGCCTTTGAGTCTCCTGAGGTTGGCGGGATTACGGAACCAGCGAAAGTCGAAGCTCTCGAGATGGCCTTTTCTCTCTATGAACGGATACAGGCAGAAGGAGAAGTTCTTATCGGAACACCACGGCCAACTCTTCGAGAAGAAATTCAAAAACTCGTTTCAAAAATTGGAGCGAAACAAAAGCCAGAGGTAGAAGAGCAGGTCTCTGAGAAAGATGCGGTTGACCAGGAAGTAAACCTGGACGGAGATCTCGTTCGCTACTTGGCCCTGTCACGAGAGCTCTTTCGAGCGCATTTTGGTGTCTATCCCTATAACACCCAGGTGATTGCGGCGATCCTCCTGATTCGAGCTGACTCGTTTGAGCAGTCCTCAAAGAGTGGTGTTTACGCCCAGGTGAAAACTGGGGAAGGGAAGTCACTGCTGACAACTCTTCTTGCTGGTTACTATGCGGCTCAGGGTCGAAAAGTTGATATTGTCACGAGCAATACGTATTTAGCAGAGCGAGATGCAAAGAAGTTTGCTGATTACTTCGCGGACCAAGGATTTTCTTGTATCTCCCATGAGCATGGAGAAGGGGTAGAGACCGTTTCAAGTGACCCAAGCATCATCTACTCCACAAATCACGATATGATTTTTACGTATCTTCGCTCGAGACT
>JAGRAO010000299.1 GCA_020434565.1 Bdellovibrionales bacterium
CGGAACCTCACTCAAGCAGAGTATCTCCGAGGAGACGCTCTATGTCGGGCAGCAGACCATAGTAACGCTTTCGCTTCTCTCTGATCAGCAACTCGTTGACGCGTCATTTTCTGATCTCCGTTACGACGGAGTTTGGAAAGAGGACCTCGGAAAGGAACGTTCGTTTCGGCGTATGATCGACAGGCGTGAGTTTATCGTACATCAACTTCGGCATGCTCTTTTCCCCCTCCGACCAGGAGAAGTGACCATTCCACGACGAGTCATGACTGTGACTCAACTCGAGCCTACCGGGAGACCCATGGGTCGCTTTGGACTTGATCTTTTTGACCCCAATTTTTTTGGATTCAACCGGAAGCGCTCGGTTAAGCTCCAATCAAAGCCAGTAACTCTCCAGGTAAAGAAACTCCCTCCGGTGCCAGCGAACCTCTCCAACCTCTCCTCTCAGCACGTTCTTGTTGGAGATACCTCTTTGTCTCTCGGATATAATTCTGAGCCGTTGAAAGTTGGTGATAGTGTAACGGTGACATACGAGTTGAAAACAGAAGGAAATGCAAATCCATTGGAGGAGCTTCCGATCCACTTTCCAAAAACAGTGAAAGTCTATCCAGAGACTCCGCAGTTAGAGAAAAAAGTGGTCGGAAACCGTCTCGAGTTTCACAAGCAATTTCGATATTCGATTGTTCCCCTTAACGGAGGCGATATCGAGATACCCGAAGTACAGCTGCTCTACTTTGTTCCGGAAATTGGGGAGTATCGGACAGCGAACGCCCGTCCGGTTAAATTGAGCGTTGTGGGGTTGCCTTCAGACACTGTTGTGGGGGCGTCGACCGTCATCTCAGCGCCTCAAATTCAACCGACAGAACCGAGTTACGCTCCGTACGAGGAGCTGACTTTCGCACAGAGAATGAATCGTCAGCTGAGTCTTCCGCTGGCCGTGGTGGTGAGTGCGATGTTAGCTCTTCTCGCGGTCCTGAGTTTTCTTGCGTACGAAGTTTTTCGCCGTCGTTCATTGGGCTTTGCAAATTTGAGAGAGGTAGACAACGCTTCAACTCTTGGGGATCTTAAGGGAGTGTTCTTGAGACAACTTTCAAAGCGCCTGAGTGCTTCAGCAAACCTCAAGACGCGGCAAGAGCTCCAATTTGCACTCGAAAAGAATCAGGTCGAACCGGGTCTCTCCCATCAGATAGTGACACTATTTGATGATTTTGAGTTCTCTCAATACGGTAAAGAAGATACCCTCTTTCATGAAGTGCGTGAGCGTACCAAGGCTCTGTTGTCGAAATTTCGGTAGAGGAATGATTGTTCGAGGCTCTCCGCTGAAACGGGAATCTTTGATATACTTGTTCCGTAGGATCGGTTGCCATCGGAGGAGAAAGTCCTATGATTTTTAGTGAAATTCTTGTTACGACTGATTTTTCCCCTGCTGCAAAGGTCGCCTACGATTTAGCAACGTATCAGGCAAAAGCTGTAGGGGCCGATCTTACTCTCGTAAGTGTTTTCCCCCCGTTTGAGCTCCCCGCGGTACTCCAGCGTCAGATTAACGATCCGGAGAGTCTTCAGCGTCTCAAAGAGGAATATGACCTCGAAATGAACAAGCGAGTCGCTGAGCTCGCAAAGGAGGCCTTTCACCGCCAGGATGTAAAGGCTGTGGCACTCTTTGATTCTTCACCTGCCAAAGCGATTACTCATTATGCGAAAGAGAATGGAGTGAGCCTCATCGTCATAGCAAGTCACGGGCGGGGTTCCCTCAAGACGTTGTTCCTCGGGACTACGACTCAGAAAGTGATTCAGTCAGCCGAGTGTCCCGTCCTTGTGATTCCCTCTCTCGAAGACGAAACAGCGTAAGATTTCTTTCGAAGGTGCTGCGCAGCCGCGGAGTTTGAACATACCGAACTCCTGGTTCTGTCGTCGATTTCCCTTGTTTTCGCAGTGCGCACTTAAAATCGTGTGAGTTATGAGAAGAAGTCGCCATTTCTTGAAAATGTTCTTATACTCCTTTCGACGATGAACAACCTCTTAAAGGGGATTTATGGCGATTCAAGCAAACTCTGTTTCGGACGCTTTTACTCAGATGAAAGCACTCCTCTCTTCGGTTGTCCCCGAAGCAGAATTGAGAATCAAAGCTGAGCTGGTCTACGAAATTCTCAAGAAGAAAGACGAGCGTGGTGCAATAATTCTCGGGCACAATTACATGGAACCGGCCCTATTCCATACCGTTCCAGACCTTGTCGGAGATTCGCTCGGACTCTCTCAGGCAGCTGCAAAGACAGATCGCAATCCGATTGTCTTTTGTGGCGTGAAATTTATGGCAGAAACCGCCAAAATCTTAAGCCCTGAAAAGACCGTTCTCCTCCCGGCAAAGGAAGCAGGTTGTTCTCTCGCCGCAGCAATTACTGCTCAGGATGTACTGGATTTAAAGGAGATGTTCCCTGGAGCTCCAGTTATTACCTACGTGAATACCTATGCCGACGTTAAAGCTGTTACCGATATCTGCTGTACATCGAGCAACGCAAGTCAGGTGATGCGCTCAATTGATTCTCGCCAAGCGCTCTTTCTTCCTGATGAATATCTCTCCTCGAACGTCGCTCGAGAGCTTGGTAAGAGTATCGCAATCGCTTTCCGCGGTCCGAATGGATCATTGGAGATAGAGGGAGATCCTGCCGCTGATATTATCGGTTGGAGAGGAAGGTGTGAGGTTCATGAACAGTTTACCGTTGATGATATTGCAAATGCTCGAAAGCAATTTCCAGATGTAGCCGTGATCTCACACCCGGAGTGTACCCCTGAAGTAGTTGCTGCTTCAGATTACGCTGGCAGCACCACAAAGCTCGTTGAGTACGTGAAAAAATCTCATTCAAAACGGTTTCTGATCCTCACAGAATGTAGCATGGGAGATAATATAATTGCGGAAAATCCAGATAAGGATATTTTGCGATTGTGTAGTGTGCGGTGTCCGCACATGAATCAGATTACACTTGAGGATACTTTGCACGCTTTGCAAGCAGATGAACAGCTTATCGAGTTGCCAGAAGATATTCGAAAAGCAGCGTATCGTTCAGTTGAGCGAATGATCCAGATCGGACCCCAGAAGGATTAGAATCTTCGCTTCTTTTCCGAAAATGCTTGATAGACGGGACTCTCGACCCGGACTCACACGTGAACCAAGAAGTAAGCGGCTTATTCTCGTTCAGGTCTTCGTTTGAGCTCTCGATCCTGTTCCTGCTCGGAACGGTCAAGGAACGTTCTATGCAAAGAGTGTAAGCGAAACGTCTCTGTCCTCCTCACTCCCTTGTAGGAAATTGTCGTATTGTAGGAATAAAAATACCTTTTAGGTGGGTCTCACAGTTGCACGTATCTTGCTTATCGTTCCTTTGTGCTCGATTGTCGATTTGTGTGAAGGTCTCGTTATGAAAGGTTCTTCTGGTTTTACTCTCCTTGAATTGCTCGTCTCACTCAGTATCGTTGGGGTCCTCTCTGCCATCGCAGTTCCAAACTTTGCCGAGCATAGTCGTCGGGCAAAAGTCGCAGTTGTCGCAGCAGATTTGCGGCAGTTCGCGGTGGGGTTTTATGCGTATCAAGC
>JAGRAO010000300.1:0-1799 GCA_020434565.1 Bdellovibrionales bacterium
GGAGTGCGATCCTTAAAGCTCCCCTCTTTTTCGCGGCTCAAACACTTTATCCAGAGCGCTTCGAAGCGATCACTGAGGATGAGATGGGGAAAGCCATGGTGCAGATCCTCCGTCCCGGCCTCTTCTCCTCGTTTCTTTCGCTTGTCTATGCCCATCGACGTTTTAATAAAATAGTTCCTCATCAGGAATGGGAGTCTCTTTCAAAAGAGTTTGTGTTGCATATGGAGCTCGGATTTCGCTTAGGGCAGCGGTGTCCATCGATTGGAGAAGCTGTTGGTACTCTCTCATGTGGTATTCGAATGGCAGCACTTGCTACCTTCCTCAAGCAGGATCCTCGTGCCTACACTGGCTATCGTAATTTGCAAAAGACTTTCAGCATTCCGTTTGAGCATGAGCGGTGGGGATGTGATCATGCTCAGATAGCGTCACTCATGTTAAAATCGTTTGGGTTTCCAATGGATTTTCAACAGATAGCTCCGGCTTTTAGAATTTCGGAGGAGCCGGTCTTAGGTGAAGATCTCAAGCCTTTTCGGGCAGCAATAGTGGTGCTTCAATCGATTCTTAACGAGACTCCGTTTAGCGAAATTGATCTCAAGCAAATTCAGATACCTCTCTCTCAGCAAGACTATGAAGCAGCCTCGAATTCGACCAAGGATCTCCTGGATCGGGGTTCTAGCTTTCGCTGGATGTTCAAAACATCAGAGGTTGAGGAAAGAGAAGAGTAAGCGAAGAGCCCAAAAAACTCCAAGAGTATCAATCTTTCTCAGTCCTCGAACTCTCTAGGAGCGAGAATGAGAAATTTTCCAGGCCGATATTACGTTGTCGAGGCACGCCAGAAACTCTTCACGGTTACCAAGCGGAAGCAAAAGCGCAGCTGCATGGCGGTGGCACCCATCAACTAGTCCGTGCGCTTTCTCAGCCGCACCTCTCACAACTCGAGTAAAGTCTGGAAATTGACCCTGCTCAACCTTTTTCCAAAGTGCCGGAGGAAACCGAAAGGAGACTTTCTCTCCTGTAAGATCAAGATCACCAAGACCCGGAATGCTCGCTGGTACTCTCTGAAATCCAACGATAATTCGGCTCGGGTCCGTGTTCGGGGCACTGGAAAACCGTTCACACGCCAGACCCACAGTTTTCACTCCGGCCCCTAAGAAATGATCGTCAAGATTGAAGTGCTGAATAAATTGCCCGACAGTTTGTAGTGGAAATTTGAGGAGATCTACCATCTCGCTCTCATATTTGCGCTGAAAATCTTCTGCTATTGCGTGGTAGCGAGAATCAAATCCGTCCCGGAGACCCTTTAATGCAATGTCTGGTCCCTTTTGAAAATAGGCATAGCTCCCCAGAACATCGAGAGCGCTTTTGAGATTTTTGGCATGTTGGAATTTACCAGCGCTGTAAATCTCAAGTGAACCGTCTCGCTTTGCCATCCCACATTCCTCGGCCTGATGGAGTACTGAGTGGTGAAACGCATTGTCGCCACTCTCTATGGCGTGCCCATCTCCGAAGGCTCCGAGACATCCTAAGGCAGAGAGATCTTGATTCTCTTCTCCAAGAGCTCGAGAAAAAAGAGCACACACTATCGAAGCAGAGCATTCGAGACTCCCATTAATTCCAAACTCTAAGGGGTTCACGAGATGAATGTGAACTGAAGGAGTATCTTGGATCTGATGGTGATCAAGAACAAAAATCTCTCGTTCACTCTTATTCAGTTGTTCAAGTTCAGGAAGAATACCCGATCCAAAATCAGTGATAAGAACAACTGCATCAGGAGGAAGGAAAAAAAAAAAAAAAAAAAA
>JAGRAO010000300.1:1809-3575 GCA_020434565.1 Bdellovibrionales bacterium
TAGCTATCTTCAAAAACCTTCTGAAACGCTTCGGTATAGGTCTTTTCTAAGCAATATCCCGAGAAAGGAATTCCGAGTCGGTCCAGCATCGAAAACAGAATCGCTCCGGAACAAAGTCCATCGGTATCATTATGGTGAAAAACAACGACTCGAGAGCGAACCAAAGCTTGAAATCTCTCCGCGGACTCATGGATATGAGCGAGAAACTCTCGTGTCACAAGCTTCTCCGAAAGAAATCTTCACGGACTTCCCTATATGGCTTGCACTGTTTCGGAAGGCTATGGGAAAGCGCAGCATGCTTCAACTCGAGCCAAGCGCTGTATCTCTCCTTTCTCTTTGATTTGCCAGGAACGAATATCTTGTCAAAGCTCATGGTTTTCTCTTTGTCAAACAACTGGCCGTGTGGGAAATCGGAGAATTCATTCTTAGCGGACAGTGCAGCGCCAAATGATGCGGCCTCTGAAATTGAGGTTCTTCCTACTGGAAACCCAGTACAGTCACTAACATATTGTAACAGAAAATCATTCTGTGAAATGCCACCCATAAACGGGAGCGGTTCTTCTGTGTTCAGGAGGTTTTGTTGTTTCATCCCGAGAATATCTTCAATAATAAAGTTCCCAACATTCTCTGTAAGTCCTTGGGCAAAATCGAAGGGTGTAAGGTGCGAGCTTTGGTCGAGGAGAACTGCATCTTGGGGGTGAGGAATCCAATCTGGAGTTGTAATTTCTCGAAAAGGACAAAAGAAGACACCTCTCCCTTCACCTCGCCCGGCGAATGAGCTCACTTCGTCTGGCGAAATATTGAGAAGTCGACAAATCTCACTAAAAGATTCTCCGCAAGCATTCGTTCCGCCTTCGAGCACAAACGCTTGTTCTGGCTCTCCGTGAGACATGGGGCGGGTTGAGAAAAAGAGGCTCGAAAGATAAGACGGAACCGTGAGTCTCTTTCCGAACGATGGAATCAGCATGAGACCTTTCGTTCCGAGATTATACGTAAAGTGGGCACCCTGAGACACCACTGCATAGAGAGCTGCTTGTCCGTCACCTAAAACGGAGAGGAGTGGTATTCCAGAGATCTCCCCTCGAAAACCAAACGACGGCTGAACTTTCGGGAGCCGCGACAATTCGACATCAAAGATCTCACAAAGATCTTGGTCCCAAGAGCGACCTTCGAGGTCATACAGCAGCGATCGGTGCGCAAGCGACTCTTCGATAACAAACTCATGGGCACCCGTAAGTTCCTGGAGATAATAACCATCGGGAGTGCCAACTTGAACATCGATATGAGGATTCTCTCGCTGGAGGATCGAGAGTTTCGCTCCAGCCAAACCTGCAGCTGGCATAAGTCCAGTTCTCCGATACACGAACTCACGCGGAAAATCCTCTCTCTCAAGGCGATACTGGGCGCGATTGTCTCTCCAGGTCAAAATTGGAGATACACAATCTTTGCTCCCCTTCCTCCACGCGAGAGCTCCTGAACGTTGTAGCGTCAAACCCGCTGCAGCAATGGTCGCACCCCGTGAAGAAGCGAAAGTCAGCGCTCTCGATACGAGTTGCTCCAATGACTCAAGGAGCTCGAGCGGATCTTGTTCAACAAAATGCTCCTGTGGAATATGGGTATTTACGGGAATGCGATCGAACCACTCTATTTTTCCAGAATGAGATAACAAACACGCTTTTGAGCTTGTGCTTCCCTGGTCAAGACCGAGAAAGAGAGGATGGGAGGGTTTATTATTCAAGAATTGGCTCTCATAGTGGAAAAACCGA
>JAGRAO010000301.1 GCA_020434565.1 Bdellovibrionales bacterium
CAGATATGGGAAAACAAGTTGAGTAGAGCGCCTACGTTGAGAACGAAGTCTTTGCCCGTGGTAGTTAGGGTATCCGGGAAGTCTAATGCATCTTCTGTTTGGTTCATTTCTTCTGCAGCTTAACGTCTAAGGCCAGCGGGCGTAGCTCCGCTGAGCCTGATTGTTAAGTGCCCCGGTTATTGGCTATTTTCCAACGTGTTTCCCTGGACCCTTAAAGGATGCCACGTCCTTTTTCTCCGGCATACCACGTATGTCAGTCCAGTATTCCTCCCGCGCATCTGGGTCTATTTCAACTGCAGTAGTATACAGTCCGTCAGTCCCATCCTTCTTGCAGCCGGAGATCCAAAAGTGCTCGCCCGTTTCGACATCGAAATAGTTCGCCTTAAATCCACTCCCCTTCAAGCT
The DNA here is from genome assembly GCA_020434565.1 of Bdellovibrionales bacterium. Classification (GTDB taxonomy): domain Bacteria; phylum Bdellovibrionota_C; class UBA2361; order UBA2361; family RFPC01; genus JAGRAO01. Next base: position 406 of record JAGRAO010000301.1, read on the forward strand.
TTCAAAGGTTTTGCCCTCATAGTGAATAGACTTTCCTGATTTAGAAAAAGTAACGCGGCCGATGCGGGCCGGACCAGTAAGCCCCTCACCTTTGTGTTCGATATACATGATGCGAGTTCTTGGGTTTGAAGCCATGTTATCCTCGGGCACTTAACATATAGATCAATAGACGCTTACCACGTTTGCCCCGTCTATTAAACGTTCCGCCTGAAAACCGAGCTATCAGTTCAACGTCCTGAGATTACCCAGTAAATTTAAATTCTCTTCCCGTCTCCGTCTATTGTTCTTCCCGCGCCGTCTATTCATTTTCCGCGCGTCTTGTTATTGGTAATCAATAGACGGGGTGGGGAGAACAATAGACGAGCCCCTTAATAGTAGGCGGCGGAGGAAAGATACAATCCAAGTAGCAGGAGTTCAGTCTAGCTCCCCTCCCCTAACAGGGAATGGTGCAGAAGCGTAGCCTGGGCGATGGCTCGAGCGAGAAACTCTCGATCACTTGGAGAGTCGTGTGTTTGAGAATCAAGCTGGATATCAACTGCGAGCGAATACGCCTTCTCTTCTTTGGCCGAGAGCGAACTCTGTTCGCTAAGGGCTCGGAGGGTTTCAAAACAGTTCTGACTCTCGGTTTGCTCAACTGCGCGCTCAAGCAGCGCTGAGCTAAAGCCTATCTCTTGGGCTCGTTCGGCATGCACAGAAGTTGTCGTTCCCTCGTTGTTGTAGGCAATCGAGATCACCTGCACACCAAGCCCCATTTCGAGAAGATCGTTAACGGGCAAGACCCAGATCTGAAAGGTCTCGTCTCCTATCATAAGGCTTTCGACTTCGTTTATCGGAAGGTTCATGGCTGGGGCTCTACTTTTCGAAATTCGTGACTCAGATCTATTCCATCGGCTATTGCAACTAAGACCTGAGGAGAGGTACGGGGGCTCTCTTCGATCGGTCCTCCAAGTGCCCAAGCGTAGTACTCGTCTGCTATAGCGAGGTTTGGATTATCAGCATTAAGAAGCATCAAGGTTGTCGTCCCGTTTGGAATCTCGCGAGCAGCTCGAACCATGTAGAGCGATTCAACGTCAACAGAGCTTGCACCGTTTCGCATGTAGACATCATTGATGACTGAGTTGAGCTCCAGTCCTGGGTTTCTAATATGTCCGTGTCGAGAGGTAGCATACACCTTTAAATCCATAAGCGATTGAACGAATCTATCTCTTGCTCGCTGAACTGCTCCACCAATCCCTGTTGTGAGATCGAGCAGCGTTGCCATCGGGACAACGTTTCCGTGTTCATCAACTATTGCTTCTGTCGGCATAATGGTTGAGCCGATCTTTGCGTTTTTCGGGAGTCCTTTCCAGCGGTTTTTTACAAAGGCAGAGATATCTGCTGTTCCAGGGAATCCCCCGGCGAGAGCATAAAAGAAATCGTCGGGGCATCTACGTGGAACGAGCGGGTGTTCATTGACCACCTGGAGAAACTCTCCCATCGAGGGACCATACAGCCCAGCTCCCCCAACTGAAGGGATGAGCAAACGGCGAACTTCGCCATCGGGATGGCGTTGATATACAACGTGGAATCTCCCGAGGGAGACTGAAGGGTATCCCCCTTCAAGGGCAACTGCCCGATCTGCTCCAAGCCCTGCCGCATAAAGCTGCGGATGTCTGAATCCGATGATGCTCGTTTCCATCTGAGCAACATTTCGAAGCGCTCCGAAGATCTCTTGTTTGTCGGCGCGTTCTGCTTCGCGCTCTAAGACTTCAGTGAGCGTGAGTTCAATTCGCTTTTCAGAAGAGATCCGCTCTCGTGCAAAAACAAATGCTGGAGCTGAAATTCGCCTTCCCTGCTGGTCCTTATAATTGGTAAGGGCTGTGACTTGGCTAAACTGTCGCCCCTCTCCAAGTGCGGTGAAAACGACATACGCTTCAGAAGATGCCGGCTCTACTCCCTCTACGGGTTCTTCTACCGAGGCATCAACTGGTATAATCATGCTCCGCGGGAGGTCTCCGTATGGAGCAATCAGGTCCACACACACTCCCGATTTAAGTTGGTTTGGATCAACTGGGTGTCTTAAAAATTCACGCCCTACGACAGCGAGCGCATCTTCGTGTTTGTCTCCACTAAACGGGAGCACTTTCGCTCGCTGCGACGAAATAAGGTCGAGCACAACTCGCTGCACCCTTCCCGAAGCGTAAAAGGGACCACCAACGGCTGATTTTGCCCCAGCGTCGAGCTTTGCCGCGAGCTCTGCGGCATCTCGAGTCATCGAGTTATCAGCTGGCTGCACTTCGTAATCATCTCGGGTGAGATCGATACAGTTTCGAAGTTGGCGAATCTGGATAAGTTTTAGCTCGGGGAGCTGCAGTTCAATCGCTCGCTGAAAGAGCGTTTCAATCTCTCGGTCCACAAGCTCGAGCGCTGCAGGGAGCCCGGCGGCTGACTCCATTCCGTAGCCACTCTCAAGAGCTGTTGTTATTCGCTCGTCAAAATCTCTGAGATCAACTGAAGAAGGTTCAACATCGTCTTCGCGATCCGTGGTAAGAAGAGCCTTCAGCCACCGAACGTGAAGGGATCGATTGAGCGCCAGTTCAACATCTCGGTCACCCGGTCGAACCTCTCCAGTGTCTATCGCGTTTCCGAGCGCCGCGTAGAACTTAGGCGTTGCGGACTCATAGGCCTCGGTCAGCATCTGCTCCATCTTGGCTTCGAACTGGGTCAGGTTCAGCCGTGCCACGTGTGCCGGATGCCGACCCTCTTTCGTGTTTTGGTTTGCAATAACAACTGCTGCATCAAAGATCTCATTCTCAGAAGCGGCAAACCAAACTTGAGAGACCTGGTTAATCACGTTCCACATCTGACGGTTCTTTGGCCGCTCTTTATTATCTCCACCACCCTTTCGGCTCGGCTGGTGATAAGAGACTTCAGCTGGATTCAGTTTTCGAAAGAGGTTGTCCTCTTTGCGAGTGACCATGTCGATTCCCGCGCGAACTCCAAGCCCTGCGATATTCGCGTCTCGAACTCGGCGCACCATCTCGCGTGCTCCTTCAGACATCCGATTTCGGAGGCTTTCTTGCTGAATACTTGCAAGTAATCGGTCGAGATCCTGATTCTGCTGTCTGGCCGTATCGAGCAAGTCCTTCGAGACAGCGACTGCTGTTAATCCATTTGGACCAGCAGAGCGC
>JAGRAO010000302.1 GCA_020434565.1 Bdellovibrionales bacterium
GCTCAATCGGTAACAAGGCAAAAATTAAGGTTACAACAATTTGAGCGAAACGCGTCATCTCTCTCTCCGGGAATATCAGAATACCTGCCCGATGTTAGAACGTTCTCGCCTGTGAAAAAAGCTTGAGTTTGTCAGGTCAAAAATAATTGAGAGAGGGGGCTCCTGCAGAAAAGAATCACAGGGAATTCTGAATGAAAATCTCCTTCTCCTCCATCTTGTCCTGCTCCAGAAGAGGCGTGGAGAAGCTCACTCTATAGCCAGATTTGGAGAAATGCCAGAAACTTGGTTTGGCGAGTACCTAGACCTTCCCGAGAAACCGAAGATGAAGATCTTCAATGGTATGTCCAGTAACTTGGATCTCTTTTTTTCGGCTCTTCTCTCCCGATCTGATCCGGAACGCCCGACGCGGTATGTTCAGCGAGTCACTCAGAAACGAAATCAAGATTGAATTCGCTTTTCCGTCCACCGGAGGCGAGGAGATCCGTATCTTGAGTCGAGAATCTGGAGTTTCCCCCATAAACTCAGAGCGTTTCGCGCGTGGAACAACCACTACTGCGATCAGCACATCCTCACCTACACGGGAAAGAAATGAGAAAGACATGGGACACGCTCTCCGTCCTTACGACCACCGGCTATGAGAAAATCATTACAGACAAATGAGCGAAAGGCACGCTACTCTTCTCACATGGATATAATGCTTCACTCTATCGTTGTCGAAAGAAGTTCGCTCGATTTTAACCGGCATGTCAACAATCTTGAATATATCCGGTGGATGCAGGAGGCAGCGATTAAACACTCGAGCCATTTCGGATGGACTCCAAGACGTTACATGGAGTCAGGATTTAGTTGGGTTGTTGGAAGTCACTATGTAAAATATCTCCGGCCCGCATTTGAGGAAGAGCGGTTAGCGGTTGTAACGTGGGTCTCTGAACTTGGCTCAAGAGTCCTTACCCGACAGTACTGGTGCGTCAACAAGGATTCGAAAAAGATCCTGGTTAAGGCTGAGACCTTGTGGGTTTTTGTCGACCGGACTGGAAAACCAACGAGAATTATTGATGAACTGAAACGTGACTATAGGGTCATTAAAGACGAAGTTCGGATTAAAGATTTTATTGAGCAGATACGCTAGGGGAACGATATTCAATACTACCCAGCAAGCGCCTCTTGAAGTTTGAGGAGATATTCGTCCACCGGCTTCTTCTTCTCCCAACTATGCTCAAAAGGATAATGGCACAGGGCTCCCTTGTGGTTCCCGACAAATATCCCAGAGGAGCCATCAATAATTAGTTCGGTGGCGTAAGCACCGAGTTGAGTAGCGAGCACTCGATCGCTCGCTACCGGGCGCCCACCTCGCTGAATATGCCCAAGGACCACGGCCCGACAATCGTTTCCGGTCTGTTCTTCAAATCGTTTTGCAATCGCGACTGCTCCATCTCCGGAGCACCCCTCTGACATGACCATAATGCTACTCTTTCGGCCGCGTTTTTTCCCCTCAAGGAGCCTCTGGTACGCTTCTTCAACAGTCTGAGTTTCTTCTGGGATAAGTGTTTCTTGGGCGCCGCCTGCAATTCCGGCGTAGAGACCGATCCACCCCGAATGGCGGCCCATCACCTCGATAAAGAAGTATCTATCGTGGGCATCTGCTGTGTCGCGGACTTTGTCGATAGCGTCAAGTGCTGTATCGACTGCAGTGTGGAACCCGATCGTGAAATCTGAACCGTAAATATCGTTGTCAATGGTGCCAGGAATCCCAACGAGACGGCCATTCCAATCTTCTGAAAATTCCTTTGCCCCTCGGAAGGACCCATCTCCCCCAATTATAATAAGCCCTCCAATCTCTCTTTCGTTGAGAACTTGGGCAGCGCGCCTTCTATGCTCTCTTTCAAAGAATTCTTTGCAGCGGGAACTCCTGAGTATAGTCCCCCCGAGCTGAATAATATTTCCCACATCTCGCACACCGAGATGCACCATTTCGTTATGCAAGAGCCCTCGAAAACCTCTTTTGACTCCGAGTACCTCTACCTTCCGTGAGGCTGCAATTCGAACCACAGCTCGTATCGCTGCGTTCATTCCCGGCGCATCACCTCCGCTTGTTAAGACGGCTAGTTTCTTAAGCATAACACCTACTTCTTACGTGGACTTCTGAAGTATCACTTTTTGAGGTGAACTGGAATCGTCGGGAGGCAGCAAAAGCCGCAAGGACGAATAGCCCCTCCGTTAGCTTGCTTTCGCTGCCACTCGTGAGAGCTAGCCTTTACGACATTTCAACCCACTTGGGGTCTGAATGTCTTTGCAGCCGTTCTTTCGCTCCTTTGGAGTACATTTGACGGAGCTCGGGTAAAACCCGGAAGGACAAGATTCTTGTCTCGGGCGTGAGGGAGGCGGAGAAACGATCGGACGGTGGACAGGTTGTCGGTTACGCTCCCGCTCCAATCGTTCTCTCTCTCGATCAAGGCGTTCCTTTTCGTCGCGGAGTCGCTCGCGCTCTCTTCGATTATCTCTTTCGCGCTCATAGTCGTACCTATCGTAGCTCGATCGATGATACGGGTCAGAGTAATACGGGTCAGAGGAATAGGGGTCGTTAATAGTCGTACATCCTGCAAGCAGCCCAAATCCAAGAGCGAGCAACGCAGAACGATAGAAGTAGGAATGAAGCTTCATATAATCCCTCAAAACGTTAGACATCTCTCTGTTCCCCCACCCGAGATGCGGAGTCTCTTCTAAGAGACGACACAGGGAACTTCTTTGGGTCGCAATCCTAGGTGAATAATTCGGCTACCGGAAGGGTTTACTGGGCTGACACTCTTTCCGATGATGATTCCAGCGTCTGGTGCGATGCACTCAGCTATACCTTCCCCAAAGATATCACTAATTTGGCCCACATGCTGACCTCTTCCGACCTCTTCGCCTAGCTCTGGAAACACAGTGAGAATTCCACCCCTGTCAGTAAAGGTCCAATATGAGCTGTCACACACGATCGTATTTTTGAGAGGGCAGACCACGGAACCTTCAAGCATTTGAAGATCGTACAGAACATTTCGCAATCCGATCAAACTGTCTTCGATCACATCGTACTGAAATATAAACGGGTCCTTCAATTCGAGGGTAATGCTCTTGATTCCGCGAGTGGCAGCATGACCTCGAAGAGTCCGGTCATTTGGAGGATTATTCAAGATAATCTGTGGATTCTGAAGTCGAGCCATGCGTGAGGTGACGTCATCTCCCATATCAGCCCGTACATAATACGAGTTGACCCGACCGAAACTCGCCGTATGGAGATCAATCAGATAGTTGAGATCTGGAAGAAGCCGATCCGTTAAGCGATAAATATAAAGCTCACTCTGGTTTCCGTCAGGTTTTCCCGGCGCAATCCGGTTCATGTCGGTTCCGTCCGGATGATAGCGCTCACCTCTCAAGAGGCCCGGCATATTCAGCACCAAGGCACCGACGATTGTACCGGCAAGTTTCTCGAGATTAAGCTGCTGCATAAGGCGGTGAATTACAGGAATACCGTTGAGTTCATTCCCGTGAAGTGCGGCTGTCAAACCGAGAACTGGG
>JAGRAO010000303.1 GCA_020434565.1 Bdellovibrionales bacterium
CAGAAAAGAACACGTCCAAAGATCCTTCATCTTGCTATCGACTGACTGCCAAAATTTACTGAGGAAATCTCCCGAAAAGAACTTGCCAGCAGCTCTCAAACTACGAAAAGTTCGCAGAACCACCAGCTCGAGAACGACAAAACGCTGTGTTTGTTCCCCGACCAAGGACCGACAGGAAAAGTTGGAACCTGCTCAACGAGGGATGGTCGTGTCCTCTCGGAACGGTTCAATCGACAAGAGAAGCTCTATGAGCTTCCCATCACGATCGATCACAAAGGAACCAGTATTCGCAAACTGCAATAATTCAGCGTATTTTGCGACTTTTTCTGGACCAAAGACGATCCAACCGTCCGCCGCAAGGACGATATCACCGCTTTTAAGCCCGAGGAGATCATAGGGACTTCCTTTTCGAACATCAAAGAGACGATACTCCGGAAACGGTCTTGTCTTCCCTCGACGAAATACCTTTACCACTCGCAGAGCTTCGCGAAGCTCTTTCTCCTGAAAGCGCTCCTGCAGGAGTGTCCGAGCTATTGTAATGTTGACCTCTTCCCGTTCAAAATTTTTTCCAACCACATCTTCAAAGCGCGCCCCCGATGTATTACGGGAAGATCCCCGAAAGGTTGAACAGGAAACGAATGAGACGCAAAGAACTGCCAGGATTACCATTCGAATTGGGAAACGACCGAAAAGAGTGCCGAATAATTCTTGTTTCATTGCATCCATACTATTTCATTCTTCCTCTTAAAGAGTCCTCGCTCATCCTCGCCAAACGGCTTCTTTCGGTCAGGAGTATCGAGCACACTTTATGGAAAGCGATATCGAGATCGTCGTTTACGATCACGTAATCTACCATTCCCTCGTTTCGCCCTTCCTGCAAGAGCTGAACATACTCTCGCTCTGCAGTCTGCAAACGACGCTCGACCTCTTCAACATTACCTTTCTCACGCTTCATCAAGCGATCACGGAGCACTGCGCCGCTAGAAGGAAGTAAAAAAACATTCACTGCTTCAGAGGGGAAAGAGCGTTTAAAGTGAATCGCTCCCCGAATATCAATATCAAGAAGCAGATCGGTTGACCCGTTCATCACAGAATCGATTGTATTCTGCGGAGTTCCGTAATAATTCCCGTGCGTTTCTTCCCATTCAAAAAAATACCCTTCTCGGATTCGCTTTTCGAATTCTCCTCGGGACACAAAATCATAACTCTTTCCGGGAGTCTCTCCCTGGCGAGGAGTCCTCGAGGTTACCGAAACCGAAAGCGAAAGGTCTGAGGGAAAGAGCTCTAGGAGACGCGCACCAATCGTCGACTTTCCACTCCCAGCGGCTCCGATCAGGCTAAGAAACACTCCACGCTGGCGCGTGAACTCGCTCTGAAACCATTCGGCTCTAAAGTCCAGTCCACTTTTCATATGAATTCTCTGATTCCTCTCAAGACTTCACGAAATAGAAAAATCCTCTGTGACTTCACAGTTCTTCCATCACTCAATATTCGCTGCCTGTTCACGAATTTTTTCAAGTTCAGCCTTTGCTTCAATAATACTATGCTGGATCTCACTATCTTGAGCCTTAGAAGATATGGTGTTCAATTCTCGACCGATTTCTTGCGTAAAAAAATCGAGCTTTCTCCCACAAGGATGAAGACCAAGCGTTTCTCGAGTTTTTGACAGATGCGTCTTTAAGCGGGTTATCTCCTCTGAAATATCAATTCGATCCGATAGGATCGCGACTTCAAGCGCGAGCCGTTCCGGATCAATCTCTCGCTCTGAGGTAAGCTTCGAAAGCCGCTCTTCAAAGCGCTTCTGGAGCTCCGCTGGTCGATTCCCCTGTCTCGCCTCAATAGAGTTCACCAACTCTTCTATGAAAGATACTCTCGTTTCAACATCTTTCCCAAGGCTTGCCCCTTCAGCCTTTCGAGCCTCAAGCAGCGACAAAAGCGCATCCGCCAAAACCGAGAAGATCAGCCCCTTTTCTTCTGTTATGTCTTCAGGAACCGCCTCAAATTCCAGAATCTCACGCCTCTGAAGAAGCGCCGAGACGAAACTTTCGCGAACCCTCTCACTCCAGATTTCAGAGTTTTCGAGATGAGCCGCAACCCCCGCATACACCGAACGCAAGAGAGACTCATTGAAGTGAAAACCTTCATCTCTTGCTTCCTCTACTTCCCTGGAGATCGTGACTTCAACTCGCCCTCGATGCAATTTCGCCGCGAGGACTTTCCGGATCTCAGACTCAAGATGGGTGAAGCCTGCCGGAAGGCGTAAAACGAGATCGAGAAATCTGCTATTCACAGAACGTATTTCAACGGTATGGATTATTCCACGTTCACTCTGAGAAGACCTCCCAAACCCGGTCATACTGAACGGAGAGGCTCTCTTGGGAGCCGCCTTAGACTTTCCTGACATGGATCGCATCCCGCAATTTATCGAGTGTTATAGGAGCGGTTCCGACTTCGGAGACGACGATCCCAGCCGCAATATTTGCAAGCTCTCCTGCTATCTCATGTTCAACGCCAAGCGCAAGGACCGCAGAAAAAACTGCCGTTACAGTATCGCCAGCGCCGCTCACATCAAAGACTTCACGGGCCTGCGTTGGTAAAAAGAGACCCTTCGCATTTGAATCAGAAAGGAGCAATAAGCCATCCTCTCCTAACGTGATGAGCATAACCTCTGCTTGCCACTTCTTTTTAAGAACTCGCGCAGCTTCAAGCGCTGTTTCGCGCGAAGTGATCTTGATTCCGCTCGCGAGTTCAGCTTCAGCTCTATTTGGTTTTGCAACCGTGATACCAGAATAATAGGCAAAATTCTGCGGATGCGGATCGACAACAACAGGAATATTTTTGGAGTTGAGAACCGCGCCACGAGCAATTTTGGGCAAGAGTTTCTCATCTATAATTCCCTTGCCGTAGTCCGACAAAACCACGACATCACAACTCTCAAGCGAACGTGCGAGAAAATCCTTTACGCCAGTTCGCCCCCACAAAGAATATGGCTCGACTTCCTCACGATCAATTCGAACGACCTGTTGTGAATGTGCGATCACTCGTGTCTTTACAATAGTTGGCCGTTGGGGGTTTACAAAAAGACCCGAGGTATCGACAGAAATTCCCGCAAGCAGCTGCTGGAGAATCCTTCCTTCTTCGTCATCTCCAACGAGCGAACAGAGCCTGACCTGCGCCCCAAGCGCACTTAAGTTGGCAACGGCATTACCTGCACAACCGAGTCGATCCTCCACTCGCCGAACATGAACTACGGGTACCGGTGCTTCAGGGCTTATCCGCTCAACTTTGCCCCAGATGTATCTATCGAGGACTAAATCACCCACAACAAGAGCTTTCACCGAAGTGAGTCGCTCGAGAGTCTCTAGGAGCTTTTCATTTGTGATAGTCATAGAAAAAACGAACGACCGACGGTTTCCACTCGAGCCCACATGCTACATCTTCGTGAGCCAAAATTTCGCAGAGCGACTCCTGAACACGAGTCGCGCTGAAAAACGCCCTATAGCAATACTCAAAAGTAAGCCAACGGCAGTGGTATTCCGTTC
>JAGRAO010000304.1 GCA_020434565.1 Bdellovibrionales bacterium
GAGCCAAGCACTCCGTCGCCTCGTACCTCACCAATTTCAGAATCAATAGCGCGCTGAAAGACCGCTTTATGAGTCCCCTTCTTTCCTTTGATGATAGGTGCGAGAAGGCGCACCTCCTTGCTTCCGTACTCTCTCAGGAGTTCAGTTATCTCTTCGCTCGAGAGAGCACTCACAGCTTGGTCCGGATGGGAAGGGCAATACTGAGTGCCAGCTTTTGAGAAGAGAAGTCTGAGGAAGTTGTAAACTTCACTCATTGTTCCAACAGTCGAGAGCCTTCCCGGTTGAAATGTGTGTTGATAGACACAGATGGTAGGTCGGATATTCACAATTTCTTTAATATCCGGTTTACTGAGCTCTCGAATGAATTGCCGTGCATAAGGTGAAAGGCAATCGAGATAGCGCCTCTGTCCCTCCGCATAAATGATGTCCTTTGCGATTGTGGACTTACCGCTCCCGGAGATACCAGTAAGCGCCACTATTTGATCATGCGGAATTTGGAGTGAAAGGTTCTTGAGGTTGTGTTCCTTTGCACCTCTTATCTCAAGTGGTTCGGGGCGTAGGGCTGGGGAAAACTCGCCTTTTTCTGAGCCAACGGGCGGCTTCGTGAAGCTGGCTACATATTCCTGCAGGTACCGAGCGGTGTATGAGCCATCTCCTGGTTCAGCGACAAGAAAGTGTTGGGGTGATCCGACCTGAACAACTTGTCCGCCGCCGTCCCCCCCTTCTGGTCCGAGGTCGATCACATAGTCTGAGGCGAGGATCAATTCCTGATTGTGCTCGATACAAACGACTGTGTGTCCGAGGGTAGTGAGCTCTCTTAAGACCCCATTGAGATTTTGAACATCGTAGAGGTGAAGACCTGTAGTCGGCTCATCAAAAATAAAGAGGTGTGGTTGGGCATTCCGAGTCTCTAAGAAGGGAACGAGTTTAAGGCGTTGGGCTTCACCACCAGAAAGTTCACTGAGAGAATGTCCAAGTCGCAAGTGTCCAAGCCCAAGCTGACGCAGGATCTCTGCAGTCGAAGACGATTTCGATTGAGCCGGGAAAGTCTTGGAACATTCTTCGACCGTTGTGTGAAGCCAGTCGTCAGCGTTCTTACCGAGAAAATGGACTTCGAGAGGTTTGCGTTGAAAACGCTTCCCGAGACAATCATCACAGAGAACATAGACATCGCTGAGAAATTGCATATCCTCGCGAATTGCGCCGGCGCCTTTGCACGTTGGACACCGTCCTCCCTCAACATTGAAGGAAAATGACGATTTTGTGAGAGAGCGAATCTTGGCCTCCTCTGTATCTGCAAGAGAGGTGCGGATAGAATCCCAGAGTCCACTATAGGTGGCGATGTTAGCGCGAGGGCTTTTGGCGAGACTCGCCTGATCAATCAGAGAAACACCTTCAAAGTGCTCAAAGCCTTCAACGAGATTTTCCTCGGTCTTTGGTTGCATTCCCGTTGAATATAGGCGAAAGCCATTCATGATCACTTCGTTCACAAGGGTACTTTTTCCACTACCGGAGACTCCGGTTATCGAGCTGAACAATCCGACGGGAATGTCTATGTTGATTCCTTTGAGATTTCTGGCAACGGCATTTCGAATAGAGAGGCACTTTGAGAGGCGCTTTGGAAGCTTTCGAGGGGGCAGGGAACCTCCCTTTCGATCAACTCCGGGCCATGCCCGAGCTCGGCCATGATAAACAATTTGGCCTCCCTGCGCTCCAGCTTGAGGTCCAAGTTCGAGCACACGATCTGCCGATCGAATGCAGTCGAGATCGTGCTCAACAACGAGGAGACTATTCCCTCGCGCGCGCAAAGAATGAAAGCTCTCAATGAGGCGCTCCGTATCTCTCGGATGGAGACCAACAGAGGGTTCGTCCAAGACAAACTGAGTTGATACAAGGTCACTCCCAAGGGCTGCGGCAAGGTTCACCCGTTGAGTCTCTCCTCCAGAAAGGGTTCGAGATTGTCGCCCCAGAGAGAGATACGAAAGCCCAAGTGACCTGAGATAGTCTAAGCGAAGAGTAAACCGGACAAGAACTTCTCGGAGATCACGAGAGTCGAGTTTTGCGCTCTGATGAAGCATACCTTGAACACCCTCAGCCCACTCCAGGAGTTCATCAATCGGGGTGTCCCAAAGCTCGGTCATATTGAGACCGTTTAGACGAAAGAGCAGAGCCGGCGCTTTGAGCCTTCCTCCTTTACAAACGGGGCAGGTTACCTGAGATCGATAACGCGCAAGAAAGACTCGAACATGCATTTTATAGGCTTTGCCGGTTAGCTTTTCAAACCAAGGAAGAACTCCTCGAAATCCTCGCTCCCGAGAATCAAGAATGCTTCTTTGGTGTTTACGAGAGAGTTTGTGCCACGGAGTTTCGACCGAAATCTCATTTGCCTCCGCGAACTGCAGAAGCTTTCGTTGACAGTGCTCGTATGACGGAGAGGTCCACGGTTGAATCGCTCCCCCAGAGATCGAGAGCGTTGGATTTGGAATGACTTTGCCTTCGTCGATTCGGAGAATCTTACCGAAGCCTTTACATTCTTCGCACGCCCCTATCGGGGAATTTGGGTCAAAGAGCGCAGGTCGGGGAATTGGAATTTCTACCTCGAGCGGAGCTTCATGAGGATCCGCACTCTGATAGAAAGTCGAGTGCCGCCAGGAATCGACAAGTTGCTTGCTGTCGTCGAGAAAAAAAAGAGTGAGATATCCACGCCCCAACTGAAACGCTTGCTCGAGTGATTCACGCAAAGTCTCCCTTGAGGCATTTCTGAGAGAGAGTCTATCCAGTACGATATCGATGGCTTGAAGAGGGCGTAGTTCGAATTTTAATTCTTCGAGTTTTTGAACGCGGCTCTCCTTCCTCGAAAATACCCGCGAATAGCCAAGGAGTTGCAAGCGCTCTCGCTCATTCGCCACGAGGGATTTGTTCTGCGGAAGTACGACCGGAGCTGAAATGAGCAAAGCAGAGTGCTTAGGTAAGGGCGACTCAAGATCAAGAAGGTGTTGAGCGAGTGAAGAAGCAGTCCAGCGCACCAGCTCACGCCCGCTTGTAGGTGAAAACGGTGTCGCGAGATTAGACCAAAGGATCTTGAGAAAGTCGTTGAGGTTGGTCATGGAGCCAACGGTTGAGCGCGAGCTGGTCACTCGAACACGTTGCTGAATAGCGAGAGATGGACGAACATTTTCGAGAGAGAGGACATCAGGCTTTCTTACTTTATCGAAGAATTGCCGCGTGTAGGGAGAAAAGGTTTCGATGTAGCGGCGCTGGCCCTCGGCATAAACCGTATCAAAGGCGAGTGATGACTTCCCTGATCCCGAAAGGCCCGTAACGCAGGTAAAAAGATCGTGTTCCAATCTTAGGTGAAGGTCTTGAAGATTGTTTTCTCGCGCGCCCTCTATTTCGAGAGAGCGAAGTGTTTTGGAACTGTCAGCAACCATTCAGGGATTCCAACGTTAAAGGGCACATTCCGGTCTTTGAAGCGAAAGAGGGCTAAGGTGTTCCGATGAGTACCATCCTCTGAGGGAGTATCAACAAAGCCCTT
>JAGRAO010000305.1 GCA_020434565.1 Bdellovibrionales bacterium
TGATCAGCGGGTTTCACTTTCGAAAAGACTTTGAGAATTTTTTTATTTCGATCAAGGACAAAAGTCGTTCGGTGAATACCGTCAAACGTTTTCCCCATGAATGATTTCTTCCCGAATACCCCGTACTTCTTTGCCACAGCAAAATCCTCATCAGCAACAAGCCGAACCTTCAAGTTGTATTTGGAACAAAACTTATGTTTCGAAGTCGTGTCTCCCCCCGAAAGACCGACTACGGTCGCGCCGAGCTTTTTGAACTGAGAGTTGTTATCACTCAATCCTTTGGCCTCAATCGTGCATCCAGGAGTGCTGTCCTTAGGATAAAAGAATAGGACGGTATACTCCGTGTCGATTGCAGAAAGACGAAGCATTTCCCCATTTTGGTCAGGAAGAGAAAATGCTGGTGCTTTCTTACCTTCCGTGAGCTCTTTTACTCCTCCCAAGGCTTGTCCCCCGGGATGTGGAATACTCTCTGGTTGGCTTTGTTCACTGCTTGAAGTGGAGTCTCAAGCTCGATTGCCTTACATATTTCGTCGAGCACGTGCTTAATTCGCTTTCCGCTCCGTTCAACGAGCTCTGCTGCTTCTTTCTGTTCAGGGGTCGCTTGCTCGCTCATTCGAAGGAGATACGCGGCTCCGAGCACGGCACCGAGTGGGTTGTTTACTTCGTGCCGAAGAGTTCCTACGTGAGTCTTAATAGAATCAATTACAGCATTGTTTACTCTTGAAGAGAGGAGCTCTTTCATCAAGCGGTTGCGTTCCATCAACCCTCGAACAAGGGGGGCGAATAGCGGCTCGGAAATGCTCTTCTTTGACAAAAAGTATCCAGCACCGGCGGTTATCGATTGGCCTGGGATCTCTGGTGCGTCGTCTGAGCTTACCGATAAAACCGCTATGTCTTGAAACCAACCTTCGGCAAGGAAGTCTGAGCCAGAGCCGTCGGGGAGGTGTTGATCGAGGACAACGAGTTCAAACGGGAGGCTCTCTTGCTCCTGAAGAAACTTTCGTGCTGACGCCAGATGATCGAACTCGGTAAAGACCGGCTCGGCAATAAAGGACTTTAACCTGACCGAAAGAAGTTTTCGAAAAGAGTTATCGTCGTCTATGAGGAGAATTTGGTTTTTCATCAATATAAGAGTACGCTGATTGTTTTCGAGCAGTCTCGAAAACCTGCTTGAAATACCGTAACTTATGCTTATAGCAACATATATACAGCGTTGCTAGGTCACGAGACCCGCAAAAATGATATAATTTCAGTAGTTTCGGGAATTTGTATATGCCAATTCGAGAATATCAACGTGAAGATGGGACAACCTTTGAGGTTATCCAGAAAATGTCTGATGAAGATCTCTCTGTGTGTCCGGAGACTGGTCAAAAAGTGACACGTCTGCTTTCCCCAAGTGCATTCCATCTTAAAGGAAGTGGTTGGTACAAGACGGACTACTCTCGTTCGGGCGGTTCGAGCAACAGTGGGAGTAACGGATCGACTCGCGAAGCTGCAAGTGAATCCAAGTCCGATACGTCGTCTGACTCGTCAGGTTCGAGTGAGTCTCCTAGCTGTAACGGGAAAGGCCCAGCTGGTGGCTGTTCAGCGTGTTCATCTGATTGAAAATGAGTTAGGCGTAAACTTCGCTGGTGGGAATAGTCAAAGGCTCACCTCGAAGGAGGTTGCCCCACGGCGTGTGCCTTTTCTTAAGTTCCTTTGGCGTTCCCGCAAAGATGACCTTTCCTCCTCTTTCTCCGGGGCCCGGTCCCATCTCTACCAGGTAATCGGCAGCTTCTATCAGATCACGGTCATGCTCTATAACAAACACGGAGTTTCCCCGTGATACAATTCGTTTGAGAACTCGAACGAGCTTCGTTACGTCGCTTCGATGAAGCCCGACAGTTGGCTCATCAAGGAAGTACACCCCGTGCCCCCTCGGCTCAGAAGCGAGTTCCGATACGAGCTTGATTCGTTGACTCTCCCCACCAGAGAGAGTGGTGGAACTCTGTCCAAGCGTGAGATATCCCAGACCGATCTCACACGCGGTGTGGAGAGTTCGATGAATCTTCTTGTGATTCGAAAAGAGATTTTTTGCCTCTTCAAAAGTGAGATTCAACACCTGTGATATCGTCTTCCCGAGGTACTGAATAGTGAGCGCTTCGTCCGAATAGCGAGTCCCTCGACAATACTCACACGTAACAGAAGCTTCTGCGAGGAAGCTCATCTCAAGCCGTTGCTGACCAAGCCCCTTGCATTCGCGACATCTCCCATCGCCGGAATTATAGCTAAAGAATCCTGCACTCCATCCTCGGGCACGCGCTTCTACGGTCGCTGCAAAAAGCTTTCGAATTTCATCCCAGACTTTGAGGTAAGACGCGGGAGTTGATCTGGAGTTTTTCCCGATAGGAGATTGGTCGACCAAGACAAGCCGGTCAATTGAGAGAGAACTCTTGATGGATGCGGCAGCACTCCTAAACGAGGTAGAGCCGCGTTCATACTTGTCCAGAGTGTCAAAGAGAATCCCTTTTACGAGAGAGGATTTTCCTGCTCCAGAGACTCCAACTGTCGCAACGAGCTGTTGCAATGGGAGAGTGAGATTCAAGCCTTCAATATTGTGGCAGGTTCCCCCGACTATTGAGATCTCTTGCGAAGAGCTTTCGATTGAGGGCTTGCCATTTGTCGGGTTTTGCTCGATCGGTGCCACGGCAAGGCCGGGATACTGACTCTGAGGGCCATGAAACGTAATTTCACCACCCTCTCTTCCTGCGCCGGGCCCGACTTCCACGACATAATCGGATGAGGAGACACTGAGTTCATCGTGCTCTATCAGTACGACCGAATTTCCAGTTTCTCTTAAGTCTTTCAATCTCTGAAGAACCCGGAAATTGTCGTGTGGGTGAAGCCCAGCACTTGGTTCGTCAAAGATATACATTGCTCCAGAGAGCGGAGTTCCGAGAGCAGCGGAGAGTCTGAGCCGTTGAAGTTCTCCATTCGATAAAGTATCGCACGATCGATCGAGCGGGATGTAATTAAGTCCGAGAGCCTCCAGGGTCTTGAGTCGAGCAAAGACCTCCCGAAGTACGGGTGATACAACCGGCCGGAGGTGCTTCGGCCACTCAAGGTGCTCGAGCTCTTCTTGAATTTCTGGGGCGGGAAGGAGACAGAGCTCCGTTATGTTGAATTCACCGACTCGAATATTGCACCCAGTGGGCTGCAGTCGCATGCCGTCGCACTGCTTGCAAAGAGCTCCAGAGCGTTGATAGCCGCTCCCCCCACACGATTCACACCGCCCTCTTCTGGAATGAAACGAGAGATCTTCCGGATCTGGACGAAAAAACCCGGTGCGACAGATCGGGCAGGCACGCTCTCGACTATAGACTTTCTCTTCCTTTCCCGAGGCCACTGTTACGGTACCGCCACCAAGAGCAAAAACCTCTTCTATGGCCTCAGTTAAGAGTGGGATCGGAACTCTTGATGGAACGATCTTTGCCCACACAAAATCAATCGAATGCTGCTTGGCTCTTTCAAGTCCAGTTACGAAAAATGAA
>JAGRAO010000306.1 GCA_020434565.1 Bdellovibrionales bacterium
GCTGGTAACCCAGTCTCCAGGCGTCGATGAAAACTCGCGAAACTAGATCGGGGTGGTAGTCGAGAGACTATCACCCCGAATTCTCGGAACGAGTTGGATGATACGGTACCCTTCAAAGGTCCGCTTCTACTCGTTGCCAGTGTGCAGTGTACCTGCCCACCGGTAACGAGTAGTTAAGCTAACGTAAATGTTTTTGTTCCTATCCTATGCACGGTACTGCACGAAAGAGTTATCTTGAGGCATCCACGACTCAATCACGTCCTCTCTGAATTCGAGACGCTTCTCGCGCCGCAAAGTAGCTCGTAGCGATGAGGACTAAGGCTGCAGTGGTTGCAACAATCGCTCCCAGGGCATTCCCATGAGCAAGCCATGCAAATCCTGCACCAGTGACCATCATTGCCGCTCCAACTCCATACAGAATAGAGCTCATAGCGAGCGAATGAGCAGTCCTCCTATCGTGGGCTTCTTCTATACGTTGCCAACATCGAATTCGTTCAGCTCTAAACTGTTCGACACCATATCTTTCATTTTTTCCTATCTCAGTTGCCGGTAGAGCTTGTTGAGGTGCCGAAGTATCGTGGATCTCTTCCGCCGAGCTAAAGGAGTGGCCTTGGTCGATAGCGCGATGAGAACTTGCTTCATCATTCAGCTTCTCGTATTTGGGTGTCCTTTCAGTTCCAATTGCACTGAGAGAATCGTGTGGAAGTGTGTTTTCTGAGAGAAGCTCGCGGCTCTCCTCAATTTTCCCTTGAGCACTTTTTCTCGAGTCAAAGATTGGCTCCATACGCTCCTCCTCATACAGCCTCTTAAGCAATCGTTTGCTGTACTCTCATGCAATCAAAAGATGTGACAGAGCGACGCTCCTTCAATCAGAAGTTCTCTGAATGTGTCATCTGAGAGCGCTGACTTCTCGTTCAAGTTTTTGATCTCTTGGAGGGTGGTTTCGGCACACGTCTGCTGGTCACTGGAGAGGGATGCCATAAAATCCTTGAATGCAGCACCTTTCACCGTTTTGCCCGACTGAGATTCATCGAACTCGAAGCGATAGTCACAAGAATCCGGATCGAGAAGCAGACATTCACGGAGGTATTCAAAATCCTCGTCAATTGAATAGACACCATTAACATACAGCTGGCTTTGATCGACGGTTCCGTCTGACAGGCAGCCGCTTACGGTTCCGATCATTACTGAGAGCAGGGCTCCCCGAACTACGGCCTGTCCAAAAGTGCGTATCGTTGACCTCATTTCCCACCTCCAACTTTCAAAGAGCAAACTGATTCACATAAAGCACAAATTATGCCACTAAAGAGCATTATTTGATTGAGGATCCGTCACCGATCAATAATGTATTGTAATTACCCACAAATCTGAGGGCTTGGAGAGAATTCTCACTGCGTCGTGAAACCGTAGGTCGCTATATGCGGTCTCGAGGCTCTCATTTTTCATTGGGATGGAGGGGAGGGTGCCACCGAGACGGTGGGCACTCAATTTTCACTCTCGGGCGTGAAGCTGAGTTCTTTGAGAATCGGGCGAGAAAAGCCGAAATTACTCAATGTGATAACCGCACATTGATAGAGCCGTGCGCATAACCCTTCACAATTCGAGTCCAGGAATCTTCTTGGATCGGAATATGAGGGAGTTCTTCTATGAAGCGATTGTATATCGTTCTTTCTTTCCTCTGTCTCTCCTGTATGACGGGGGCTCCGGTCACTGCCCAGTCGAAGGATATATTTGAAGACCCGTTTGTGGCTTTTTCGGATGATGAGCTCATAGAGATCCTCCTTGACGGGCCTAATTACGATCTGGCTCATTGTATTGAACGAGCGTATGACGACTATAAGCGAGCTATTAGCACTTGCGGGCTGGCACCGTCGGAGCACTTAAAATATCGATGCTACCAAACAGCAAAAGACAATTACACCACCGAATTCCTGCAATGTCTGAAGGAATACCGTTTTTCGGTTGAGCCGTCTTCATCGAGCGGCGTTCTTGGAGCCCTAACGGAACGGGTTGCTGACTAGGTCCGCCCTTTGTGCCTATAGCAAGCAGGTACTTTGACCCGGAGTTTCATCACGCCGGGTTCTGGCATGCGGTATTCAACGGTCGTTCGATACTTTTCAGCGAGCGTTTGAGCGGCACGGAGCCCTGTTGCTATTCGAGGCTCGTCGAGACGTTTATTGTGCGGATTCGGGGCGAGATCACCCTCGATCAAACGCGAAAGGTAATCGGAGGGGATGGGTGGAGTAATTTTCGTCGATTTGGCACTCACCATTATTGGAATGCCCTCTCCGGGAGCATTTGGAAGGACTTCAACCTTTGCTTCGCCAGCTTTCCCAGCAAACTGCACCGCATGCAAAATGAGGTGGCCGAGGAGTTGGAAGAAATCAGGTGGAGTGAGCGCTACTCGACCCGGCTCTCGAACATCAACTTTTACAGAGACACTCGGGTTGATCACGACGTCGAGAAATTCAAGGAGCGTCGCGAGAAGAGATTCTATCGGTGCACTCCGCTCTTCCTGTGAGAGGATTTCACTCAGTTTGTTAATCGGGGACACGATCATCTGCTGGTGTGAGGGGTCAAGCAAGCGCACACTTGCTGCACCAGCCAAGAGGGCGAACGATCGGGTTCGTTGAGCTTGGTCGAGTACTGCGGCGAGTTGCTCAAGCTCGCTTAAGTCAGTGAGTGCAGCTGCGAGTCCAAAGAAATGACCATCGAGTGCATGTAAACTTCGCACCCGAACAGAACTCCGAAATGAGCCGCCCGAGAGTCTCGCTACGTGGGTTTCAAAGTGGCTTTCAGCATGCTCTCCGATTCCGGCAGCCTGGCGCTTGACGTGTTCAACCAGGAGTTGCCGAAAAATCTTCTCTATTTGATTGGCATCGCGTTCGCTCAGCTCGCTTCCTATGCTGAGCATAGTCCTCGCGCTAGAGTTCGCAGAGCTCAATTCGTAATTCGTATTGAAAAGAAGCAGTCCTTCTCGAAAGAGATTGAAGGCAGTCATTACCGATTTGCTCAATCCCGATTGTTCGCGAGAGGTCCTCAATTGTTCCCGATAGGACTTGAGCCGAAGGCTGAGCGCTTCGAGTTCGAACCGGACCAGTTCAGGCTCGAAAGGGAAAACGACAACGCGGTCCGCGCCAACTTCGTAAAAGGCTTGAATGACCGGGCGCTCAGGCGAAAAAGAGATTCCAACGACAGGGAGATCTCCGACCTCAGGAGTCGACCGAAGTTTGAGACAGGTAGAGATACCACTTGAGCCGTCTGCGAGCCGCAGAGGCACAGCGATTGCTTTTGGGGCGTGTGGGTCCGAGGTTTCAATTTCAAGAGCCTGATCAAAGTGATCATAGACGGTGAGTCGAAAGCCGTGTCGTTGAAATAGGGGCTCGAGGCTCTCGTCATGCGGAGCAAAGGGACGAAAAATTGCGAGATGAAAAACCTCTTCCATAGAGTACTCGTTGACGAGTGAAGGAAGGAGTGTGAGCGCATCCTGACTGCGTACTCACCCCCCTAAAT
>JAGRAO010000307.1 GCA_020434565.1 Bdellovibrionales bacterium
CATCACAACTTTCGCTATCAAATCTATTCGACCGAGAAGGCCTTCTATCGGCCACTGCTCATTGACATAAGCGACGCATGAAGGTCGGAGTGGACCAGTAGGACAAGAAGGGAAGGCATGACGGAGTTCTACCTGAGAGTGGTGTTCTCCAACTCTCCTCAAATGTACCTTTCTCAAATTGAATCTCTCGTTGTAAGTGGCTCACCGCACTCGGGACAGACTCGAACTTCGGGGGCCTCAAGAAGGTCTGCATCGACAAAGTATCCACACTCCTGACAGACTCCAGGAAGCATAGGAATGTAGGGCTTTGCTTGAGCTATCGTCAGCGCTCCCATCACAAACATACTGAGCGTCAACACGACAGATCCCAAAGCGAAATTCACGAGATGGGCAGAAAGAGTTCCTGCAGAGCTCACAAATGCCGAGAAGATGAAACACTCGCCCACGAGAAGGAATAGCCCCTGAATCTTGTGCAGACCCACATGGCCTTTCCCACGAATGTGGAGAAGGAGATGGAGAGGCACATCCCAACTGGCAAGCAGCGCAGCCAGAACGACGAACAAAAAAGGCCAGCCGAAGGAGAACGTCAATACAACGCCCTCTAAGAAGACGAACGTTCTTAAAACGAAACTAACGACAAGTATGTTCGCAACACACCAATGCGCAAAATGAAAGAGGAAACCGCAAAGATGGTGAGACTCGAAATTGCCACTAAGACGAGACAAAGGAACCTCCTTTTAAACCTTATTTGAGGAAAAAGAGAAAGCACTACTCTCAGCTAGAACTGGAAAGGAACAGACGGTTCAAGCAAAATTATATGGAGGGGGTCCGAGCAAATCAAATGATGCGGAGCATCCAAAGGCAGCCCCTTCGCAGTGCTCTGTTGGCTCAATTGGACAGGTACACCCTAGCAAACAGGATATAGAGCCCCCACTTCGAGCAATCAGGAAGTTAGATGAAGCAGAGAGCCAAGCCACCTCTTCCACTGCCACTGTGGAGATAGCCAAAATACAAAGTTCTATCACTCAGGTACGGCGGCTTCCTTTAAGCTACTAGATAAAATCAGAGTTGGCATGTACCAAGAAAGAACCAAAAGAGAGAAAAAGAGGAGCGTAGAAGGCCGGCATCCCTGTTTTCAAGGTCCTCGCTGCACGAGTACGGGAGTTGGCCTGCACCCAAGGTCAACACACACGATAGATCTCAGAGCTTCTCACTCATCACCTAACTGCTCAAACCATTGCAGGTCACATTGTCGACACTTTGAGCATTCGGCAGAACATCAAAAGGATCAAGGAAACATTGGTGCGCCACAATCGATCCGTTCCTAAGGGAGGAGACGGTGGGCAACGGCCCGTCGTCCCAAGAGGGCTGAAGAGAGATTCCGACTCCTTCGGCACCAATTTCGCCATTGTCGCTTTCATCAAAATTTCGAATGTCGAACCCTTCAATATTCGCCGCCACCCGACCACGAAGAACGAGCGATGCGGGATTCAAGCCAAAGCTCCCGAAGTTCGCGATCGAAAGATTCTTCACTGTTGCTACTCCATACCAGCCCGGTTCATCAACAAAAACCTCGAGTGCCGCAAGTCCAAACAATTCGCTGCTGAGGTCACTATCAGATACGAATGTGATATTTTCGACCTGGACATGCCCGAAATTCACCATCGGAGAGATAAAATTCGTGCCGCCTCTTCCGAAGAAATAGCTGGAGATGTTTGAGACCTGCTCCGAGTACACATAGAGCCCCGTTGAATAGGAGAAAGATTCGGGGGGAGAATCTTGAACCAGCAAAAGGACATTGTTTATCGACCGAATCGCTCCCCAGATGCCTACGGCAAGTGAAGAACCGTCGTGCGAGACAATCGATACCCCATCCAAGCTCTCTACTCGACCCGCCGAGTAAGTAACCAATCCATATTGAGCCTCTCCTCTCAGATTCACCGACAGATTCGTTACTTCTCCTACTTTTGAACGAATGTACATCCCGCGGCTCTCCCACCCATAGGCATCTATTTCAATTTCCTCTGCCTTTATGAGGGAAAGCGGTTGAGCCACACCTTGAGGCGATGAAACAAAGACTCCCTCGGACCCGTGGCCAAACAGGGAGAAGTGAAGGTGCGAAAGCAACTTCACTTCCGCAGAGCCATCTATGAAAATACCAATGTAAGTACCTCCACGAAGATCGAAATCGAATCCAGTGATTGATACCTGCTCCGCGCCCGGGACAACTTGAACAGCGGAGTAGGGCCCATTTTCAGATTTTATAAGACTCCGTCCGCCGTCAGACTTTGGCAGACCCCTCAAGTGTACATGAGACCGGGAGATAGTTATTGGATGTATATTTCCAACTTCTGAAACAACCTCTCCGCTGACACAGACCTCCACCTCACCATCATGGTTTTCATCCCACGTTCCACTCACCGCACTTTTCAGCTGTGTGAAAGTGATTTGCCCCCGGAGAATGGAGTCGCAGCTCTTCTGTTGCAAATTGCTCACCTCGAATCTCTCAGCACCATCGCCCGGAAGATCGATTCCATTCGGCTGTCCTAACGCTTCACCAGCGCTAAAGACAGCACCGGACAAAAACAGACTCAACAACAAGCTCTTTGTGCTCATAACCAACCTCTTAAAAGAAACCGAGACAACCCTTTCGCGAACCAGAGATCTGGCTCTCCTCAAGCGACGGCATCGTCTGGACGATGAGGCAAATAATATGCCACTAAAGAGCATTTTTAGTTCTCGCTTGGGAACCTATTCTATATCTTCAATAATAATAGATAATTAGCAGATCGACGCACTCCCTTCACAGCCCATCCTGGCCGAATGGAGTCCTTTCGGGAACAGCTCCAAGTGTTCCCTAGCTCGACCGCTCTATCGGAGCTGTCCGCGTACCTTAAAGTAGAACGACCATCAAGACGGTAAACTGCGAGTTTGAAAACGAAGCATCCTGAAAGAAGTTCGGAATCCTATGCGTTTTTCTATCTTGCTCCTTCAATCATTCCTCCTTCACCGAAACATAAGAAGAGGAGCGATAACTCAACTGGGACATAGCTCTTCGGGCGGAGAGAGTTTCGTAGAAACATAAAGAAAGGACTCTTTTCCATGACATCGCTCATAACTATGCTGAAATTCGAGGGTACGGATTTCTCGATAGATGGGGCACAAATGAGTTCGAACAGTCCAGATAGTTCTCTTTTGAGGAGAATGCGCGAGCTACTAGGTCAAGTCTCAGCCAAAAAAGACGATGGATTGGCCGACACTTTAAACCGGCTCAACCGCGCGATGGAAGACTTAACGCTTCCGGAGCTTCCATGCGAAGAAGGCATCGGAAAGGACGGTTTGTGGCAACCTGAAATTACACCTGAAGAGAGCTTGGAGAAGTTCCTCGATGCAAGAGAGCGCGCAGCGAATGAGCTTGATACGGCCAGCAGGACACTCAACGTATCAAAGTCCAATGCGTGTCACGATCT
>JAGRAO010000308.1 GCA_020434565.1 Bdellovibrionales bacterium
GATGGCTACCCCGAGCAACAACCTATCGACCCACATATCCTTTGAGCTACGGATATCGAGGACAGATTGTCGAGTTAAATCGATATTGTACTTGTCGTGGTAAAAGTGCTGAGTGGGGGTTACAGGCATGGCTCTCCTTGTCGAAAGGTAGTGATTGACGGGTCTTAGTTCATACATCGAAGACATCCCCGCTGCCTCTACTGCTCCATGTGGAACCTGTATCTGATGCTCCAGACTTTCTCGAAGATTTCCTTCGTATCCTATCGGTGCGAGTTGTTCTAGCTCATCGACTGTAGCTCGCGTTGAATCGAATTGCCGGGTGTCATGAGCGGGAAGATCGTGTTGAGTAGACTTTGCGAGTTCATCAAGTTCATCTTGGGTCCAGGTAAATGCCTGAGTGGCTTCCCAATAGTAAATTCCAGAAGGGAGGCTCTGGTCGTAGTGAGCACGTCGATCAGGATCGCTCAATGTCTCGTGGGCATCTCGCAGTTGGCGAGAGAGCTCCTCTGTTCGGCGTAACTTTTGAGCGGCAGCAATCAGCGAGCGGTAGGCCTCGTCGATTTCTTGAAAAGTTGCATCTCGCGAAACCCCAAGCAAGCGATAGTAGTTTGCCCCAACTTGTTCCTCTAACATCTCTTCCCTTACAGACAGACTTCCATAGGTTTTATGGGCTGTTTAGAAAGGAAAGTGTGTTATTCCGCAGAGGAAGAGTGAAAGGTCCTCGCTCAAAAATATACTCTTTTTCAAGAGGTTAGCTCTGACTCGAGCCTCTTCATTCTGCCATTCCTCTCAAGAAATGCCAAATACAGAGGGCCGCAACCCGAGAGGTGGCCCCATCGTGATCTACGGTTGGATTTACCTCAGCGACATCAAAAGATTGTATAAATCTGCTCTGCCCAGCTCGAAGAGCAGCACGATAGTACAACTCCGGCGAAAGGCCAAAGCCATTTGGGGCGCTTACTCCTGGTGCGACAGCGGAACTCAAACCATCGATATCGAGCGAGAGAAACGTTGGTTTCGAGAGTGAATGAAAGAGGGCATCAATCTGCGCCTGGTCCATTTCATCGGAAAAACAAAACTGACAGTTTCTTTCAACAAGAAAATCCAAGTGACTTCGCGCTACAGACCATGAATTGAGCCCGTATACCGAATATGAGCCGAGAAGTTGAGATGGATGAAGAAGAGCTTGACGGAATGGAGAGCCCGAATGTCCTCCGGAGTTTTCGTCAAACTCCCGAACGTCTGCGTGGGCATCAAAGTTTAATATCGAAATAACCATCTCAGATGCGACGTATCCAAGAAAATGTCCATACGAAACATCGTGGCTTCCTCCTAATACCACACACGGAATTGAAGCTCTCAAGTAAGGAGCAAGGACCTCCGCAAGAATTTTCTGATTCTCCTCGACGCTGTCGCCAACCCTAATATCTCCAATATCGAGAACACCACGAAGAAGGGAAGAGTGCTCGTCAAAGAAACGCGCATCAGGCGTCAACGAATATAAATGAGAGCGAATACGAGTTGGTGCGAGCTCAGCTCCTGCTCTCCCCCCGTTTTTCTCAGCCCCCCGGCTGCTCGGATAGCCAACAAGAACGGCTTTCGGCTCTTTCAACCCCCCGTCCCTCTTTGACAGAAAACTCAACAACCTCGGATCTCCCTTTCGAACCTGGAGTTTTGGGAGAAGTGGTGGAGTAAGAAGATGAGAAAAGTCTGTCATGTGGGGCATGATGGGCTGAAATCGGAGGCAAGAAAATAGAAAAGTAAGGAATAATGCGAGCGAGCTTCCTCTCAGCTATGCTATCTCTCTCTTGGCGGAGGAGATCTATGGCCAAAGGCAAACAGACAATTATTCGAGCGACTGAATTTTTTGACGGAAGAAAGCGGCTTTCTCATAAAACGATTGTTATTGAGGGCGATAGGATAGTCGACATCTTATCCAAAAGGATCAAACCTCACTTTGAAGGTATCGTTACCCCAGCGTTCATTGACGCTCATTCCCATATTGGAATGTCTCGTGAAGGAGAACCGGGACAAGAGGGTGAGACGAATGACTTCAGCCATCAAATTCAACCCCTCAATGATCCACTCAACAGTGTCTACTTTGATGACCGAGCATTCCAGGATGCGGTTGATTTCGGAGTTCTCTACAGCTGCATCATTCCCGGAAGTGGTAACTTGTTTGGTGGTAGGGCAAAAATTATCCGTAACTTTGCTCGGCATCGCCGTGAGGCTGAGATAGCAGACTACGGATACAAAATGGCGCTCGGCTGGAATCCGCGCTCGACTGTCGCGTGGAAGGGACCGAGGCCGAATACTCGCATGGGGCTGTACTCCATGCTTGAAGAGAGGTTTGATGAACTTTTGGCCAAGGCTGAAAAGGCAGTTATCTCACGAGAACGGCAACTTTTTGAAATCAAACAGAAGTCTCAGGAGAAAGGAAAAGCCAAAGACGATCTCTTGAAGCAACAGGAACGGGTTCATCGAGAGTTTGAACTTTCGATGTCAACCGAAGAACTCGCTATTCTGGAGGCGTTATCTGGTGAGCGCCCTATAAAAGTTCATGTCCACAAGGAAGATGATGCGCTCTACCTTCTTGAATTGAAGCAGAAGTACGATCTCTGGGTTACGGCCGAACATATGGGAGACGTTCATCATAAGGAGATCTTTCAGCTCTTTGCGAAAGAGGGAGTATCGATCATTTACGGACCACTTGGTTGCTTGGGATACAAAACGGAGCTTTCGCACTCTTTCTATCAGAATGTGAAGCTCCTCATGGAATCCCGGGCAACGTTTGGGCTTATGACCGATCATCCGGTGATTCATGCATCGTTGTTGCGAGATTCGCTCCGATACTTCCTGATGTACGGAATGACATCTGAGCAGGCTATCGGCTTGATCACTCGGGTAAATGCCGAGATTCTCGGTCTCGATGAACTCCTTGGAACGGTGGAAGTTGGTAAGTTGGCGAGTCTCTTGATTTGGAATCGAGATCCCCTTCATCTGAGTGCGATTCCGCAGCACGTCCTTGCTGAAGGAGTAGAAGTGCGGAGGTTTCGATTACAGAGTAAGTGAATCGGCTATCGGGATACACGATCAACAGGATCGGTACTGGAATCCTACTCATACATGAGAGGATTAATCCTGAGGAGGATAGTCTCCGAGGTCGGGCCCGGGAGGGATGCCACATTCTTCGTAGAGAGGGTCACCTGGAGCTGGGAGACCCGTACCGGTTGTTCCCCCATCAAGAAGCGCGTAAACCGCGGCGCAGTTCTTTTCTTTCGTATCTGTCCCAAGCGCACGAAGTGAGACTATTCCAACCGCAACCACAAGCGCGGCCATAAAGATGTATTCAAGGAGCGTGGCTCCACTTTGAGATGAACGAAGTCTCATCATTATTAGAAAATATCGGATCTTTCCGGATGCTACTTAAGCAACC
>JAGRAO010000030.1 GCA_020434565.1 Bdellovibrionales bacterium
GCAGAGATCGCTCTCTCCGTTGCTCAGAACTTGGAGTTCTTGCCTGAGCCGCTCTTCAGCCGCGGGGTTCACTCGAAATACGACTTTTGAATTTTCATCAAACGGCGACGTGAGCCGAACTCTCAGTTCAGTCCCAACTCGACGAAACTCAACAAACCGTTCAAAGTTTGATCGTGCGCTTAAATCGCTTGATGAGTCTGGGGAAACTCCTGATGAATCTGCTCCAGACGCTTCGGTTGTGGCAGTTTCTGGATCTTCAGGAAATGTCCCAGCAGCACCAACTTGAGCTGAGTCTTCAGGATTTCTCTCGTCTCCAGTGGCTCCCCGGTCAACCTCGATTTCACCCGCTGGACCCTGAGGACTGGTGGCCTCCGGAGCGCCAACTTCACCTGAATCTCCAGGATTTACCGCTCCCGCCTCGGCTACGCTCTCGACAGAAGTTTGGCTTGCTGGACCTTGTTGCCTATCCGCAGCACGCTGTGCTCGGATCTCCTCGGCTCTCTTTTGGTTCGCCTCAAACCACTGGTCATAGGCTCGCTCAAGTCGATCAAGTCGCCGACCGATTCGAACACCTTGATCTCCACGTTGCGTCTGAGGGATCGCCTCGACCATAGCGATGAGCCGATCTTGAGCACCATCAAAGAGCGCCTTTGCATCAGCTTTGCCGATCTCGGAACTCCTCTCCATCGCACGACAAACTCGTATTACTGAAGCAGAGAGTGCGAGTTCCGAACTTCGAGCTTCTGGGGGTAATCGCCCCTCTTTTCGCTGGAATGAAGCCTGCACCGTGTCTTGCGCTCTGAGTCGAAGAGAGACAGCCTCCATTCGGAGTCTTCCGAGTGGACTTATCGCAACAGCTTTTCCTTCATAAATGGCCGGTTTTACCTGTTCAACAAACTCATCAAGTGCAGCAAGCCGCCTTGCGTGCTGCTTCGGTGGTGTACTTTTCTGAATCTCTTCTCGAGCTTTCGCTACCCATTCTTCAAATCGCTCACGGTGAATCTTCTGCCCCTTCCCCTTCGCTCCCGGGGCTCTATCAACGCGAAAGAGAAGCTCTGACTTTATCTCCGGGCTCCTCGGAGTAGCGGTCTCACCCAGCGCATGCCTTAACAATTCATCGGCAAACTCATGTTGGAAACGGTAGGTTCGCTCTTGAGCTGCATCAGGCGACGATCCTTCGACGCCGACAACAACCGGGTCAACCGCGCCCGGTACTTTGGTATCAACTGCTGAAGTTTCAAGTGGCGCCTCAACTCCTGCTGCTGCTGTAGCAGGGACTGAAGGAGAAGCATCTTTTGCTCCATTCTCTTGAGCTTCGACATCTTGTCGCGCATCTCCCGAATCGTCACCAACACTTGTGGCTGGGCGATATTCAGCTTGGGGTGCACCCTCTCCGGGAGCACTGTTTGACCGTTCGTTAATTGTCGGCAATCCGAGCTTTTGCCGGAAGTTGTTGAGGAGCACACCCGCTTCAGCTTGTCGCTCAGCTGGAAGCACCTCTCGCAACTCTCTTACTGCGTATTCGACAAATTCACGCGCACCATCTCTATCTTCACTCTTTTCTACTTCGCGAGCGAGTCGACCAAAATCTGAGACAAAATCAGAGTGCCTGTCAGAGACATCTATCCCATCAAGGAGTTCGGTAACTTTAGATGTTACTTGGGTTTCAAAATGCGAAACAATCCGCTCGGGAGTGCTCGCGGGAGAAGGTTCAGTAGTCACTTGAGTTGAACTATCAGGGACTGATTGCTCAGTCTTATTCTCAACTGGTACTTTCGATGGTTCTGCGACCGGTTGAGCTAACGCCTCCTGCTTTCTCTTCTCGTACGCATCTCGAAGCTCCTTCAGCCCTCGTGACATCCTCGTGCACGAGTACAGGAGAATTCCGCCAAGTTCATTATCGACTGTCTGGAGTCCGTCGGCTTTCTCCCGCATGAGCTTTATCTGGTGCTCTATCGAGTCATTACCAGTTCCGAGCCACCCATCAAGAAGCTCGCGGCTCCTGTCATCAAATTGCTCATCTGCGAGGAGAGCCTTTGAATAGGCAAAGCTCTTTAGTACTTCATTCTTATTTCGTTGAATCGCGCTCTTTGTTATTGGCCGACCAACTCGAAGCTCTCCGGTTTCCGGGTGATGACTCACGTTGAAACCGAGAACTGCGTCTTGTGGATGATCAGCTAAGGCAAGGTTGAAACCTTCCCGAATCTTTCCCTGCTTGAGGATCTCCACTGCCTCTTCAGCTTTCTCTCGAGAGAGCGATTGTGTCGGGGCTTCTGCGCGATCTGCGTTTATCGCTGCGGCGAGGATCTCTCTTCGGCACTCCCGAATAAGGTGAGAGAATCTACTCACGTTAATGGCAAGCTCGGGATCTGCTTGATCGAGCTGCTCTTTAAAGTTCTTGAGACACTCGGAAACAAACCGTTGATTCACTCCACGAGAGCCGGAGCGGGCTGCGTCTTGTGCTTTCGCAATCTGAACAGCCTCATTGAACGGCGCGAAATCGACTCGGGGCGGATTTGCGGTTGCTTTCTCTATCGCGTCAATCAGGCCATTGATGGTTTCATCTGATTCAGCACGACGTTCTTCAAGTCGATGGCTCTCAAGAAAATCCTTCGCGAGCTTTCGAACCCGAGCCATATCTTCGATTCTTGCTCGGTGCAGGATCTCAGGTGGAAGATCCGTGTCGAGCTTCGCGCTAGCATCTGAGATAGCTTCAGATGTTCTCTCGATAAACTTTCCGATGGTAGGGTCATAACGATATCGTTCGCGTTCTACCCGAGGGATCTCTTTAATCTGATCTGAAAGTTCCTTGAGCGCTTCCGCGGATCTCTCTTGGATCTTTTTAAGATCTTCTGCCGAGGTATCTGGTTTCGCGAGGGCATCCTCAAAATTCGTGGCAAGGTGGCAGAGTTTTTCGAGGCACTCGAGCGCTTTCTGCGCGTACGAGATGAGCTTCTCTTTCAGCCCGCCTGATTTTCGATCAAGCGCAAGAAGTGGCGAATTGTGCTCATCAATTTTTAAAAGCGCTTCGCGAAGCTCGGCTGGGGTAGCAGTCTGCTCTCTTCCGGAGAGTCTCGCGCCACCTTCCGCACTCGGCGAACTCGATGGCGATCTGTTTTCATCAGGATGAAATGTCACGACTTCCCCTCTCCCTTCTCCTTAAGAGGATTCCAATCGTCCTCTCCAACTCGTTGACTGACTGGTTTGCTTTATGAGTAAGGGAGTTATGGGAGGCTGAAGAATCACGGCAACATAAGGGAATAACTCATATTTGTGAGCTGTTAGCTCGATAAGCCTCTGAATTTTCAGAGAGAACTTGAAGAACCTTTGACCTCCTCTGAAAGACTGGAACTCCGCCAGAAGGAGTCGACTCCTTCAGCTCGAGGCGCGCATCGACGCCGAAAAGATCGCGCATCCCCATGCGAGATCAGCAAATTGACACCTGAAAACGCTCCGTGCTCATATCTCCCGATGCCTCTCGTCCCAAAACAACCTCTCTTCGACAAAAGTTCCAATTCCTTCCGCGAAGGCTCTCTCGTCATTTTTGATATCGATGGCGCCTCCCAGCTCGGCGTGGTTCTCGAAGCCTCGAGCCAGAAGGCGAGGGTTTTGAGCATGAGGGGGCGCGAACAGGATCTTGCTTACCAGCGACTTGGACTTTTGCCCGGGTCAATTCCTTCTCACTGCACGACCACTCAAGAGCGATCAGATTGGCTTCTTTCAGCGTTTGAGTCGGCCGAAAGAGAATCCGCTTCGTTCCCGACAGAAGAGCTTTGGACATTTGTTGAAAGTGAGAAGCGAGACTTTACACCAGACGAATTGTGCGCGTCTTACTTCGGCGAAAATCAATTTGAACCACACTTGCGGCTCCGATTAGCGCTCCACAAAGATAAGATCTTTTTCAAGCGTCGCAAGCACGAATTTACTCCTCGTCCAATTGAGATTGTTAAAGAGCTAAAACTTTCAGAGTCAAAACGACTCGAGAAGGAAGCAAAATTGGCCCTGGCAGAAGGCGAGCTTCTCGCCCTCGCGAAAGATAGGAATTATTCTCTGTCTCCCGAAGTCCAGCCGCATGTCGACCTCTTACTTCGAGTAGCTGCTGGCGCCCCACATATTGACAACAACGAGCACAAGGAAGCGAAAATACTGATTGAGACTCTCGCGGACAAACTCTCACTTTCACTCCGCGGCTCTCGAGAAGATCGTGCTTGGAATCTCTTGAAACGCTTAAAGCTCCTGCACAAGAACAGCGATCTTTCACCCATCCGAAACGCTCTGATTCTTCACTTCTCACGGGCAGCCGAGGAAGCTGCGGCCCAACTAAAAGAGTGTGCCCTCTATAACTCTCTCCCTGATGAGGAGCGAGCATACAGAATCGACTATTCACACGTAGAAACCGTCACTATCGATGACTCGAGTACGAACGATATGGATGACGCACTCAGTGTCGAGCGTACTCCAGAAGGTTATCGTCTTGGAATCCATATCACAGATGTCGCTACGGCAATTGAGAGGGACTCGCTTCTCGATCAGGAGGTAAAGGCTCGAGCGACCAGTACCTACCTTCCAGACCGGACGATTAATATGTTTCCGGATATCTTAGCAAACCAAACCCTCTCACTTATAGCTGGAGCCCCGAGGAGAACCTTAAGTTTTCTGATTGACCTCGATAATCAGTTTCAGGTTGCGAGCTATAGGATTGTTCCGACCGTTATATCAGTTGATCAACGGCTCACGTATGAGGAAGTCGAATTGCTCCTCAAAAGCCCCACGGGGTTGATTGAATCACTCTACATGGCATCAAGTGCATATGAGTCTCACCGAATTGCCCAGGGCGCCCTTAAAATTCCGAAAAAAGAATCTGCTGTTTTTCTTTCTGACAAAGCGAATCTCGAGCACTCCGAAATCCGCCTTGAAGAGTTCGATGAGCAGAGTCCTGCTCGAAATCTTATCGGTGAGCTCATGATTCTCGCAAATGCTTGCGCGGCAGATTATGCAGCCAGAAACAATCTCCCTTTCATCTTCCGCTCTCAGCCTCCGTCCGATCCAGTCGATCAGGGCCTTTTGAATTCCATTCCTCCTGGTCCAGCACTTGACTACATTCTCCGCTCGGGCTTGAAGCGCTCTACCGTTTCAACGACTCCCGCTCCACATGCGACTCTCGGTCTCCAGGCCTATGCACAAGTTACCTCTCCTATCAGAAGGTATACGGACCTCGTTAACCAACGACAACTCTTCCACCACATAGTTTCTGGAGAAACATTACTGGCTCACGAACAGATCGATCAGTACATAGAAGAGACGAGCTCCGGACTTTCTCGAGCACGGATTACGACTCGGGAATCAAAGAGGTTCTGGCTTTATAGAGTCCTTGAGGGATATGCGAGAGAAAAGAAGAGAGTAACGGGAACGATTTTAAGGGACGATCAGCGGCATTACCTTGTCGAGCTCGATGAACTGTTTATTCCGGTATATCTCAAAACAGGCGAAAGGTACTCGCGCGGTGATGTTCTTTCTCTGTCAATCGCCGCTGTCGATGCAAAGAGTGAATATCTCAAACTTGAGGTAGTCTCGAAACTCCCCTCTTAGGAAGAGTCCTATCAGATATCATATATCTTTCGAACACCCCTCCAGCGGGACGGATCTGAAAGAAAACTTTTGGCATCAAAGCGCTTTCCTGGGACGATAGAATCTTTGTCTCTCACACAACATTCCACCTCGCCCAAATCTGCTACTTCTACAGTGAAATCAGCGTAGCGCGAACCAATCAGCTGACGACGAATCAACGCCACAATCGTACATTCGCTACTCGGGCCAAAGGCGATACTCGCTTCACGAATCTCGATTCGTCTCGTATGCGCATTGACCGAAACCTTTCCTCCACCAAAGACATAGAGTTCACTCTCACGCGCGAGTTCAGCATACCGAGCCGCGATCTGCTCATGAGAGATACCCCCACCTTCTGAACGGAGGTCTGCGTTGCCAATGATGGCTTTTTCCCCGTCGCGATCAACAACGACAAATTTAATGGTATTGTCCGGTTCAGGGCGGCAAGCCAAGAGGAACGAATCCATACTATCGGGGTGCCCCGCGTTTACTGAGCGAGGGAGCTCACGCTTTAACATCTATCGAGTTCTCCAATCCTCAAGAACGACCTAGCGAGACCGAGGAAAGCGAATGTAAGTACGCGAATATGATTATGGAGACAAGGGGTGCTAGTGCAACGTGACTTCGTCCAACACTGACTCGAGTTTTACCGGACGATCAGAGAACTCCCGGCAAGCATCACTGATGAGATCAAAAGCCCGCGCCAGTGTCTCGATATCTCCTGAGGCGAGTTCAATAATTTCAAGGGCTTCTTCTTTGTTTTTCTCTTCGAAAGACTTGGACATTATTCCTCTCTGGTAGAACGGAAAAAACCTCTCACTTCCGTGATGAAGAAGCATTTTTCAGGCCAGGAGAAAGAGTCGGTTATCCCGCACGAAAACTTGAGAAACCGGATTTTCTTTTGGTGATATCAAATACTTAGAAAGGGGCTGTTCTCGGGGGCTTCGTCAAAACTCCGACAACTGTGACAAATGTGCCGCTCCTCAGTGGCGAACTGGTGTCACTTTGACAGAGAGGATCAATCCTCGCTCAGGATTGGACTCAAGGGCAGTAAGAGCATCCTCTCCGCAGTTGAAGTGGATTCGGGTGTCAATTATCTGCATACCAGAAGAGTCATCCCACTTCATCCACATGCCGACTCTCTCATCTTTCACATAGAGAGGGCGTAGGGTGAGCCGCTGGCCGTTAGACAACATCATCGTATGACGCCCAGCAACGGGGATACTCTCCTGCCGAGCAGAGAGGAGTTGGTACTTATCGTACTGCAGCTTTTGCAGCTTTGGTGCAAGATCTCGCAGGCGAGAATCTATCAGTACCTTCTCAGGGTGATCAGTCTGCGAACGAACCCCGAGCACCGTCCGTACCTCGACATTGACATGCTGACAATCACTGACCGCGAGAGAAGCGCTCTGATATTCTTGAAACTTTGAGCGCGCCTTCTTTTTCGGGCCAATTTGATCGTTTAGGGCCTTCTCCTGCGACACACGAGCGCTCTCCACCTCGGTAGTAACCAGAACATCTTGCCGACTTGGTGCAACAAGGGTTTTGAGCACGGGTGCTCCCTCAGGCGGCCCAACCGAAACAACGTCTTCAGCAAACGATGTAATCGGAAACACGACAGACGAAAGTGCCACCGTTACCCCGAGCAACATGGAGTTTCGGAAGGAACATTTCGGGTTTTTCTCTTCAAGCACAATCATATCCAAAGACTGCTGAATTCGCAGATAGACAGCTCTCTCAATTCAAGTTTCGTTAAGAAAAATTTCCCACCAAAGACTCGCGAGGACAAGCCCTCGACAAATGCTCCGCTCAGGAAAAGGCACATTTGAATCTCGAAGACCTGCGGTCTCTTACTCGTTTGCGAACAGAGTCGCCGCAGGTACTCTCGCCCTACTTCGGTAGAGAGCACGTGTTCCTGAACGTCCAGATGGGTAAAGGGTATCGAATGGCCTCTTTTTCACGACAATAATAGGAGCCGAGGCAGCAGGATCATGAACGAGACGAACACTTCCATCGCTCTTCATCCAATCAACTTCCACAAAATTCCGCAAAGGCTGGGAGCCAGCGCCACTCGCAGTTGATACCTGGCGAACTGGTTCAACAATACCACGAGAGGCGAGCGTTACACCTCCAGCTTCAGACCCATCCGTGCGTATGGGACTCTCAAGCGATGCAATCGAACTCTCAAATGTCGGCTCAGACGGAGCGCCGGAGAACCCATCCAAACTAAACGCGGCCACAAGACAGAGCGCAGCAGCTGCACCTGAAACCCCCCAAGCAAAGCGCGGAAGTGTAAAAAATGCTTGTTGAGAAGAAGCAACACTCCGCTTTCCAAGAAAGATCTCTGCTTTCTCTTCACTTGCGATACGAGCAGACACTTTTTCCCACAAATTTTCACAACACGTACTCCGAGAAGCACGCTCCAAGAGCATGTCACCGCAATCGCGAGTTTCGAGAGAGGTCGCACGGAGTCCTGAGAAAAAATCTTTTGCTGAACAGCTCTTCCTGAGAAGCCCCCTGGCACGAAAGGAACCGATCCAGCCACACTCGTCGTCGAAGTAACGACACAGAAGGAGTTCCTGCTGCTCGGTAAGCTCCTTTCTCTCAAGCTCTCTCTTATCTTTCATCGTTTTCCCCGCGTTCTCCAGCTGTTTCGTCTTCAAATGCCCCTTCTCCGCCTACTCCGTCATGAAACTCTCTCAGAGCTTCTTGCAGTTTTTTCCTCGCGTAGTGGAGGCGACTCATGACTGTCCCTTTGGAAATTCCGATAACCTCTGCGATTCGCTCGTAGCTCAATCCTTCAAATTCTCTCAGCACCACCACGGTACGATGCTCTTCGGAAAGCGTTGATAACACTCCCTGAATCCGAGTGGCGGTCTCCTTTCTCTGGAGAGCCTGGCCAGGAGTTTCAACCCGTCCTACAGTGTCAGACGAATCTAAGGCTCCGATATTCAGATGAGATTCCTGAAGCTCAACGGATTCCCCCCCTCTCCGGGTAATACGACGTTTGTAGTCAATCGCCATGTTGTAGACGATGCGGTAGAGCCAGGTATAAAAAGATGCCTGTCCGCGAAAATTTTTCAAGGAAAGATAGGCCTTTACGAATGATTCCTGAACCACATCCTCGGCATCTTCGGGGTTTCGGAGTACTTCAAATGCGAGTCGATATACCCGATCCTGATACCGCTCCATAAGCTCTCGATAGGCGTCCTTATCTCCATCGAGACTCTTACGAACGAGTAGCTTCTCTTCTCTCTGTGACTCTTTTCGGGTTTGTCGAGCTTGCTCACGAGCACGCTCTTCCCCATCACGATCGGCGACGCGATAAAAAGGAGAGCTTTCGCCTGGCGATGAAGAAGGCACCGCTCGATTTGCTTTCGACTCACTCATTTCTCGACCAAAAGCTGATACTATCGACGTGAAAATCATATCAAAATATCATTCATACTATCTTGAGACGCCTCTTAGGGCTTTTCAAGAGTTTCCACGATTTCCTCCACCTGCGCCAGAATGGGGTTCCTTTCGCCTCCTTCCGTAGGGGCCTCTCCTCTAATGGGCCTCCTGCCAACTTCTCCCTGTTCGCACATCGACCACCAGTGGGACAGAAAGTGACACAACTTGCTCCATGGTCTCCTTCACCACCTCAAGCATATGGGCGCCGTGCTCCAATCCACATTCAAAGACGAGTTCATCATGGATCTGCATGAGCATCTGAAGCGGAAGTGCGTTCTCTCGAATTCTCAATTCCATCTGAATCATGGCGAGTTTAATGATATCAGCTGCACTTCCCTGAATTGGCGCATTGAGCGCCGCTCGTTTTACAAATCCCGGGTCTCGCCCTGTCCCATCTATCTCATCAACAAAGCGCTTTCGTCCAAAAAGAGTGGTTACTGGGGTCCCTGCTTCGACACACTCTTCGAGATGTCCAAAGTACTCCTTCACACTCGAATAACGACGAAAGTACCCGTCAATATACTCACTTGCTTCCTTTACAGAGATGCCGAGATCTCTCGCCAAGCGAAACCCACTCATGCCGTAGACAATTCCAAAATTTATTGTCTTTCCGACCCGTCTTTGTTGAGGCGAAAGCACCTCTGACTCCACAAGGTGAAAGACCTCTCGAGCAGTTTTGCTGTGAATATCTTGTCCGGAACGAAAGGCATCGATCAGATTTTTGTCGTCGCTCAAGTGAGCAAGAATTCGCAACTCAATCTGAGAGTAGTCGGCCGAGATGAGCACATTTCCGGGAGCTGCCACAAACGCCTCTCGAACTCGTCGCCCAGCTTCAGTTTGAATCGGGATATTTTGAAGGTTGGGCTGCGAACTCGAAAGCCGGCCCGTCGCTGTTACGGTTTGATTAAAGCTGGTATGGAGTCTTCCTGTCTTTTGCGAGACCTGAGCTGGGAGCGCATCGACATACGTGCTCTTTAATTTGTGAAGACCACGATACTTCAAAATAAGCTGAGGCACTGGGTGGACGTCAGCGAGTCTCTCCAGCACGCTCTGATTCGTACTATAGCCTGTCTTTGTTTTCTTGATCCCCTTGGTAGAGATCTGAAGCTTTTCGAATAAGACCTCTGACAACTGCTTTGGAGAATTGAGATTAAAAGCGACACCCGCCGCTTGAAGAATCTCTTTTTCAAGCACTCCAAGTTGCGCTTCAAGCTCACCCGAATATTTCTTTAAAAACTCTCTATCGAGAGCAACCCCACGACGCTCCATACGGGAGAGCACTGGCACGAGCGGCATATCGATCGTCTCAAATACACTCTCAAGTTCCCGCTCACGTACCTCACTCTGGAGCTGATGCCAGAGCATCCAGGTGACATGTGCATCCTCAGCTGCGTAACGAGTCGCTTGCTCAAGCGGCACATCTCTAAAGTCGCTCGTGTCGCCAATCACATCTTCAAACTCAACCATCGTATAGTTGAGCCTATCGAGAGCGAGCTGTGACAATCCATACCCCCCCCTATCGGGATGACACAGATATGCTGCAACCATGGTATCTCGCAAGGGACCCTCAATGCGAAAGCCGTTTTCTTCAAGCACTCCGATATCGTATTTGAGATTCTGTCCTATCTTTTCAACTAAAGGAGAGGAAAATACATCCCGAAGAGCATCCCGAAAGGTTTCAAGCGAAATGAGCTCAGCACCTTCAACTCTGTGGTCGAGCGGAACGTAAAACGCTTCGTCGTCTGAAAAGCAAAAAGCTGCTCCTGCCAGCTTGGCCTCCTTCACATCCAGCGAACTCGTTTCAACGTCGAAACAAAACGATGGCGCTGCAGCAAGCGCCTTACAAAAATCCGGGAATGTCGCTGGGGTCACGAGAGTATAACGGGCTCCATTGAGCGGCTCATCATTTTTCGGAGCAGAAGCAGTGAGCTGAAACTCTTGGGCGAGCGATTCAAATTCGAGTTCATGAATAAGATTTGAGAATAACGGTTGCACGACATCATGCCGCACGAGAGAACGTGCAATCTGATCCGCATCAAGCTCCGCTATGGATTCCACATCGCCTTTTGGTGTTTGCACCTCTACCGGTGCATCTTTACAAACTTCAACCAGCCTGCGACTTAGACGGATCATCTCGGGGTCTGATTCAATCTGCTCACTGATTTTCTTTCTTGAACGGATGCTCTTCTCCTCAAGAATTGCCCCGGAAGCTGCGATTACTCCTTCAACATCTCCATATTTTTCAATGAGTTGAACGGCAGTTTTCGGGCCAGCCCCCCGCAAACCCGGAATATTATCTGACGAATCTCCTGCCAGGGCTAAAAAGTCGACCATCTTTTCAGGAGGCACGCCAAACTTCTCAAGCACCTCTTTTCTTCCGAAGCGCCTGTTCCGCATCGTGTCCCACAACGTCACCTTCTCTGTAACCAACTGACACAGGTCTTTGTCGGCCGAGATAATAACTACTTCTCTCCCTTCCTGCTCGAGCCTCTGCGCAAGCGTCCCAATCACATCATCTGCTTCGTACCCGGGGAGCATGAGGATCGGCAAACCAAAAGCAGTTGAAAGCTCTTGAAATCGGGGGAGCTGTTGTCGAAGCTCTTCGGGGGGTTCACTACGGTTTGCTTTGTATTCGGGATACATCTCGTTTCGAAAGGTAATCTTTCCCGCATCAAAGACCATTCCAACATACGGTGAATCACACTGTCGGAGAAAGCTCATGACCATTCGAGAAAAGCCATACAGAGCATTCGTCGGAAATCCCTTACTGTTACTCAGGTGTGGGGTGGCGTAAAAGGCTCGAAACACGTAACCCGATCCATCTATGAGATAGATTTTCTCGTTACTCATACTTTCTCCAATTGGGGACCGTTACCGGTGTCCCTCCAGCGTGAAAATGAAGGGGCGGCAATACCGTCCGTCTTAACTATTCGCCATTTCCCAAGCTCGGATTTTTCTCCGAGCACTATCAAATATGCTCTGGTAATTTCCGATCCGAATGTTTTCTGCCGCAGCCTCAGGGAGTTGCTGAAATAGCCCGTGATAGCGCCCCACAAGCTGGGCGTAGTCAGCGCTCTTTGGAGCGACGACGTCCGTGCCAAAAAGTACGCGCTGCGAATTCTCCATCAAGAATTCTTTCCATTCCGGCAGTAGCACTCCTTCACCATCGAGCAGTTGGTTCAACACGACATCCCAAGAGATATCAATGAAGAGATTCCGGCTTTTTTTCAGGAGTTGAGCAACTAATTTCGTATGTTCAGGGCGGGCCTTTACAAACCGCCCGAGTCCCGAATGTGCCCACACTATTGTGGTCTCAGGATGCCTTGCAAAGAGTTCTGAGAGTTCCTGAAAATATGTCGGTTGATTCTCGTTTCCAGAAATAATCGCGTCGACATCACAATGGAGCAGCACGACAAGACCGGTCTCAGCCGCAAAACGAAGAATGTTGTCGAGCGCAGGATCATTTATATTTGCGTTTCTCCCCGCAACCTTAGAAGAGACTACTTCCTTTTCTATCGAGAACTCCCCAATGCCGCTAAATACCCCGGGGAACCGGAGTAACATATTTCGAATATGATCAGTAGCTCTGCCATCAGTTGGATTAAACCCAACAATCATCGGATCGAGCCGAGGCTTCTGAGCTTCGCTGAGCTCTTGGAACTCAAGCGCAAGAAACGCATCAACCGCACTGTAGTAGTAGAGCTCTTGGTCGTCGTGTAAGTAGTACCCGGGCTTTACTCCCGTGCTCATATCCCAATTCTGTTGGAGCGGGATACCAAACACCGCAGCGCGCTTCACCTTCGCGCTATCGAGGATTGGAATCACCTCGCTCAGGCGAATACCCTCTTGCACAAAATTCTTGGTGTGAAAGTGAACATCTGCCGCTGGTTCGGCAATCGTTGCAGGAGCCTTAAACGTCGCGGGGGCTCTCTCTGGTTCCGTGACCTTCTGAGAGCAGGCGATGAGGCTCAGTGGAAGAACAGCACAGATCAATAGGAAGCGCATACGGTCCATTTTATCTCAACCTTCCAAAATGCAGTAAGAGTGAAAGGAAACAGCAGAACGAAAATAAGAGCCCTAATTCTTGTTACAAAAGATCATTCGAGTTCGATTGGAAATCGCATTAGCTGGTTCGCGTGCGAACGATCAACGCTACGATCTTCTCAAGCGGAATAACCGCATCAAAGAATTCTCGCCCGGTAAGTTCAGATATCTGCACCGCTTCCGGGCCGACCTTCTTTACGATTCCACCAAGCTCTTCACCAGAAGAGAGTTTTAAGGTAACCGGTTTTCCGACGAGCTTTTCAAGGTTCGCTTTAACAGGTTGCGCATCAGTGACTTCAAGCGCTGGCGCTTCGGCGTTTACCACGATCGGAACGTTAACGAGCAAACAACACAGACAAACACATAGTGCACGTTTCATACTGAGCCTCCTGCCATAGAACGTGAGACGATTTTTGAAGACGCTACCACCAAGTTGTTGAGAATATCCAGCTGTTCGCCGAGGGCACATTGAAACGCATTTCCTTATTGAAATATGAACACGGGCGGCCACTTGCCGTAGGTTCGATACAACCAGGAAATATCCACTCTTGTTTTTCCAGAATTCCGCCGATCTAAGACCTTCGATTACCATTTAGACGTAGGCCACTATGAAAAACTCCGCCTTTTTCTTGGTCGTGATTGCCTCTTTCTCCTCTCTCCTGACTTCAGTATCCGCTCAACACCTTAACTCGGACTTCTATCAAATCGGAGATATTGAGGTAACTGAGTACTACGTCGACCCTGTGAGCGGCGATGACTCAAACGATGGATTATCTCGTAATCGACCAAAATTGACGGTAACGGACATATGGAACTCTATTCCACAGGGGAGCTCTCTTTCAAAAGGATATACCATCAATCTTCTTCCGGGCACGTACGGGGGCGATCATCTCCCAAACTATTGGGAGGAGCGTATGGGTACTGCCTCGCATCCCATCACACTTCAATCAGCAGAGGGAATCGGAACAGTCTTCTTTTCACGCGATATTAATATGAAGAGCGTCTCCTACTTTTACCTTCTGGGTATCAGTATCAAAAACAAAATCGGCTCAAACGATTTTGGCGACACCTTCCATTGCGAAGACTGTGACCACATCTTGTTGAGAGGAAACTCTTTTATTGGAGCCCCAGATGGATTGGAGAGTGGTCAC
Organism: Bdellovibrionales bacterium; assembly: GCA_020434565.1. Classification (GTDB taxonomy): domain Bacteria; phylum Bdellovibrionota_C; class UBA2361; order UBA2361; family RFPC01; genus JAGRAO01. The sequence continues at coordinate 14,256 of JAGRAO010000030.1, forward strand.
GATGTAGCCCACGAAACAGTAAAGTTTAATCAGTCTCAGTACATCTATATTGAAAACAACAACATTCAAGGCGCCGAAGATAACGCTATTGACTGGGTGGCGGTGCAATATGGACATATCCGATCAAATCGAATTCACGATACGAGCAGTTGGTGTGCATACGTCAAGGGGGGCTCATCGTACATCTTGGTTGAATCAAACGTGATCTACGACTGTGGCGAAGGTGGCGTAACCGCGGGGCAAGGAACTGGGTTTGAATATATGGAATCACCTTGGATCCGGTACGAAGCAAATTATGTAAAGATAGTAAATAACGTGATTCACGACGTCGAAGGTGCAGGTATCGGAGTAAACGGTGGATACGGCATCTTCATAGCCCACAATACAGTCTCGAAAGTCGGAAGTCGGAGCCATCTCTTGGAGCTTGTCTTTGGTGAGCGTTCTTGTGATGGAGAGATCTCCAACTGCGAGAACAATCGAGATCTCGGGGGATGGGGTCCGATAGAGACTGGAACTGAAAACAATCAGTATATCGGTAACCGTGATGTCATCGTTGCGAACAATGTGTTTTACAATCCGCCGGGTAGCCAAAGTGGCTCGCAACACTTTGCCATTTACGGCCCAAGGGTAGCGACTGCCGCAGGAATTCCATCACCCCAAACGAGTGACTCGGGAGTTCACATTATTGGCAATGTAGTCTGGAACGGTGACAATTCCATGCCTCTCGGTATTGAAGAAGAGGGAGAGGGATGCCAGGACAGCAATACGACCTGTAACGAAGCTCAGCTGCTCTCAGAGAATTCGATTAACGAGTTCGAACCGGAATTTGTATCCGCAAACGATGGAGATTTTCGACCCACTGAAGTCGGCACACTTGCGTCGACAGAATCCGCCGAACAACCAGATATCCCAGCGATTAATTTGAGCATCAATCCCATTCCAGAAGGCGATCCAGACACAGCAATTTCGAGAGAGTTCTCAGGAGCTACCGCGAATGAGCGGCCACCAGGAGCCTTTGTCAGTCAAGCCTCGTCTACAGATTTTCCAGGCTTAGTCGATACCCCAACTGGCATGGAAACAGGTTCAGGAGGGAGCACCCTATCCGTGAATAAGTTAAGAGTCGGCGCTAAGGCGAAACGATCAAAAACAAAGTTCAGCGCTAGCGCCACCATCTCAGGTAGTCCAAACGAGGTAACCGCAACCGTAAACAGGAAAGGTGAAGAGGTCTCTCGCTTCTCGCTCACCAAGAAGAGCAGCGCCAAATACTTCGGGAAAAGCACCGTACGTGCTAGAGGAAAGAGATTCACCATAACTGTCACCGCCACCGATGAGTCAGGAAGCGACAGCGCCACCAAATCAGTGAAGCGGCGGTAAGAGGAAAGAGACGATTATTGAAAGAGGAAATGATACCCCCCTTCCAAAAAGAAGAGAGGTTTCGGCGTACTTCAGTACACCCTCAACTTTACCTTTCTCTTTCTTTCGAATCTCACCTAGCCTCAAACCCCTCACGACGAAGCTCTTTATGAAATGGCTTCCAGAACTGCTCTAGAGCACAGGGAAATGCTCTGCTCGCTCAACAAGTTCACCACACAAACAAAAACTCAGCCAGGAGAGTTCCAACTCACAGGAGACCAAGCTGTCAAAGAATGAATCTCCAGCGTTCAAATCTGCTTGCGTCGATCAGTTTCTCCGTGGTTCTTTAGAGCTATCATCGGGCAGCTCTCTTAAAATTAAGGGGGCAAATGCTGTCTCCAACCGAGAACCTCAATTATGAAGCGAAGACGAAAGAGAGACACCAAAAAGGGAGCTTCCTTGAGCTTCGATGGTCGAGCCGCTCTGTACGGCGCACTCGTACTCTTGTTCCTCGGATTGGGTCCACTCCTCTCAAACTTTCAAAGACAAGCTGGAACGTACGAAGAGAAGGTTTCTTCCACATGGAGAAGAGTAAACGGTTCGGTGATAGACCAACAGATAGGCAACGTTCAGAATCTCGGCAATCAAACTTGGGAAGTTGATCAACGCTCTGATATTGAATACTCCGATTCGAATGGAAATACCTATACCCATACCGTGGGTGATGCGCTGCCGATCGGAAGTTCAGTCGAACTCCTGTACGATCCCTCGAATCCACGAAGGGTTCGGCTCGCTGATAACTCCTCGAAAGAGGACATCATCCTTCTCTGGTTCCTTGAGTTACTCAGCCACGTTGCGGCGCTCTATTTCTTCGTAAACTTTCTTGCAAAAGTCTTCTTCGACAAACGCGACTTTCTCGGAAGTCTTCTCAATCTCGAACTTTAGAAGGGAATAAGTCTCTGTCTGGCATATCAACTCGGCTTTTCCTCCTTCAGTCTGCGCCACTCAGCGATTATCTCCTCAGCCATTTGAAAGCACCGCTCGTCAGCTACGTGATCAAGAGGATGTGAGATACCTCTCTCGTGAAAGATATTAAAAAGGGCCGCTGCGACTTCCTCGGTAGAGAATCCCTGACAAACGCAGTGCTCTATAAACCCCTCATAGGGGACGAAGTCATCCAAACCCTCGCCGCGATCGCTATTCTTGAGAACCTCTTTCACAAACAACTCGTGAATCTTCTGTTGGAGCAGCGTTTTTGCATCTTTCATTTCGGTCTATCCGTTCCTCACAAATCCTATTCGTTGCTTCGTGTTCGCCCGTCGGCTGAAATCCTATTCGTTGCTTCGTGTTCGCCCGTCGGCTGAAATCCATTCGAGAGTCTTCTCGTACGCTAGGTCGAGTGCTTGAGGCAAGTTCGTAAGATGTGCTGAAAATGTTGCAGACCTTCCTGCGTTATCGGTAGTAACCACCTCCAGATTCCCCAATTCGTCCGGTGGCCGACGCAAAAAAATCTGAAAGGAGCGCCCAAGATCATCTTTAACGACTGAAAACCTCACCTCATCGTCTCTAAACTCAGTGTATATGGTTAACCGGTGCTTCGCTGCCCAAGCATCAAGAGATGGATCCGTTTGTTCGTAGTTCATTCTCTCTCCCAGAGAAATTGGAGCTCTCTTAGCACTTCCAACGAATCGATATTCCATCTAATCGACCGTCTCTGAAAAGCCGGATGAGATACTCCTCTATCGCTCTTTCTTCGGCTTCATACCTATCGGTCATCTGACTGTATCTCCCTAGAGAAAACTCCGCACTTGAGTGAAGCGCTATTCCTTTGCTCGTTCGCTCAAGCTGCAAATAGTCACCAGCTGCAATTCCAGTTTGATATCGAGATTCCCCAGGAAACACTCCAACAGCGGCAAGCGATTCCGAAATGATAATCCGACATACAGATTCTCGAACCGAGCAATCAATGAGAGCCTTTCGCTCCTCAACATTCAAATGATGAAACCGGAGAAGCCTTTCCGTATAGGTTCTCTCCAAGGAAGAGTTTTTCTCAAAGGAAGGATCAGCCATGCGTTCACGAGACTTTAGAGTAAAAGAGCTTCGCGTAAGAACGATAGCATCTGAATGCATTCATCGAAAGGAAGGGTTCTGTGGCACTTTGCATCGACTCAAGAGGAAAGCTCTCCCGGTCCCCACGAGCACCTTCGCGATAAACCGCAAACCTCTACAGCTCCTCTTCTCCTCCGCTCTCTCCCGGCACAGTACACTCATACATCGAATCGACAAAATCACAATTGAGTTCGCTACCACTTCCAACCGTTCCTCCATCTACGCTGTAAGCAGCATACCAGTACTGATACGAGATTTTCGTACCGAGTGAGGTCAGGGAAGTAATAGCTACAAGAGTGATTGAGAGAATGAGAAATGTGTAATCGAGGAGAGCTGCTCCCGAATCACGGTGTTGACTGCCTTTTGCCATAGAGCCCCCTCAGAGAAATGCCCTGAACGAATGAAATAGCAATTCCGATGCCAGAAGGCGGAAAGGACGTTGATAGCCAGGGAACCCCATCACAGAATATGCACCGCTCCTCCTCTGCTCTCACCAAGAGCCTTCCTTGGACAAGGAATCTCCAGAGTCATTACGAGACAGGGCTTGGAAAAGTTTCATACCCTCATGGTTGGGTATTTTTCCTGTTGTGTTTTCTTTTTTTTGGGGGGGTCCATGAAACGAATTCTTCTGAGCGTTGCTCTTTCCTTAATCTCACTTCATTCGGCACACGGTGCGGAGCCTGATACCACCTGTGATTCGTATGAACCACAGGAACCGGTTGAGCTTTCCTGTACATTTTTTGATGAAGTTTCTGACTGCGAGATACTTGGCCCCGTTCGCTATTTTATTAAAAAGAAGGCTCGGCTCGTTACGACTACCGAGCGCTGCTCGTCCCGGACGAAATATTCAACCTCAGGATTCTTGAAGATCGGTCGAGCAGCGAACCATTCTTCGAATGTCCTCGTACAGTTTCCTGATCGGACGGTTTTTCTCGCAAGAAAACTGAGAGGAAGAGGACGATATCTCGGCAGGTTTACGATCACCGAGTACGGAACCCAAGAGATCAAGGTCCGAGTTGACCTCAATCGTGGAAGAGCAAAATATTCTGTAAAGAGCGCAACGACTTTCGTGAAAGCTCGCCTGCAATTTGAGTAAGCGAAGTAAGGGGCCGCTACTTGTAATTGATTTGTTTCCCGGCACCTTGATCAATTACTGTCTTGTCTTCTACCTTGATCTCGACATCAGCTATCTTCGTACCTTGCCGTACCGGGCGATTACTACACTTACAAAAGTAATGGTTGCCGCACTTCACCGGCTCCCCGATGATTCTATCCTCAGCGCACGGACACTTCCCTACTCCATAGTGAGTGTAGGGTACCGAGTCGCAGTAATTTGTTGTGTTGATCTCTTGAAAGGCCGTCTCGCATTTCTGCCACGCTTCACCATCTGCCGGTACCTCTCCAGCATTTCGCTTATCGCAACACGAGCAATAGTTCTGATTATAGCCAGTTTCCTTCTTCCAAGTACCGTCTGGCTGCCGGACCCATTTTTTGCCATCTCCGCCCCGATCACACACGCAGCGAGCAGCACTAAAGCGCCACGCATCCTTACTGAAGCCAAGAGTCGCCTTACAGAAGTCCCCGTCTGCATCAGATTTGATAATACACAGAATCCATTTGATACACTGAGGCGGCTCACCACCTGCTTCCGCTGAACAGAGACACCGGGCACAGTCTTCTTGAGAATTACAGATCGGACTAAAGCTTCCTCCGCACTCACACTGCGTTGTGAATTCGCCACTCTCATTCTTCTTAAACTCACAACACTGCTTCGGTGTGGCATCCCCACTACAGATCGGTCCCGAATGGCGATAGATGCAATCGTCATAGGTTCCACCAGGAGCTGGTTGAGGTGGATCGGGGTTGTGTTTGCAAGGAGGTTGTCCACCCACAGCACTTGGTTGCTCGCAGCCCGCACCAGCAAGAACGCCTTGGGCTGTCTCGTTATCGATAGCATCCTCTAACCCGAGCGGAGCGAGTGATTCAGCGATCTCATCGATATCGCACCCACCGTGATCATCTGTGTAAAAATCGATGTTGGTGTTCGGAAACTCTCCGCGGCTTCCTTTGGGGTGAAAGACGTCCTCCGCCAAAAGAAAAGATGAGTACGAAAGGCAAAGAAAGAGAAGAACTATTTGCTTCATACAAAATGCCTCGATACTTCAAGCGTTGGACAATGCATTGAGATGCAGAAACCAATCTGTCCGATTGCAATCCCATAAGATAAATTTGAGCACTGTTCTTATACTTCAGTAAAGCCGCCAAGTGAGTGATTTGAGAAGCGAAAAGCTTCAAGCTCAGGCTCGAAACAATCGGAGCTTTCTCTCCCTACAAATCGCCCTAAAAACTCCTGAACTCCTCCTTAAGCCGGGAAGTTTGGTTGTCACTCGGATTCCTGGCGGCCTGTAGGAAGAAAGTCCGTTTCAAGATCTCAATCGTTTTGGGAGCTACTCCGTGGTCACCATTACCAAGAAACGAAGTATTTCAAGTTCATTTAAAATCTTGAGTTTTCAGCCCATTGGAGGAAAAACCCCCACATCCCAATGATTGAAAGCCCGCTCATTCCAGAAGGGGATCCTTGATCGTCTGCATTCTGCTTCGATCTTCACCAAAGCTCCGGGCCGAGAGGGTCATTTTATAAAAATGGCATTCTGCCCATTTTTGTGAAACCTTTGAATGCTTCTTCACCATAATCCTTTCAAACTCGTTTGGGGGGTCATCTCTCGAAGAATGCTTTTATTTGAGGTCTTACCATGGAAACAGAGACAAGGACTCGATCAGGAACTCGCTTCTTTCTACACGCTCTACGGAGCACAGCCTTTTTGGCAATTCTCCTATTTTCTCATAGCGCTCTCGCCGAAGAACTGGATCTTACTTTTGTTTCCCAAGACTCGGCGACGATAGCTCCCGTAAACCAAGACCTTGAGTTTATTCCTCAAGCAATGCAGGACATCGTCTTTTATCTCGCATATACGATTCGATATCTTGGAGTTGGCAAAGAGAGCCAAGAGCCAAATCAGCCTGATGGATCTGCAAATCCGTGTGATTCAAAACAAACTTTTCCTTGGCCGGATCTGCCAAATGATGCCGATTCTCTCTTGATTCCGACTACAATCGAAGGGCTGGGACCAGATGGGAACGGTAATCCACGTTTTAAGGTCTGCGGAGGAGCGAAGGGACAACCTGATCTTCAAGGCTGCTTCTCGATGACCAAAGTTTGTGACACCGATGGACACTGCTCCTACTTCTATTCCGATGAAAAAGGAAACACGTATCAAATACTCGAACTCTTCCTCAGTGATAATGGGGATTTCAGGGTTTATGTTCGAGGGCCACTTGGGCTGTTCGTAGCTTTCAGACTCCCTTCTCAAATGCAGAAGCTGCTGAACAACGCCCTCACAAAGTTGAGAGTTCGGCGAACTCCAAACGGCTATTGCATAGGATTTGAAGATTCTGACTCGTGCCTCGAGCTAATCGATCCGCTCGGCGACCGAATGCTCCCCGACAACAGAGATCGGGTTCCCTTTTCAGATCCTCAGGGACGCCTGACGAATTTGTCAGACAAGCAAGCGTGTGACCCAATCATGTTTGATGGATTTCAATAGGCTTTCACGATAGCGAGCAACGTTGAGCTCGCTTCTTATCGAGCTCAACGTTGCTCGCGCAGCTCCAGGGTGGCTCGTACATCAACCGGAAAAGTTTTCATCTTCAGATACACCAGAGAGCTTGAC
>JAGRAO010000309.1 GCA_020434565.1 Bdellovibrionales bacterium
TTCAGGAGAGTATTACAGGGAACAAGGTTGTTAAGATTTTTGGGAGAGAGGAATTTGAAAGGGCACGATTCCGCGATCAAAATGAGCAACTCACCCGGACCTTTATTAGTTCAGAAAGGATACAAGCTCTTACCGGACCTGTGAATGAAGTCCTCGCCGCAGCAGCCATAGCCGGGGTTATTCTCTATGGAGGCTATTCAGTTGTTGTCTCTGGGACCCGGAGTCAGGGTGACTTTATCGCTTTTCTGACCTCTGTTTTTCTTCTCTATGAGCCGTTTAAAAAGCTCTCTCGAGTTCACAACAATATTCAACTCGGGTTGTCGGGCGCTGATAGGATATTTGAGATACTCGATACCGACCCACAAATCGTTGACCCGAAACATCCGGTGTCATTTGAATCAAGTTCTGCCGAGATCTTTTTTGACTCTATCTCTTTCAGTTATCCCAATTCCGAAACTGAGGCTCTCCGTGAGGTAACCTTAAGAATTCGAGAGGGCTCAAAGGTGGCACTCGTTGGACTGAGTGGTTCGGGGAAGACGAGTCTCGTTTCTCTGATCCCGAGATTTATTGATCCAGAAAGAGGAAGAGTGACTCTTGGAGGAACCGATATTCGAAACGTGTCACTCGCAGAGCTGCGAAAGCGAATTGCGATGGTCGATCAGCACACATTCCTTTTCAATGATACGATTTTTCAGAATATTAGTTACGGGAAAGAGGATGCCTCAGAGGAGGAAGTGCACGCTGCTGCAAAAGCTGCCCAAGCTTTTGAATTTATATCTCAGTTGCCGAACGGATTTCAGACTCAAGTTGGCGAGGCTGGGATGACCCTCTCTGGTGGCGAGCGCCAGCGAATTGCTATTGCGCGGGCCGTTCTGAAGAATGCCCCGATTCTCATTTTGGATGAGGCCACCGCTTCGCTCGATAATCACTCTGAGCGAGAAGTACAGAAGGCTCTTCGTGAACTGGAGCGAGAGCGTACTTCAATCGTGATTGCTCACCGCCTCTCCACCGTTCTCGATGCAGATATGATTGTTGTTATGAGTAGAGGGCGAATCGTTGAACAAGGTACTCACGAGGAGCTTCTCGAGAAAAGGGGAGAGTATAAAAAGCTCTATGAACTTCAGTTTTCGTCGCAAGAGTTATTGAAGGGGCAAACTGAAGGAGACGCCCCCCTCAGTCAGGTGTCGCGCTAGCCTCGCGTAAGAACCTTTAGACGCTCTCTGTTTTTTGGTCGCTGGAGGAGGATAGGTCCGGAATATGACAGAACGACTTTTTCTCTTGGCGTATTCCCTCGTGACTCTTAGCTTCTCGCTGTTTATTGGGCCGCTCTTTTTACTCCATTCTCGGGGTCGAAGGCGGCTCTTAGAGCGCTATGGAGTTTGGGAAGAGCTTCAACCGGGAGAATACATCTGGCTTCATGCGGCCTCTCTCGGCGAAGCCCAAGCGATGCTGCCGTTGGTTCATCGTGTCCGTTTGCGATTTCCAGATAAGCGAATTCTCTTTACTGCGGTCTCAGTAACAGGGCTGGAAGCCGTCCAAGAAAAGGTTGATGAGGTTCGTTTGCTCCCCTTTGATCATCAGGCGTGGTTTCCGAAGCAGTGCCGAGAGCATCAGTTTCTGTTCTTTGGCTTTGGAGAAACTGAAATCTGGCCTTCCGTTATCCGAACTCTGGCAAAGAGGGGGATACCGATTTTTATGATCAACGGGACGGTTTCCCAGAAGACGAGCAGTTGGTATTCACTGATCCGTCCGATCGTGAGGCCAGTCCTCCGTTCAGTGAAGCATCTATTCCTCGTCAATAGTGAGTCACGTTCAGCCCTTGTTTCCCTCGGGGCGCCTGAGGACAGAGTCGCAGTTGTTGGGAATACGAAGTATGACCGGGCGCCCCGGTATCCGGATCTTGAGTCCGTCGCAAAAGCTCGATCTCAATTTTTTCAGAGAGAGAATCCCGTTTTTCTCCTTGCAAGTATCCATCCTGGCGAGGGAGAGCCTTGGCTTGATACATTGCCTGCCTTTCTCAAGGCGGGGTGGAATGTCGTTGTAGCGCCACGGCATCAAGAACGTTTCTCGTACTTTGGGGAGCAGTTGCGTTCTCGGGATATTCCGTTCATCCGCAGGACTTCTCAATCTTCTGAGGGCAGTGAATGTTCTGTGCTCCTCCTTGATACCCTCGGTGAATTGGAAGCCGTATATTCTTTTTCGACGGCGTGCTTTCTCGGAGGGACTTTTGTCGACCTTGGAGGGCACAATCCGCTGGAGCCCGCAATGTATGGGTGCTTTCAGGTTGCTGGCCCCTACATCTATAAGATTGAAGCAATCTTTCAGCAGTTGATCTGCGAGGATGCAGCGCTTCAGCTTCACTCGAAAGAGGAGATCCGCAGCGCAGGAGAGGAAATTGCGAGGGCTCCTGGCAGATTTCGAGAGCGAGGTTTGAAAGGAAAACGTGTTTGCGAAAGGCTTCAAGGTGCAACAGAGACAATTGTGAAGGGCATTTCTTCAGCCTTAAAAGAGGAGAGATGTTAAGACGTATACTCGCAATTCTTTTCGGAGAGATAACCTCTCTTCGGAACTTCCTATACGACAGAGGAGTGCTTCCGTCTTATCATTCCTCTCTTCCCGTGATCTCCGTTGGAAATATCACCGCTGGAGGGAACGGCAAAACCCCTTTGGCGTTGCATATCTGTTCAATTCTCCAGAAAGAGGGACAGAGACCAGTTTTGCTCTCTCGGGGATATGGTGGTTCTCTCGCGGGACCAGCCCTCGTTGATCCCGTTCAGCATTCAGCAAGAGAAGTTGGGGATGAACCATTTATGTTGGCCGCTCTCTTTGGGCTCACCGTGGTGGTTGCTCGGCGTCGTGCCGCTGGAGCTCGGTTCATCGAGCAGAGATCGCTTGGAGATGTAATTGTACTGGACGATGGATTTCAGCATCGAGCCTTGCGAAGAACGAGGGATATCGTCGCAGTTTACCTCGGGGATATGCGTGCCGCAGGGAACTTCAAACAGGGGATGCTCTTGCCGTTTGGCCGTTTTCGAGAGCGAAAAGCGCGTGGACTTGAGAGAGCTGATGCGATCGTTTTCTCCTCACGTTCTTTCTCTCCCGTCGATCGAGAGCTTCTCAAGATTGTTGGAGATCTCCCGAGAGACAAACCTCTCTTCTTTAGTCACCTCATGAACCCCGTGATCTCAAATGGAGGAACAGGAGAGAAGCTTGAGGGGGGAGATCGCGAGATAGATGCTTTTTGTGCATTAGCGCATCCGGAAAGCTTCTTTGCGTCTCTCGAGGGGCTGGGATTCTCAGTCACGAGGAAAAGTGGATTTCCTGATCACCATGTTTTTACAGAGCAGGAGCTCTTGCGTCTTCAGGAGGAAGCTGCGGGGAGGCCACTCATTACGACATCGAAAGATTGGGTTC
>JAGRAO010000310.1 GCA_020434565.1 Bdellovibrionales bacterium
ATCCCGGTGACTCCGCTATACTCAAATGAAACATCCGGATCAGAAAAGTCGACTTTAGCCTCGAGCGCGCCAACGAGAAAACGGAGCGCGTCATATCCCTGTGCAGCAAAAACTTTCGGTGATTCATCGTACCTCTTCTAATAATTTTTCACGAACTCAGCACCATTCATCAGCGCTGGATAGATTCCGAAAAAATTGCTAAAGCGCTTCCAATCGCCAGTAAGGGTTATCGCCTTATCCAAATGCTGGCTACACAACACTACTGGAGAGATTCGTAGTCGCTCAAACTCACGAGCAAAAAGATCGAGTCCCTGATAGTCGATAGGAGCAAAAACAAGATCAGGCTTTTCTTGAGCCATTCGAAGAGCCGATACCCGCACCTCATCAAGATATCCTTCGTAACGAAACTCATCGTCTCCCACAACTTTGAGCTCAAACTCCGAAACAAGCCGTCGAAACATCTCGGCATGGACCGTCCCCCAAGGCAGGCTCGGATAAAAGAGATATACTTTAATGCCCCGAGCATCCCGCAGAAACTCGCGCAGTTTTTTCTCTTCTGATTGTATCGTGAGAGCATTAGAAAAGAGCCAATCATTTCCGATCGAAAATTCACTCAAAAGTTCAGGTGGATTACTCGGCGTGACAAATGGAACCTTAAAACGCTCTACGAGAGGAGAAGCAGCTTCCACAAGAAAATCCCATGTGCCGCCAACGACAGCCGAAACTTTGTCTACGGTAATAAGTTTCTGAAGCCCTCGGGTCACTTCCGATGGGACCGTCTTGTCATCCTCGATGAAAATCAAAACGCTCTTTTTTTGCCGAACGAACTCTTCAGCGGCGAGGCGCGCCCCTTTCGACCAATTCTCCCCTTGCTCACCTGCTGGTCCGGTCAAGCTCGGAAGCAATCCTATTCGAAACTCACTCGCCAATTTCTCCTGTTTTGACGACCCGTCACAGCCAAGGGCAAACGCGAGAAGTAAGCAACACATCCCGATTGAAAAAAAGAACAGAACTCCTGGCCAATTGCGGTTTACCACCCCTCCTCGCTCCTTGTTCCTACTCGTAACTCTCGATTGCGCATGAGACAACGCTACCATAATCATCGAGATTCGGAGAGGCGAGATTCTCGAAATGAAGTCCAAAAGACTTCGCTCAATCTCACGAAACTCCCGGAGCTAATAGCCTTCAAAGCTCCGGGCTGAAATGGCAATTGACAAAGCCCCACCCTCAAGGAAGATGATCGTTCATAGAATACTTAACGCCGAAAAGCATCTTTGGGAATTCCTCCATGACGGAAATAGTACTCCCGAAAGAAGTACCAACAGAACCTGGAACTACGGTCACCTCGGTGCGTCATCTTTTTCCGCGGTCATACACCATCGAGACCATTTACGAAAACAAGCGTCACATTCTTTTCCGAGGATCTCACGAAAAAGGAGGGAGCAGTCTGATTTTAAAGGTGTGGAAGCGCCAAAAAAGTCGCTCTCAATTCTCTGAACTGTTGCTCTCTCTCCATTTTCTGGCACGCCACTATGAGCAGAACTATCAGGATGGGACATCGTGGCTTCAATCCGCGGGATTCAATGCGCCTACTGTAATACAAACGGGCTATATACGTTATGATCACAGCTATTTCGTTAATCCGTTTGTCCTGATGGACGAAGTTCGCCCAGCACGTTCCCTAGATCGGCTCATGAAGAGTAGCGGTCCCGGGAAAGGGTTTCTTGAAGATTCGGCATTTCAGCTTATCCGTCGAATTCATCGAGCGGGAATTTCTCACGGAGATTTAGCATTTAACAATATTCTCTATAGGCCGCATCCGGGAGGAAGAACTTGGAATCCCTTCCAGTCCGAGTGGTTCGATCTTGTGATTGTTGATTGCGATAAGACGTGCGTAATACGAGCTTTCCTCCCACTTACCCGCTTGCTGAGGGCGATGCGGTGCCTCGTACGCATCGACAGTTCTCGAGATCCTCAGTCTCTCCTTCAGTTGTATTTTTCGGATGAAGAGATCTCTCCTGCTCTGCTCTGGATCCTCTCCAGATGGCTTACGATTCTCAGGTCATTTGACCGAGGCTGGTTACGATCGGCCAAGAAACAGCTTACCAGTCAGCGTTTTTCAGGAAAGTCCGCCCTCACCCGCATTATTCATGAGTAATTCCGTTGGCGATCAGTATCGCTCTGGTCCCTGCTCCTCGTCCTGCGCTTGGTCCAAAGTCGACTTCGTTTCCTTGGTTGTATTGTGGGATTCTCCACTCCTCGCCCGGAGCAGGACAAGGACGAAGAGAAGGAGCAGGAGAGAGCAACTTATTCAGAGCTTCCCTAGCTCGCATCATTCAGAAGTAATCTGCTACGGAGGGATGACAGTCTTGCCCTCTGGGGTCGCAGGCCACCAACCCAAAAATGCCAATTGAGGCCGAATGGGTGCTGAAAAACATAAAGGTCAACGCTAGCGTTTTTCGTTCGATAAAGCCCTTGCAGCAGGGCAATTCGTTACGCCGCTCGTTGACTCGCCTGCATAGCTTGCCAGAGGTTCCGAAGGAGTTGGATGTTGTCTGAATGACCAGTCATTGAAGCAGTAACCTTCCCCTGAAGAGGACGGCCGAGAAGATAGAGATCGCCAATTGCATCAAGGATCTTGTGTCGCACCGCTTCGTTCGGGAAGCGGAGGTTTCCATTAATCGGTCCTTGGTCGCCGTACAAGACAAAATTGTCAAACCGGCCTCCTTGTGCCAGCCCCTGAGCTTGCAGATATCCAATATCTCGGACAAAGCCAAAAGTCCTCGCTGGCGCAATCTCCCGCCGATACGCGTCAATATCATTCACCGTGAACGTAAAGTGCTGTTTTCCTAAGGGAGGGGGATAATTCAGCGTATAATCGATAGAAAACTCATCTGCAGGTTCAATCCTAATTTGCTCCGGACCCTTTCCGACGACGATCGGGCTCTCAATTCGAATGGCATGAACAACAGCATCTTGCTCTACAACACCAGTTTCATCCAGAAGTTCACAGAATTTAAGGGATGAGCCGTCCAAGACTGGAACTTCGCCGTTACACTTAACCAAAAGATTTGTCACGCCGTAGACGTGCAGAGCGGAGAGGAGATGCTCAATTGTCGCAGCCTCAGTTCTATCGAGCCGGATAGTTGTAGCAAAGCCCGTTGATTCCACGTAATCCACGTGTGCTGGAACCGGCTTTTGATCCGAAACGCCGATAAAGTGTATCCCCGAACCCGCCGGAAGAGGCTCGAGCATCAACCCACTCTTCATCCCCGAGTGAAGTCCCTGGCCGTAAACCAAGGAACTTCGAGCAATGGTTTTTTGAGGCACGGCACGACCGGCGAAGAGCTCTTTCTCAAACACGACACGTTGGAGATTTTTGAGAACCGTTTCCCTATCGA
>JAGRAO010000311.1 GCA_020434565.1 Bdellovibrionales bacterium
ACTAAGAGATTCTCGTAGACTAGAAGCCCTCTCAAAAAAGAGCTTCGTTGCGAAGGGGGGCAGGGTTGATGAAGATTCGGAGGAAATCGAAAAAGGCTCCCCAGATCGGCCGCCTTAGCAGAATGGTACTTTTGAGAGAGCTTGTATGTGCTTTGGATGCATTGAAAGTCCATATCTCTTATGGGAGAGACTATCCGTGAGACCCGCTGTACAGAAGATAGCAGCGGCTGTAGCAGCCGCGTCGTTGAGTGGAGCAGCGCTTCCTAAAGCGCCCGCTGAGTTTTCCATTTCCGGGGACGAAGTAGCTTCATCACTGGTGTCCCCGTTACATCGCGTCGATCCCTTCGAGCTCTCTTTTGATGAACTTATCCAAACCGGAGAATCTCTCTCGTCACAAGGCTCCGGGCCATATTCGATTTCACCCGCGGTATCGGATGCACAAACCATCCTCAGTGAATGTGCCGGAGCTGCGCTTACTCCCGATGGAAAGTTTGGCCCAAAGACGGAAGCAGCGATAGCGAAGTTCCAACGAGACTACGGCTTGAGCACCTCAACACCGGGGGTTCTCGATGCTGCCACCGCTCAAAGGCTTAAGGAGTTTCAGTTCGAAGCGAGAATTCGAGAAGCACATCTTTCCGAGCTCTTGGATTGGAGTTCCTCTGGAAATCCATTTCCCTTGATAGTGGAGCAATCCCGCGGACCGTATGAGTTTTTCCAAGCTGTTTACGAAGCACAACAGCTCCTACAGGAGGCCGGATTCGATATCGGTTCAACCGGTGCAGATGGACGGTTCGGAACGAATACTGGCTCAGCATTGAGTGCATTCCAAGAGAGTAGGGGGCTTCCGCCTTCGCCCTCAGTCACCCTCGATCGAAACTCAATCGAAGCGCTCCTGTACCGGCTCCCCGATCTCGAAACGCAGCGGTCTCTTCATCGCTCTCTTGGTTCTCTTTACACACAAGAGCTGCAGCGGGCTATCTTTGGCTCAATCGCTCGAGAGTCCCCAGCGCATCGAGATCAAATTCTTCAACATCTCGCTAGCCTTGATAGGAGGGAATTTCCTGGAGACATGCTTCGGGATTACGTAAAGGTCTGCATCACGACCCAATTTGAGAGAGCGAGCGAGCTTCAGGAGCTTGTTGCCTCGAAAGGACAAAGTGATGCGGAGGGAAGAACAATACTTGAGAATCTTGCGGCTCTTTCTGTGTGTCCTCTTGCTCCGCCACTTGATGGGTTTCGTTCATCAATTCTCGTTTCTTGTATCGATGAAGCACTCTCTCCGGCGGAACTCAACCAAGGGACAAAAGGAACATGTTCGGTAACCTCCGTACTGTGGCACTTTTATTCGGTTGATCCTTCAGAGGCTTTGAGACTCGTTCGAGGACTGTGCTCACCGGAGGGGCAGGTGAGGACCCGGTCCGGCGATCTTCTCTCTCGAGCGCCAGATTCCTTGATGAATATCTACGCAGCTGATGGGAGAACGTTGCCTGAGCGGATTCTTCAATCAGCTCTGATGGACTTCGGAGATGGGAGCGATGCAATCTACAGCAACGAAAGAGATCAGCACATCGGTGAGGGTCTCGTTCACGAAAAGGGACTTACCCTTGAGGAGCTCGGAAAGGTGTGTTCCGCGATTTACGGATCCGTGTTTAAAGTAAAAACTTTTACCGACCCTGATCAAGCACGAGCCTTTTTACAAACCGGGTGTCCTGAAGGCTCGATTATCTCGCTCAAATGGCCCCGAAATATTCCACTCCAGCCACCTGCTTCTGCCAGCCAAACCGAGGAAGCGGGACACCACGCTGTCAGTTTTCTCGGTTTGAGAAAAAACGGAGATATGGTGATCCGCAATCCATGGGGAAAATCAAGCAGCCCCTCAGGTACCGAATTTTCGAATCCCACTCGAAGAGTACTTGACCCCGCGACAGGGACTGAGGTTCTTCCTCTTGAATCTTGGCGAGAGGCTTTCGCAGCAGTTTTGTATCGAAACGACTAAAGTCCCTTCTCGTGGGGGGGGAAGTCTCCTCCTGGAGAGCCGTGCTTCTCTCTGAATTCTTCCATCCTCTTCTCGAGTGCTGCAAACTTGTCCAGTTGATCCTCTCGAAGATATCCACGCATCTCTTGTTTCGCCTCTTCGCGGATCGCCTCAAAGTCTGGGCGAGTTTTTCGAAAGAGTTCTCGAATCTTTGCACCTTGCCGCATAAGGAGCTCTTTGGTCTTTTGCTGCTGGTCCGCGTCGAGGTCGAGCTTTTTCGTAAAGAGACGCAACAAAAACTGTTCTTTGCCGCCCTCTTTATCTGAGTGCCACGGCGGACGACATTGATGAGGTCCAGCGTGAGCCGCCGAAAACCCGATCGCTCCTCCTAGAAGAAGGCAAACAAGGCTGTTGATGAGGGTTTTTCCATTAATGTTCATAACGAATCCTCCGAGTCGGAATACACACCGAGTACGGTTGAAAGGGTAAACTGTGATTCAAAGCTATCAAGAGCTTCGAGTTCTACCTGACGATAGGTGAGCATCTCGTCTGTAGCTGTAAGCGAGTCACTTCGAAACAAAGAGAGGCAGATGAGAAGAGCGGCAAACGCGAGACCGCCGGCCTGGAATCCCCACTGTTCAAAAAAGTTTCGAATCTGGAAAGCAAAGCGCTGATGCTCAGAGTCTCGCACCTTCTCCATTACCGAGTGAACAAAGCTCTCAGATTGAGTCGGTAAGGGAGAAGATTCAAGGAGAGTTCTTGTCATTTGCAAACCAACGAGAATGTCTCGACATTCCGAACAAATGGCTACGTGTCGCTCAACCGATACGTGTTGTTCGTCAGAGAGCTCCCTATCAAAAAATTTTTCAAGCGTATCACTGTCAGGATGAATCATAGTGTCTCCTCTCTTTGAACGACGTTCTCGTTCTCGTGAAGGTGTCGCAGGTATTCCTGCGCTTCTTGACGGGCTCTCTTAAGTCTCCCCTTTACTGCATCTATTGAGCATTGAAGAACAGACGAAATTTCGTCGTAGTTCATATGGTGATACTCACGCAACAAGAGTATTTCACGATGAACTGGCGAAAGGGCCTGAAGAAGCAAAGAGAGCTGTTCTTGAGCTTCAAGACGTTGACTCGCTGAGCCTTCCGAGCGTCCCTCCTCGTAGAGTGAGTGGCGCTGAGCTTTTGTAGATTCTCTTTTCTGTTTTCTGAGAATGTCTATACAGGTATTTCGAGCAATCCGAAAAAGCCAAGAAGAGAACGAACTCTCCCCACGAAAAGACCGAATCGTTCGATAGGCTTTCAAAAACGTTTCCTGGGCCGCGTCCTCACCAGCTGCCGGGTCGTTTAGGATGTGGGTACAGAAGCCTCGGATCGGAGCTTCAAAATGCCGTACAATTTCAG
>JAGRAO010000312.1 GCA_020434565.1 Bdellovibrionales bacterium
AGGATTGCCTCTGGGAGTGATTTGCCTTCGACCTGGGCGTCTTGAGCAGAGATCACATAAAACGAAACAGGAGTACGTCCCGACTGTCCACCTTTGAATGAGACAGGCCCAAGAGCGAGGAGCTCCTCAACGTACGACGCAAGTCCAGGATAGGCAGCGGTACGGGCGAGAAGCAGAGCTGCATATTCGTTCGGAGCGACTACTTCATCGGCGTTTGCGTTGAGAAAATGGGAGATCCCCGTTTCGTCTTGCACTTCTACAATTGAGATCACTTCGGGATGGAGATGCTCTACTGCTAAAAGCGTTAAGAGCGATCGCTGATCGGCTTCCTCTCGCGAAATGGAGGTATCGCTGAGGATAACTGCAACCTGAGCTCCAGCTCCCCGGTCTGGCGTAAGGTCTGCGGCACGGAGAACATCTGCATCAGTGGGCTGCCCCTTCACGTGCCAAACGGACTGATAAATCTTTTCCTGCCCTCTATCGAGTGTACCCTCCGGGCTTACGACAACGATATCTTCTGCGGTGAAATCTCGGAGTTCGTAGTCTGGATTAAGCTCTCTTAAGATAGCCTTTGCTTTGGCTCCCCATCCGATCAAAAGAACGTGTTTTTCAAAGATCCTTCGAAAGGGTTTCGCTTGAACTATTTGGGATGAGAAGATCACTCGTGAAAACTCGGACGCTGCATATCCAGTAATGAGAGATACAAAAAAAACGCCAACAATAAGGCTCACTGTCGCTATAAATTTTCCGAGAATAGTCTCGGGCGGGTCCACGTCAATCCCACTTGTCATGTACACAACAGCGCGCCAGAGCTGGCTTCTCCCGTCGTGTTCTGAAAACTCAAAGGCGAGAGACACAAAACTTAGGGCGAGACAAACTGTTAGCGCGAAAGAAAAGAACGGACGCTGAGAGGTGAATCTCAAGAACCGATCCCAACCGGAACGGAGAAAGTCCCGCAATGCACGACGGTGGTCTTTCATTCACGACTCCCGGTCGCCATAGCCCTCATCCCGTCAGATTTTGAAAGCGCCATAAACCAAATCTTGTCTTCGGGCTGTAACGTGACATCTCGCTTGGTTGGATTCACCTGAAGCTGTCCATCCCGTTCGAATCCAAAAACGATTACACCTCGGTCAAAGCAGTGGTGTGCAAGGCTCTGAAAGCTCTGTTGAGCCCAGGTCGAAGGGAGTTCGGCCACATACAGCTCATTTGTATCTTCACTAAAAGAGAGAAGGTGAGAATAGACCCTCGTGATTCCCGGATTGACCGAGGCTTGCGCGAGCAGAAATTCGGCCACTGTTTCAAAAGAAACGATCTCTATCCCCGGATTTGTTAGAACATCTTTTCTGATCTTTTCAAGGATCTCACTGTTTTCAGCATTCGCAAGTTCAACACACAATCGTGCTTTCGAATTGACAGAGAGAGCAGCAAGCATTGAGAAGACAGCTTCGCCATCGAGACTTCTATCTTCTATCGGGAGCGACGGGATTAACACCGTATGCGCTCGAGCGATCTGGGCTCGGGCCAACACTTCAGGGTCGTTAATATGCCCATAGACAAAATAGACCCGCTCAAATCTGGACTGAATATCCGCCCTTGGAGTTGGAACAACGATAAGAATCGGCCGGAGGTCGTTTGAACTCCGGTGCACCTCGTTTCGGAGTTCTCGAATTATTCGCTCTACTCGGCGAGACCATCCCAATATGACGATGTGGTTTTCAAAGCTCGAGATTTCGTTCATGACGTAGGCCTTGTTGATCGAGTAAAGCGCGATGGAGAGGATCTCTCATATACCGGATCCCGTGGAAAGGCTTCAAGTGGCCCCAATAACAGCAAAAAAGGGGAAGAGAGATGCTCCGGCGTCCGAAACCTAACAAGTGAGGGTATCTAGGAAAATTTCCTAGATACTCGCTCAAGGAGCGCTCTTGTTACTTTTTCTCCATAACAAGGCAGACGACGAGTGATTTTCCTATGTTCAACTGGATTCGAAATGCCCCCAGCGGCGATAGCGGGGAGTCATCAGTTCGCGGTCCACGAATAGACCGCACTGAGGAAACCTACCAGCGACTTGCGCACGGTCTCGATCGCGATAACAACAAAGTCGAACGTGCCGCGCTTTCTCTTATCGGCTCCCTTGCCCAGACCCGCGAAGACCTTCATGGACGAGCACTGGTTGTCTCCCAAGAGGAAAGGTCCCCTGGAAACGAACTCGAGTTGAAGCATCTGCGTCGAAAAATGCTCGTCGTTGATAAGATCGTAGAGCTCGTAGGCTGCGTCCGCCGGACTACTCAAAAGGACTACGATCAGATTGTCGGGATGTTGAATTATTCTCGAGAGGGAAAGATTCTTGTTCCAGAGGGGATAGCAAAACTCGAACAGGCTGGTGAGCTGTCCGATGAAGGAAAGAATACTCTTGATTGTCTGCATGCGATTCACAGAGGGGTTGGAGTTGGAATAGCACTCGCTGGAAGAGATCCGTCGCTGACAATTATCAGTGGTGTTCGAGCAACGAACAGAACTGAGGCTCTTGCGCTATCGATTTCCTCAGGTGAAACCGCTGAAGAAGCCTTTGCGAGAGATTGCGCTTATCTCCTTCGCGCATTTCATCCGCTTGGACGATCACCTTTTTTCAATGTGCCAGGGAGAGCAGCCATCGGCTTTCGCTCATCTCTCTCATATTTCTCAACTTCGCAGAGAGAATTGATAACGGTTCGAACGAATCCAGATGCTCCTACTGTAGTAACACTGCTAGCTCGAACCGCTCAGCAAGCCTCTCGCCACGAGAGTGAACCGAAAACCGTTCTCACCGACATAAGTGGCGGATTTCTTCGAGAGCTTCAAAAAGTGGAGCTTCACTCAGGAGGGCAGATTATTCTTGGCAGACCTCTTACGGTTGGTCCGCGGATTCTGGGCGTAGATCTCGTGCGCAGTGTATCGCTCGTCCCTGATATTCTTCTGCCGATGACGCAGTCATCACGAGCCGCGTATCAGCTCGTTGAAGATAGTGAGCGGCGGGTGTATCTCTTTGACCGGGCTGCTCGGCATTCTGTCGGAATCGGAGAGTGTCTCAGTGATGGCATCTTTCGATACCGATACAGTCCCGGAGCAACCCTCGCCAACGATCGGTTTACCTCCGGAAGAACCGTGATCGATCCCGGACCAGAGTAGCTGAAGGATATCTTTCATTTCTGAAGAAATATTCCGGCTCCCCACGGCGCCGTCTTCTATTGAGGGAGTCCATGTACCATGAGTTGTCGAATCTCGTCGGGAGAAAGATTTCTTCTGTAGACCTGAGACTCGTCGAGATCTCCAGCGAAGAAGTTTCCATCTGTTCCAAACCCATCTTTCCCGAGATAGAGATCCCAATA
>JAGRAO010000313.1 GCA_020434565.1 Bdellovibrionales bacterium
GAGACGCCAAAGCCGACTCCGTCGAGCAAAGAGGAGAAGACCCCCATCACGACCCTACCGCTAGAGCTTATCGGTACGTTTGTGTCCGATACTGCCCGATCATACGCTATCATTGAGAACAAAAAATCGAGTAGCCAGGAGATATTCACTATTGGCGAAACGGTGTTTGAGGAAGCTAAGCTCACCCGAATTTCGAACAACCAGGTCGAGATCCTTCGAAATGGTCAGAAAGAGATACTCGTCATCGACGAAACCGCCGCCGAAGGGGGAGCGACTACGGCGGGAGCCGACGAAGTCTTCGAACTCGACGAGGGAGAACTAAATCAGGCGCTTGATAATTTACCCCTACTCCTCACTCAGGCTCGAGCGGTACCATACTTTAAAGACGGAAAGGCCATCGGCCTCCGGCTCTTTGCGATTAAGACTGGAAGCCTCTACGAAAAGATCGGTTTAAAGAACGGGGATATTCTTAAAACCATAAATGGCAAGAACTTAGGGGATATTAGCGAAGCGATGAAGCTTTTCGAAAATCTCCGAAAGGAGCGTTCTCTCACTCTCGTTCTTGAGCGAAACCGAAAAGAGAGTACGTTTGCGTATTCTATCCGATAGTTTAGCCGATGATGATCAAAGATTGTGTAGTGAAGCAGATGATTGGGCACGAAAGCCTCGGGCGAGCTTGTCGGATTTTGGCGGGCCTCGTGTTTTGCGTCCTGTTTCTGCAGTGCCTCAACACGTCGCTTCTCGCACAGGAGCTCTCGGAAGGAGAGGGGCAATCGAAAGATGAGTCGACTGAAATAAACGTCAAAAATGCTGACATCGCAGCAATTGTTCGAATTTTTAGCAAAAAGACAAAGCAGAACTATATTCTCGACGAGAGAGTGAAGGGAAAGGTTTCAATCTTTCTTCCTGGCAAGGTTTCGGCTGAAGAATCGAACAAGATTCTCGACTCAGTTCTTGCTCTTAAGGGTTTTACTTCAGTCCCTATAGGTGAAAATCTTTTTAAAATCGTTCCCGCAAAAGAAGCGATCCAAAGTACGATTCCAACGGTCACAGAGGACAGTGAAGAACTCGACTCCTCTGCCGCGATGATCACTCGACTGGTTCAGCTCAAATATGTAAGTGCGGATGACGCAAAACAGCTGCTGGCTCCGCTCGTATCCTCAAACGGACTCCTGAACGCTTATACTGGAACAAATTCGCTCATCCTCATCGATTCAGAGGATAATATCGCGCGGATTATCACTATTTTGAACTCAATCGATCTCCCTTCAAAAGACAGAGAACTTACGATCATTCCGATTGAGCATGCCGATGCAGTCGATATCGCGGAAAAACTTAAAGACATCCTAAGTGATCGGGACGAACCTGATGCGAGCTCGAGTGGGAGTTCGGCACTCGACTCGATTCGCGCCCGCCTCCGACAAACCGCAAGCAGAATTCGAGCAACAAATGAAGGTGGCACTCCTGAAGGAGAATCGCCCTCCTCCACGACGGTTGCGGCTCAAGGGAAAGAGCCAAAGATCATTAGCGATGAGCGAACAAACTCTGTAATCGTTGTCGCCGATGAAGACACGACTGCTCGAATCCGTGCACTGATTGCTCAGCTCGACAGCGAAGTCGACCGTTCGGGCTTTCGTTTCTATGTATACCGGTGCCAGCACGCGAGCGCCGAGGAGCTCGCTGAAGTTCTCTCAGGACTTGCTGGTGGTGGGGGGAGTTCTTCGTCCTCTTCAAGCTCAAATTCCTCAGTATTTGGATCTTCTGACAGGAACACAAATAGCCGAGAGAGAGGCGGGCAGTTCTCTCGAACTCAAGACCGCTTGAGCTCTCAGAGTCGAACTCCCGGCCGTTCACGGAGCGAGTCTTCGGGAGACTCTGACAACATCGCTTCGGTCTCATTTGGGGATGACGTATCTATAACCGCTGATCCCTCGACCAACTCCCTCATTATCTACTCTGGAAAAGCCGAATACGAAAAACTCCTCGATCTCTTGAGTCAACTCGACATCAAGCGAAAACAGGTGCTTGTTGAAGCGATGCTGCTCGAAGTAACTCTCGACGACAGCAACCTCATGGGTTTTGAATTCTTGTCTTCCGGTGGAGGAAAGGACGGGGGCGTTCTGGCGCAGAGTTCCTTTGGCGGAAACCTCGCCCAGCTCATATCAGATCCGACTCAATTGTCGAACTTCACCCTTGCTGCAGCGAGTTCTGGCTCTCTCACGTTGCCAGGAGACATAACGATTCCAACACAGGCCGTTCTGTTAAACGCTGCCGCAAATAATAGTTTCGTGAACGTCTTAAGCGCTCCCAATATTCTCGCCACCGACAACGAGCAAGCAGAGATCGTCGTCGGGCAGAACGTACCATTTGTTGCGAGCACATCGACAAGCGGGGACAATCTTAACAACACTTTTAATACCGTTGATCGCCAAGACGTCGGTATCACGCTCCGCATTACTCCGCAGATTAGCTCAAGCAACACTGTTCGGCTGAATATCTTTACAGAAGTGAGTAACGTAGTTCAGGGCACGGCAAACTCAGATCTTGGGCCGACAACAACAATCCGTACGAGTGAAACCGTTGCTATCACGAAAAACAACCAAATGGTGGTTATCGGTGGCCTCATGTCAGACAACGTTACCGAAGCTGACACAGGAGTTCCGTATCTCATGGATATCCCAATTCTCGGGCATCTCTTTAAAGCGAACACCTCATCCGTCCAGCGAACGAATTTGCTGATCTTCATAACTCCGAGGATTATCACCGACCAATTTGATGCTCGCGATACAACGATTGAACAGAGAGACCGGGCGGCCGACCGGATCCGAGGGAGCGAGATCGAACCGCGACGGGAGGATCTCCTCTTTAGTGATCGGATTGATGATGTCGTAGAAGTTGCGCCGTTCGATGGCGAAAAGCCGACCACCATTCGACCGCCGAGGCACGTGGATCAAGATGAAGCCCCACTTGAACTCTCCTCTTCGGAAACCTCTTCAGATGACGTCCTCGAGCTGACCGTTAAACCTCAGATGCTTCCTGACGAGCGTGCAAGCCTTGGGAACTCAGACCTTCCACCGAAACCTCAGTTTCACGGTTCTCAGTTCGTGGTTGTGGAGCTTGAGAAAATGCAAGATCAGGTAACCGTGGCACTCCCATTTCTTTTGACCTCGGCGCGCCGCGGATACCTTGAGATCCCCCCTGGCTCATCTGAGAGAGCAAAGGAGTTTTTTCACGTAGGGGACCAGTATTCTTTTGGCACCCCTGAGAGTCACCTTACCTTTCGTGTAGTTGGAACATTTCCAGATGCCTCTGAGGCTAGTACGACTTTTCCTGAAGAGTCGCTCTCCTGGTACACCCTCTC
>JAGRAO010000314.1 GCA_020434565.1 Bdellovibrionales bacterium
AGCGAAAGCTGCGCGAGAATTTCATGAGAACATCACATTCAGCAAGCTCGGTGATCAAGTTGCAGTAATCTTTGGCGGAAAGACTGAGGGTGCCCCAAGGGTTATTATTATTCTTCCCAAGGGCCAAGATCAGCTCTCGTTTCAGAACGAATTTCAAGGTGCCTTTCTCAAAGATGGTTTTGATCTCTTTAAAGACGGATCACTCAACAACGACTCTGCTATTCTCGCAGAAATCGAGAAGCTCGCTGTCGGAAAGAAAGCGAAGTTCTTTGAACTCTCACATCTCAATATTGAAGGAAAAGATCTCACAGATTGGGATCTTTCCCGGGCTCAGTTGATCGCCATTCGGATTTCGAACTGCACTGGGTCAAATGTCAAGTTCGACTCTTCAGTTCTTCAAGAGTTTGTCGCAGAAGGAAACACCTTCACAAACCTCTCCGCAAAGGGAGCTCGGGTGTACAGAGGAACAATCAGGAACAACACCTTCAAGAATTCAACGTTCGATGAGCTGACGGTTCTCGAAGCGTTTGTCGCTGGTAATACGTTCTCTGACTGTACGGCGCAAAATACTCGGGTTGGGAAGTTCGGGGATAAGCCTTCCTCCTTTGATTCAAATTTGTACGAGGGAGAGGAGGGCTTTGACCTCAAAGAGGCTGCAAAGAATTTTCAGTACGAGAAGGGAACAAATTTCGAGAACGACAAACTCGGTGAGGTGGGAAAGGAGATTCCATCAGGTGTAATAGAGAACGAGCTCCGCGAGGAAGAACGGCAACGCCAAGGGCAAGAGGTAGAAGCTGGTAGACCAGATTTCCGGAAGCGCTCGTATCTCGCTCCAGATCAGCAGTTTGGATTGACGTTCACCCGAACAGAGCCAAAGGTTCGAGAAGGGGCCCGATCGTCAGCGACTCTCGTTTGGAAAGAGGCCACGAATTGGCAAAGAGATCCTCAGAGCGGGATATATCGGCGAACAAAGGTAAACATGCCATTTCTTGATATCGTCGGACATGGCCCGCTTGCTGGTGCAAAGATGATGATTCCGATCGAGCCGGCGGTGATGATGCGAGAGCTCTCTCGAGATCTCGGTGTGCATCTCTCAGATGAGAGCTCCGTTGCTGGAAACTTACAGTACCTGCTTGAAAAGTTCGGCCCCGCTCCGATCCAGGAGTACCTCCAACGGAAGACTGAGGGTCTGGAGCAGATCTTTCAGCCAAATACATTTCGTCGTGGAAAGGATGGTCGGCCTCAAGACGCTGGATTTCGGGTAAGCGCAAGTTTGAACACTAATTGTCAGGCGTTCCATCAGCTTCTTGATATCTCAGATCGAAGTATTACACAGCTCAAAGGCGTAAAGGTGAACAACGGAAATCTCGCCGGTGTTCATTTTGGACGCATTGAGTTGGAGCGCCGAGGTGAAGATGGCTCACTCGAGCCAGTCGTTGAAAACTGCGTTTTTAAGAACACAGACATGCAACGGGTGAGATTTTCTCGCTATTGCGAGCGAGATTTTGCACAAGGGGGCTTTCATAGAGATACTCCATCAGTTCCGAGACCCACTTTTATCCGCAACTTTAAGATGATCGGCTGTCGTGGGGAGAGCGTTGATGCAAGGCGGTGTCATTTTGAAGGAAAGGTACGAATCGAGGGAAACACGTTTTACAACGCGAACTTCAACCTGGCTGATATTGGGTACGGAACCTTTAAGAAGAACGTGTGTACCGGCCCGAGTTTTCAACTTACGGCTCACTGTATCGAATGCCAAAAGGGGAATCACAACCACAAATGGCGAAATGGGATACGGAAACATCTGATCGCAAAATGGAAATTCCGTGGGACGAAATTTGCGGAAGGTGCGTTTGGAGAAAACGAGAAATATCTCCCGGTAAAAGAGCGACCAGAGGAGTATCACGATCACCGCAATGCGGGTAATTCGATAGCCTTCTTTAAAGCGGGAGGGTTTGACCAACCAAACTATGCGAACATGCAGGTCTTGCCAAACTCCGATCATCCGGTGTGCGGGGCGATAGAAGGCAGCGTTGAGCGAGAGGTCGCCTTCTACCGCTCGGATGATAATCCTCCTAAACGATTGGTTCTTTCTTACCTTGGTGCGGGAGATCTCGCTGAACGAGTGGTCATGACGGTTCAGAGAAAAGAGCGCGGATTTTGGGTTGAAGACTCATACGGCATGCCGGCAGAGCTGCAGGGGCAGGTTATTAAACCGCGTCATGCAGAGCTTCACGTAATTCGGTGGCTCCGCTCTGGTTGGTATCCGCTCAAGAAACGGGAGCTGCAGCAGGAACAAGAAGTCTTCCGTCCTGATGTAGATGATGATGCCAGCGAGAAGAAAAAGAACTCTTCTGATGGAGGCGAGCGCTCTGACAAAAAGAGAGCCCAGAGAAAGAAGCGCGAAGAGCGTGACGGAGATCGGGAGGAAGAAGACTAGAAGCCAACGTTAAGTGCGTCCTGCAGTTGTCGGTGAAATTCCTCTGCCTTCTGTGAAACTTCGGCTCGAAACTCCTCGCGAAAGATCTGCTTTGAACTCGGTTGCCCAAGAATTCCGCGGGAAACGTTGACAATCGCACCACGTTTGTCGTTCGTAAATCCGGCGGCAGCTTCTTCGGCACTTCCCCCTTGGGCTCCCATCCCAGGAATCAGGAAGTAATTTTTCGGCATGACCTCTCGTAACGCTTGAGCTTCTTCTGGGTAAGTCGCTCCAACGACGGCACCGAGCCCCGAGAGTCCACTCTTTCCTCCTAAACGATTCGCCTGCTGGTGCAGCCAGAGAGCAACTCGTTCGCTTATAGTGGATTGCTCAACCCGGCAGTTCTGGAGATCACCGGATCCCGGATTAGAAGTTTTTACGAGAACAAAGATTCCAGTGTCGTGTTCCTCGCAAGCAGTAACGAATGGCTCGAGCGTATCGAATCCAAGGAAAGGGTTTATCGTTAACGCGTCAACGTGGGCCAGCGAGATGGTTTTCTGACCGAAAGCTGCGGAACCAAAAAACGCAGAGGCATACGCCTCAGCTGTCGAGCCGATGTCTCCCCGTTTCGCATCTGCAATAACTGGTAATCCAAGGTTTCTTGCTTCGAATGTAAGTGCTGAGAAAGCTCGGAGCCCTCCAATCCCAAGCATCTCAAAAAACGCAAGATTTGGTTTAATTGCGGCAGCAAAGGGACTCACTGCTTCAAGCGCAGTACGGAGGTACTCAAAGAGCGCCGAACAGACAAAATCGTCGTCGCTTTCAGCAATTTTTTGAGCCTCCTCCAGAAAACATTCAGGAATCCACTCCGGCCGAGGGTCGAACCCAACGCACAAAGGAGCTTTCACTTCATCGATACGTTTTGAGAGTCTATC
>JAGRAO010000315.1 GCA_020434565.1 Bdellovibrionales bacterium
CCGCCTTGTCATACTCTACAAGCAAGGCTTGACGGGTCAACAGAGAGCGGTCACCCGAAAAGAAAGAGGAAGCCGAAGGCTATTTTTTTACAGTGTCAGGCTGCTCGCCTGGCAGTATTCCCTCAGAGGATTGCTCTTTTCCCTCCCTCCGCGGGCAAAACGGCTCATCAAAACCAATAGCGCTTTGTGCTATTGGTTTTGGTTACCGTTCTAAAACCATACTCTTGACAATCCTCCCCTGTAAAGGCTCCTCTTTGTTCTAAAAAAGTGCGAAAAACAAGGCTCTTGTTTCGGCTCTCGGGCTTCTCGTTCTCAAACCCGAGAATTCAATTCAGCATGGACCTTTTCAATAACACTCTCGGGCGAAAGTAACCGCATACATATACGATTGAGCCCTGGACAGACCCTTCGCTTACACGGAACACACGGGAGCTCACTCTGAAGCACAAGATGTTCACTCCCAAACGGGGCAACCCTTTTCGGATCAGTTGGTCCAAAGAGTGCGACATACGGTACACGAAAAAGGGAGCAGAGATGTCCGGGGCCGGAGTCAGGACCAACTGCGATATGCGAGTTCGCGAGCACCGCCACAAGCTCGTTGAGCGAGGTCTTTCCAACAAAGTTGGTGAGATTTCCTCCAAAGTCAGTGCTTTCTTGAAGACTCTCTGCCAATGAAACTTGCCCCTGATCTCCAACAAGCAAGACAGAATACTCTTCCTGCACGAGACGCTTCACCAGTATCGCATATCCCTCAGCAGTCCAATCCTTGGAGGGCCATGACGAACCAAGTACGATACTGACAGTTTTTTTTGAACTCCTTGGAAATTGAGTTGGGACAAAGGACTCGACCGCATCCCGAGAGATACCAAAATCGACTTGTTTCTCGTCGTACCCGAAGAAACGAACAAATTCGAGATAGTGCAAAACCTTGGAATCTGAGTCTGAGACATCGACAATATGGTCTGTGTTGAACCAGTAATTGAGCTCCTTTGCGTTTTTCCTTGAGAATCCAACTCTCGTCGGAGCGTGAGAAAGCAGAGAAAAAACTCCACTCTTGGTGTGACGTTGAAGGTCAAGTGTTACATCGAACGAGTGTCCTTGAAGAGTCCGCCAGACATCCAGAAACACAAAGACGCCACGATTCTTCGTATAGGTATACACCTCATCCACAAGAGGATGGGCACGTACGAGGGGAGCCCACTTCTCTTCAGCCAGCCAAGAGAGCTTTGCTTGAGGAAAAAGGAGACGCAGTGGGGGCAAAATACAAAAACCACGCGAGATGTCTCCGAGGGCTCCCGAGAGAACAATCAAAAAAGACGAAGGAGCTCCCTCTCGTGTCATTCCTCTTCTCTCTCCCGGAGTATCCGAAGGTTTCTCAAGACACCACCACAAAAAAGTTCAGAAAGAGCATCCGGCAAACTGTGCTTAATAACTGCGCGCCGCCACCTGCGAAGGTACTGTTCCTGAAGCGTTTCGAGATTTCCTTTAAAGAAGAAAGCCTTATCAAAATCTATCATCCAGACCCTCTTTTGGTCGTCTACGAGTACATTGCCCGGATGGAGATCGACATGACAAATTCGGAGTTGAATCAATTCCCGAACCATACGCGCAAGCTCCGGCACAAGTTCATCGAGCAGATCTGGATTTTGCCTGCTTACTTCGGCCAACGTGAGATGTCCTTCAACCTCTTCAAGGACGAGCCATGCTCGATAAAGAAACCAACCTTTTGAAACTGTGGCCAAAGGCTTCGGAACAGTAAGACCTCGCTCAGCAATGTAGAGCAGCATCTCACTTTCGGTTTCCGCTCTCGTGAGCCCCCACTTTACAAACATCGAAGGGAGAAATGCGCGCAACAATCCTCCGCGGTGATATCCCTTGACGACCACTCGTCCCAGTCCTCTCACCTCACCAAAAGTAACTTTCGCACGGCCGGACAGATCTCCCGCTTGACGTTCCTGGGGCCGTTTCACCAGCTCAATCAGCGACTCTCGCTGCGAGGAATCGAGCTCGAGTGCACTTTCGAGGCCATATCCCTTCTCACTGTACTGATTCACGTGCCTCTCCATTACTTTGCATGAGCTCCATCAATGCCAAATGCACTCGCTCTTCAGAGAGATCTCTCATACAGATCTCTGTTCCAGTCGGGCACTTCATTGAACCGTGTCGCCGACACGGCTTACACGGCAGGTCTGAGAGCTCCACGATTCGCGCCCTATTTTCCCATGGACCAAAACCAAATTCTGGTGAAGTCGCGCAAAAAATCGCCACAGTCGGAGTTTGAACAGCGGATCCGATATGGAGGGCAAGACTATCGTTACACACGAGGGCATCTGAGTTCGCCACGCAATACGCCATTTCTGGTAAGCTCGTTTTCCCACACAGGTTAACGACCGAAAGACCAGCTGCAACTTTCTCCGCAATCTCTTCTTCCTCTTTTGCTCCAAGAATGAGGACCTGAAGCCCCTGCTCGTAAAGTTTTTGCGCAAGAGCGCGATAACGGGTCCAGTGCCACCGCTTCGTGTACCAACGGCTTCCGGGAACGATACACACCCGCCGTTGATTCGTGGCAAAAACCTGCACAATGGCCTCTCCAACCTGCTCACTCGTCGGAATACTCACTCTCATACGGTGATGTCGATACCGTTCAGGTTCTGGTCCCAGCAAACTAAAATTTCGCAGAACATCGTGCTCTGCATTCAGACGCGACACACAATCTGTATAAAGAAACCATCCGACCGATTGACGGAATCCAATCCTTTTCGGGATCTGAGCGAGCCGCAGAATGAGCGCGGTTCGAAACGAGCGGTGAAGTGAATAGACGAGATCAAAGCGGTGACTCTGAAGTTCTCGGGCAAAACGGAGAGATCCGAAGACCCCGCAATGTTCTCCCCGCTTCGAGAACGAAATAACACCTGCCAAACGAGGATCCCCCTCAACGAGTTTTACCCCCACAGGAGTTGCCATAAACCAGATTTCAGCGGTTGGATACAGCTCGCCGAGCGCTCCAATCATCGGAGTTGAAGTTATGACATCACCTAAGAAGGCATTCTGAACAAGGAGAATTTTCATATTCGATTTAGGCCGCTCTCCATCAGGAAATCAGGACTCAGCTCTCTCTTTGCTTGCCGAGCAAATACGCCATCTCTTGCGACAGCCGTTCCGGTCAAAGTAGTGAGAATACTCCAGAATATTGACCGGAAAGTCCACACAAGCTGATGGTAAACGTAATTATTTCAGACCCTTATCGAAATTGCGCGCTTGAGCCACTGAAGGAGCTGTTTAGCCTAACGCACGGAATAACGATATGAAAGACTGGGCGGGTCTTGCCGGGAATCGTATAAGCGA
>JAGRAO010000316.1 GCA_020434565.1 Bdellovibrionales bacterium
TGCCGATCGTAATTTCACCAGAACCGGCACAGAGTACATCTGCTCCGATTTCGCTCTCACGTACGAGAATCTCACCTGCCCTCGAATCCTCGCCTTTGCAGCGACAGTAGAATCCTCAACTGCAACGGCGAGTCCACTCACTTCTGCGTGAGCACCCACAGTAGAATTTTCGATCCTGAGAAGTCCGTGATCAGAAGACCCCCCTCCGCTCACTTGTATAGACTGAAATGAAGATCCTCCGCCAAAAGAAACCGAACTCATCGAAATACTCGTGGACTCGGGCGTCGAAAGATACGCACCCTCGCAAACTCGAGAGGAGCCTAAGATTTCAATTCGGGCTGTATCGTTTTGCTCAAGCGTTACTCCTGGCTCGAGTGTGACACCGTCGTCGATTTGAATTTTCGAACAGTCCCCCTTAAAAGACACCCCTGGATACCTTGCTTCAAGTGAAGACCTTGACGTTTTACTCTCGAGCGACTCTTCAGCGTCAGAAGAAATCCCTTCACCGGGAGGGACTTCCTTTCCATCAACAAAGACTCGGTCACCGCGTATCTCTACCCGTCTGCCGCCAGAATGCATTTCCATTTCTAACCCCCAATGAAAAGCACGATTGTAGGGTATTTAAGGTACTACTCAACCATACTCGGAACAAATAACTCCTGAGAAAAGTCACTACACTCTAAAGGAAAGATAACCTTGGGCTTTTTGGTCTGGGCGATTTGGGAGTCACACTGGGCCGCTTCCACTTGTGCAGAGACCGTCAACTAAGGTACGTCTGCTCTTGCCCCCTCTGCTCTTGAACCCCTCTACAGGCAGCACACTTAGAATCTCGTGCTGTAACGAGTGGACACGTTTATAGAGATGTTAAGAAGGATTTCCCGATGGACTTATTTTCTCCGGTCACTCTCGGCGAGCTCGAACTCTCAAATAGAATTATTATGTCACCCCTTACTCGGTGCCGAGCGGGTGATTCGCGGATCCCAAACGATTTGATGGTCGAGTATTATAAACAACGCGCAAGCGCTGGCTTGATTATCACTGAGGCAACGTCGGTTTCACCGATGGGTGTTGGATATCCGGGAACACCGGGGATTTGGTCCGATGCGATGATCTCCGGATGGAGGAACGTGACTGCGGCCGTTCACAAAGCCGGCGGAAGGATCGTTTTACAACTCTGGCATGTTGGTCGGATCTCAGATCCGATCTACCTCAACGGGGAGCTTCCAATTGCTCCAAGTGCGATTCGTCCAAAAGGACACGTAAGCCTTGTGCGTCCCAAGAAAGAATTCGTTACGCCGAGAGCGCTTTCAACCGAGGAGATTCCTGGAATTATCGAGCAGTATCGACAGGGAGCTCTCAATGCAAAAAAAGCCGGCTTCGATGGTGTCGAGATCCACGGCGCGAACGGCTATCTTCTTGACCAGTTCTTGCAGGACTCGACCAACAAGCGTACCGATGAGTACGGGGGATCAGTTGAGAATCGTGCAAAGCTACACCTTGAGGTGACCAAGGCCGTTCTCTCAGAATGGCCCAAAGGGCGAGTCGGTATGCACCTCGCTCCTCGTGGAGATGCGCACGACATGGGCGACTCAGACCTCCGAGCGACCTTTCTCTATCTTGTTAAAGAACTCGGGAAACTCGACATCGCCTTCATCTGCGCGAGAGAACACCTCGGAGAAGATCGCATTGGACCTCAACTCAAACGTGCATTCGGAGGAAAATACATCGCAAACGAAAACTTTGACTTTGATTCCGGTACTCAAGCCGTGGTGTCAGAAGAAGCGGATGCTGTCGCGTACGGCAAGCTCTTTATCGCAAACCCTGATCTTCCTCGGAGATTTCGAGAGGGGCTCGCTCTTCATCCACCCCGACCCGAACTCTTTTATGGAGATGGAGCCGAAGGTTATACAGATTATCCCTTTGCCCCCAAATAAATCCGCCCGTCTACGCGAGCCGAACTTACTATCTGGGGTCGGAAAGGGAATTTTAAAAGGGATAGCTTGGCGGCAGAAAGGCCGGCAGGTCGCTTGGCACTGAGATGGGATTCTCTTCTCCGTCGACGCATTCGGCATGGCCCCCTTCCGATATGCAGACTTCATCCTCTTTCGTACACACCTGTATTGGACCTTGTGGACCTTGATTGTACTGGCAATCCCACCCATTTTCTCGTGGTGGTACAACGGTTGGATACTCGTCCGTTGGAACCTTAGGATTTCCGCCATGAATCGGTATGGTACACCAACCACGCCAACAAGTTTTTCCCAACCAAACGAGCCCGAGGCATATGTTTTCACCGCACCGCCACGCTTTCATTTTTGCTCTCACGCGCACACAAGATTTCTTTGAGTCGGTTATCCACACACACTCCGTTTTTTCGATGGTAACGTATTTCTTTTCCCCCGGACCGAGAACGTCATCCCAATTAGTCGGCGTTGTCGGAATAGCTTCACTGTCTAAACGCTCTTGAGGAAAGAGTACGACCAAGTTCTGAGATTCTTGTTGAGAGAATTGAGAAGGCATCCGAGAGGAAGAGGAGACTCCATCACACAGTCCGAGGGCATCGAAAAGATTGAGATAATCCTCGCTGCTCAGCCAATTCAACACGTCTTCGGAGGCTCGATGGCCTGCGCAGTCGACCAACAATGCCAACTGTGCCTCACTTGAGATTTGTTCCAGAGGCTGCGCGGAACTCCTTGAAGCCACACAGAACGCGAGAAGCGCCAGAAAACTGAGAAAGAAACCCTTCATGCCTTTTACCTCTACGATGTAAAGATCTCGCCAACCTTTCAGACGAGACGAACAAAACGTTCAAACCCTTTTCTCCATTATAGGGCAAGAGCTCAGTCACGTTTCATAGGGTGGAATTTCCGCATTATTCTCTGGGGGATGAAGGAGGTGGGAAACTTGGGAGCACGAGGGAGGAAGATATCTATTCCGGCAACTCTAAAGACCTGGATTCAAGAGTTAGGCGCGCCATTCCCAGGCTGGAGACAAAAAGAGGACCCCGTCCTTCGTTGGACCTTCAAATCCTCTTTCTCGAACAAACTCCTCCAAACGCGAGAGAAGCTCACGCCCCTCTGCAGCTAGTTCAGCTTGTCGATCAAGAGATATTCCAGCCTCAATCTTGACTTCCGCTCTCGGGACTCCCTCGCTCATGGAATAAATCCTTCGATGGGTCACAAAGCCAGAGCGACCAATGGCAATACAGTTATGGCTATCAGGGGGAGCAACGACGAGGAGACGATCTCTTTTGCCAAGCTCCCGCTGGAGCTGACGGACGATTGGAGCACTTTCTAAGACCTCAAAACTTGATGGTAAGGTGGCCTGATCAAGTCGAGC
>JAGRAO010000317.1 GCA_020434565.1 Bdellovibrionales bacterium
AGAGAAAAAGTCCCGAAGTGATACGGGCTTCCCGCTACGACGAGGTCGCAGTATGGCAAACACAAGAAGAGTCTATCGTGTCGCTCAACAGATACGTTCACAGCTCGCTCATCTTCTTCTTTACATGCAAGATGAGAGATTCTCCTTAGTCACGATTACAGCGGTGGTCGTGAGTCCTGATCTGAAAGTGGCAAAGGTGTATTGGGTCGTCTCTGATTCGGAAAAGCGACGAGACGCGGTGGAAGAAGCATTTCAGGGTGCCGCAAAACATCTACGCAGAGAACTCGCCCACTCATTGGAGCTTCGCGTGGTGCCGGAGCTTCGTTTCTACTATGACACCACCCTTGATACCGTGGAAGAAGTAGACAGGCTCTTGGCAAAGGTAGAAGACGAGAGGCCCGAGGTTTCAGCAGAATCTGCCCCGCAGGACGATGTCGTCAGAGGAGATCATGAATCCTAAGATCCAATCTTTTGGGGAGACGCTTGAGTTTCTCGCATCACACGACGATTTTCTCGTCTTGTCGCATTTTAATCCCGATCCCGACGCGTATGGGGCTCAGACTGCTTTTCATAATCTCCTCCTTTCTCTGAACAAGCGCTCATGTCTCGTGAATCAGGATGGTGCACTTGACCGGTACTCAGCTGTCCCAGGGATAGACCAGGTTTTATCAGAATGTCCGGACTCTTTTTCGCCCCGAACCCTCGTGTATCTTGATTGTGGGGGGAGAGACAGGATTGGGGCTCGAGTTATGACAGAGCTGCAGTCGAAGGGATATCTTTCGCTTCCGTCCCTGAATGTTGATCACCATATCTCCAACGATCATTTCGGAACGGTTAATTTTGTCGACGGGGATCGCTCATCTACATGTGAGATGGTATATGAGCTCTTTGAGGCGCTGAAAGTGCCGCTCAACGCTGAAGGAGCGTTTCAACTCTTATGTGGGATAGTGGGAGATACTGGTTCGTTCCGTTATCCTTCGACCTCTCCACGAACCCTTCGGATCGCAGCGTTGCTCGTTGAGGCCGGGGGGGATCTCGCTGCGGTTTCCCAAAATGTTATCGCCGTCTATACGGAATCCTCCCTGCTCTTGCAGGCGAATGCTCTCCTTGGAATTCGGCGGACGGATGATGGAAAAATCGCCGGAGTTATCGTTCGAGAAGAGGATTACCAAAAATTTCATGCAAATATTATTGATACCGAAAACCTTGCGGAGAGAGTTCGAGATATTCAAGGGGTTGCGATTGCCTATGCCATTCGAGCCGCTGGAGATGTATGGAAGGTGAGTTTGAGGACGTCGCTTGAGACGCTCGACCTCTCTGCTGTCGCTGCAAGTTTTGGAGGAGGTGGTCATAGGGCCGCCTCAGCATTTCGCTTTCGCGGAGAGCTCGCGGATCTTGAGCGGGCACTCCTTGAGCGTCTCCAAAAGGTTCTCGTGGCCAAGGCAAAAGAGGTGACGAGTCGCAACAAACCGTGACGACCTTCATTAACCCATGACGGGGCTCTCCTTGGAAATCGGAGGCCAACGAAGAGCAGCTCAGAGATCTTATGAATGACGGAATTCTCCTTATTGATAAACCGAGTGGCTTGAGCTCTGCTCAAATTGTAGGTGCGATAAAGAAAGCCCTTCGGCCTGAGCGCGTAAAGGTGGGGCATGCTGGAACGCTTGATCCGATGGCCACGGGACTTCTTGTTTGTCTGATTGGACGGGCCACACGGCTTGCCTCGTACGCTCAAGGAGGAAAGAAGCGTTACACAGGCGAAATTCAGCTTGGGATTGAGACGACGACCGACGATATCACCGGTGAAGTTCTTGAATGTCAGCCCGTTTGTTTTTCCGATGCGCAATTATCAGAGGCTCTCGCTCTCTTACGAGGGGAGATTGCCCAGATGCCCCCTCGGATTTCGGCAGTCAAGATCAACGGCAAGAGAGCATACAAGCGAGCTCGAGCAGGAGAGGAATTCGAGATCGCTCCTCGCAACGTCACGATCCACTCATTTGATATCGTGTCACTGACCAAAGATTCTCTCTCCTTTGATATTTCCTGCTCCTCCGGGACGTATATCCGTTCTTTGGCTCGCGACCTCGGGAGAACCTTGGGTTGTGGTGGAACTCTCGCTTCCCTTCGGAGGACGGAATCAGCTCCTTTTGCGGTTTCGGAGGCGTCTTCCGTAGACCAGTTTTTGCGTGAGCCAACGCATCTGCAAAAGCGATTCATCCCTTGGTATGCGCTTTTCGAAACCCTTCCGAGAGTGAGTGTGAGCGCTCTCGAGTATTCACTTCTCTCGAATGGAAACGAGGAGGCATTGATGACTCTCATTCGGAGAGAGGGGATCTTATCGGCTGGTCATTTAGGTTTTGCGGCCCGCGCTCTCTTCCACGTCAAGGGACAGCGGCCGCAGGGATTGCTTGAGTATGAGGGCGGTCGGTGGAAGTCGAGAGTTTTTGACAGCGAGTTGTTTCGTGGCTCGGTACGAACTGGAGGTACCCAAAAACCCTCGGGCTCTGAAAGAGAACTGAACCGACAGGTATCACAAGAAACGCGGAGATTTTAAACGAAAGGGGTTGAACGTTGCGAGGGATTTTATTGGAAGTGAGCTCCTTTTCTTGACCAAGGAAACAATTCCGGGTCATATGAGAGAGAAGATCTATCGAACCCCTCTTTTGTACTGGCTTCTAACGAAAAACGGGATTCATGGGACAGGAACTAAAAAAAGTCATAGAAGCAGAGAGTCTGCCAACGGTATTGATAGTCGACGACGAAGAGGGCATTCGAAAGTCGCTCCAAGATATTCTTCAGGATGAGGGATTTGGTTGCCTTTTGGCTTCTGATGGTACGGCCGCACTTGAGCTGCTCCAGCAGTTTTCTGTGGATTTGGTGCTCCTTGATATCTGGATGCCAGGTCTCGATGGGCTTGAGGTCTTGCAGAAGATTCAAGAAAGCGCTCCAGCCTTACCGGTAATCATGATCAGTGGTCACGCCACAATCGCTACGGCTGTTCAAGCAACGAAGATGGGGGCGATGGATTTTATCGAAAAGCCTCTTGATCTCGATGTTACGCTTCGCAGCGTCCGAAGAGCGCTTCAGCCACTTCTCAAGGAGCGTTCCCCGGAGACAGATTCGGAGCAGTCTTCTGGTGATATCGCTTCAGCATTTCGGTTCGATAGGGAAACGGTTCTCAAAAATCTCCAACGTGTCGTGTTTGAGAAAGAGCTCTTCGCCGGTCGTGCCGTACCTCAAAAAACCATTGCTCGAAGTTCCTTGGTTTACGGCCAGGGACTTCACTCGGGGA
>JAGRAO010000318.1 GCA_020434565.1 Bdellovibrionales bacterium
GGGGTAGTTGTAAATGAGTCCATCAACCCACCATACCTCCCAACCGGAGGAAAATTCGCCTAAGAAGGCCACTCGATTCGAAATCGAGCGAACGTTTGAGCCAAAGGGACGCGAGTATATCCCTATAGCGCTCGACAAACACACCGCACAAGAAATTACACAGTGGTACCTCCAATTCGCTGGAGAAAGCTCCTATGAAGATAGAGTCCGTCGCACTGAGTTCGCGGACGGGAGAGTCATTTATGAACGGCAGCAGAAGAGCCCAGGCGGCATGGTTCGCGAAGAGACTGAACCGGTCCTTCTCTCGGACGACGAGGTTCGTGAACTTCATCTCGAATCGCTCCCAAGGATCGAAAAAACTCGCTACTTCACATCCGTTCAGGGAATCAAGGTAGAGATCGATTTTTATCACGGCCCACTCGAAGGAAAAGCCAAAATCGAAGTAGAGTTTCGGGATCAGGACGGTGCTATAGGCTTTGTCCCGCCTGAATGGTTTGGAGAGGAGATCACCGATGAACCGGGGACGAACGACGGAGACAGAGCTCAACAGCTCTATCCTGATTTTTGCTTCCCTTCGCGGATGCACACTCCAGTCCGCTTTACAGTTGAGGATGGACTCAACCGGGTCTACGAAGAAATTGAAGCGCTTCGAGCTAACCTCGGAAGACCGGTCATTGTATCCGTTGCAGGAGGTTCAGCCTCGGGAAAGACTTCAAAAGTCGCAAAGAGTATTCAGGCGCGGTTCGGCTCTCCAGACCTTCTCTCTCTTGATGACTTTAGCAAAGGGGATGCATGGCTTCAGAGCCAGCGCGCGCTCGGCCGCGAACACCTGAGCTGGGATCATCCTGAGTACATAGACTCGACGGCAGCGCTCTCCCTTTTGAAATCGTTTCGAGATCAAGGGATTCGAGAGTTCCCAAAGCGACACTTCGATTTTCAAACGGGCGAGCCGAGTATCGCTGGTACGATTTCGTTCGGGGACGTTCTCGTTGTTGAGGGACTTTTCGCTCTCAGTGACTCACTTATGCAAGTTGCAGATTACGGGGTCTTTGTTGATATCGGACCACACGGACGGCTTATGCGACGGCTCTTACGTGACGTTAGCCGAACGACTATGTCACCGAATGAGATTTTGAAATATTTTCTCTCTACTGTTCATGAAGCACATGAAGAGCACGTGCAACCATCGGCGAAAGTAGCGGATATTGTTCTCACAAACGAATATAAACCAGAAATAGAAGCGACTCGCTCTGGTTTGCTTGATAACCAAGTAAAATTTCCCGGAAAGATCTCGGCGTTCTCAGTCCTTGGACTTGGCGCGCATCATCTCGGATCGGGGTTTCAGACTGATGTTTATTTTGCACCAACAGATCGAGATTTTTCTGAAACAGGAGAGCTCCTCCGAATCCGTGGAAACGGTACACCAAATCAAATTCTTACCTACAAGGGACCGCGCCTGAGCAACGGCACTCGCCCGAGATTTGAAGCCGAGATTGATGAGGAGGCCTCTGCTCAACTCAGAAAGGTATATGATGGCCAGGCATTTGTCATACAAAAACTGAGAGAGAGTTTTCTTTTGGATGGAGTTGTAATCTCTTTTGACTCGAATCTCTCAACCACGAGAGGCGGTGGGCTTCGCTCGCTCGAGAATCACATCGAACTCAGGTCGTCGACAGCAGAACAAGATGAACTTATCGCTCTTGCCGGTCGCCTTGGTCTCGATCCGACAAAGCTCGTTTCTCTCTCCTATGCCGAGATGTAAAGTCTAAGAAACGTCTCTCAACGCTTGGATTCCTTCATCGCCCGTTCAGCCTCGCGCTTCCCTTCTCGATCCTTGATAGTAGTTCTTTTGTCGGGGGCCGCTTTTCCCTTTGCCAAAGCGACTTCGATCTTAGCAAGGCCTCTTTTGAGATAAAGTTTGGTAGGAACAAGCGTAAATCCCTTGGCCTCCACCCGACCTCTGAGCTTGTCGATCTCTTGGCGATGCATGAGGAGCTTACGTCTGCGAGTTGGATTGTACTTCGGATCTGTATCGAACTGATACGGCTTAATGTGCGCGTTTATAAGAAAGAGTTCGTTCTTGTCAGGAACTATGTACGCTTCATTGAGGCTTACACCACCCAAACGCACGGATTTAATTTCGGCACCAGTAAGAACAATCCCCGCTTCAAAAGTCTCGACGACATTATAGTTGAAGCGTGCCTTCTTATTTTGCACCAGCACTTTTGACCCTTCGCTCGCTGGCGTTGCCTTGGTTCCCTTCGGATTCATAGCTTGAACTTAATATTCACGAATAACCTTTTCAACTTTTTGTTGGTAAATTTTGACCTTTCTAAGGATTCCTTTCTTCATATGACGGAGTACACTTAGATCAAAACTTTGTCGGTCCGATAGTTCTGACAAGAACAGAAGGTTCCATGCGAAGTAACTTTTTACGTGAGGATTGGAGATGAAACAACGAATTTTAGTGCTCAACGTACTTCTTATGTTGTTTGTCGCAAGCACCGCTTTTGCTGACAAACTTGATGATATGATTTCGCCTATTTCAAACCCGGTAAACTTTGAAGATCCGCGAATCACCTCTGAACTGAGACCTATTTTCGCCTACCACGAAATTAAGGATGGATTTGTAACGAACGGTGGTGATGTTCAACTTTATGCGCTTCAAGCTCGATTTGCTTTGACTGAAGACTTAGCATTCATTGCGACCAAAGATGGATTTATCGACTTTAATCCAGACGCAACCCTTCCTCAGGAAACGGGATTTGCAAATATCGCAGCTGGATTCAAGTACGCTTTTTACCAAGATGGCAACAATGGTGACATCGCGACCTTTGGACTCCGTTACGAAGCTCCAACTGGAAACACTGATGTTCTCCAAGGGAAAGGATCTGGGCAGATCAATCCGTTCTTAAGTTTTGGAACGATGCTCGGTGAGTTTCAGTTTACTGGAGGCACGGGATTTCGATTTCCATTCGATGATAAAGATAGCACTTTCTATGATCTCGATTTGCATTTAAGCACTGAACTTTTTGAAAATTTCTATCCAACTCTTGAGTTCAATCTCGTGCATGTTCTCGACGGTGGTGGAAGACTCCCAATTAAGGACGAAGGACAGGATCTCTTCAACTTCGGATCTATAGGAGCCGCAGGAGAGAGCATTCCAACCGGCGCTGTTGGATTCCGATATCGTCTTTGCGATTCAGCGGATTTTGGTATCGCTTATCAATTCCCTCTCGACGGAGGAAGCGGAAGCAAGATTACCGATTGGAGAC
>JAGRAO010000031.1 GCA_020434565.1 Bdellovibrionales bacterium
GGTAACCAGCGTTTTATTTTTTTGTGCCTTTTCCCGCAGTTGTAAAATCTCGCTCTAATCCATGATTCTTCTTCAAAAGTATGGATCTGAATCCCGAGACAAGGTCTCTTATCTATTGCCGGAAAAACTGAGCGGTTAACGGGTTTACTCACATGTATGCGCTTGAAATCAATTTTCGCGACGGAGTGTCGCGTGGGGAGACGATCTTCATTCGTCGACCGCAGGCGCTTATCGGAGCCACAGACTACGCGCATGTTGTGATTGACGACATGAAAGATCTCGATTTCCAGATGCGCTTGCTGCGAGGCCTCGGGAGATCTTTTTCATGTAAACCGGTGGCTTCTCGCGATGGAGTGCAGATCCCGCAAACTCTCGAAGGGATCTACGAAGGTCAGTGCTCAATTGACCTTGGCCCAGTACAACTTCAAATAACGGCGATCGATTCAGATCTCCTCTTAAAGGAGTCAGAGCCGCCCGATCGAGCTGGAGTTCGAATCCTTCGACAGGCGTGTTCACGACAATCTCCCAGGTTTCCAGCGGTGGTCGTTCCGGGAAGTGATTCTGTTGTTGTGTCGTTTGTGGCTGATCAACCAGTGCTCATCGGTCGGTCAAACCAGTGCGCTGTGCGCCTCGATGCCTCCGATATTTCAGGTAGGCATGCGCGAATTGGTTTTGAATCTGGCGAGTTCTGGATAGAAGATCTCGGTTCTACGAATGGTACCTTCGTAAAAGAGCAGCAGGTCTCT
Source organism: Bdellovibrionales bacterium (assembly GCA_020434565.1). GTDB lineage: Bacteria > Bdellovibrionota_C > UBA2361 > UBA2361 > RFPC01 > JAGRAO01. The sequence continues at coordinate 747 of JAGRAO010000031.1, forward strand.
GGACGCACTTCAGTTGCCGTTGGTGAGCCGGTAATTCTTGGAAGAGATGTGGTCTTAGTGGGGGTGAACGACGAAGAGAGTCTTTCGAAGGCGACCTCTTCTCACCGAAAGAAAGGAGCAGTCGCGCATGCTCCAGAGTCACGGTATCCGATCCTCTTATCCATGAGTGAGGTGGCGAGGCCAGCGAGAATTTCAGTCGCTATGGGTTCTGAAATTAAGGTTGGTCGTGATCCTTCGAGTGACCTATGGCTTGGAGCTCCGCACGTTTCAAGGCGCCACTGCACCGTCAATTTGAGTAAGTCCAGAAAGCTTTCGATAACCGATCTCAGTATGAACGGATTGGCGTTTGATAATGGGTTCCTTTCGAAAGGGGAGACAATCCAGTTGACCGATAAACCTGTGGTTCTCAATTTTGGCGGCGGGATAACAGTCGGGGTGTGCCTTACCGAAGAGCATGAGCAGATTTTTTTGCGCAACCAGGGAGCGCCGCTTACTTTTGTGCCTGAAGAGCAGCAAGCCGGCACGCAGGTGCAGGATCCTCACGGAAAGAGAATTCGTGCCGGCCGAACCTCGCGAGGGACGAGTTCTCTCAAGGGGATGGGTGGGTTTCTCGGTATGTACCGGACTCTAGGGCTTCGGGGAAAGCTCTTTCTCGTTTTTAGTGTTTTCTTGGTTTTACTGGTTTTATTGCTCTTGGTGAAGCTGTTAATCGGAACAGTGACATAAAGAGAGAGGGGTTTTTGATACAGGAGAGTTAGGAATGGCTACTGATAGTACAGAACTTACATTCGTTCGATGTCCATCTTGTCGGAGCTTGGTTCCAGCGGTGTCCACCAGGTGTCGGATGTGCGGTGCCTCACTTGAGCCGGAAGAAGCGGCTGCGGCTGAGCAGCCTGCGCAAGCTGATGAGGGAGCAGGGCGAGTTCGACAACGAACGATGTCAAAGCCAAAGAGCGAGTTGAGCAATACTGTCAACAAGATTCGCGAAGAGATCAGTCAGGCCGAAGATGAGCTTGAAGCGGAAGCGCCTGAAACTGACACTTTTGAAAGTCAGGGGGGAGAAGATGAAATTGCTGATCCACTCGGCGATTATATCGAGGAACTCCCAGATGATGAATTTGAAGCAGCAGAAGAATTGAGCACTGAAATCTCGACAGCAAAAGGGGAAGAGGTAGCGTTTGACGATGACGATTCGAGTGAAGAGGATCCTCAACCTGCACCTCCAGCCCCAGAGGAAAATTTGAACAACGGCCCTCGAGTTGCTTCACCTGAGAGAGAAGAGGTTGCTCCGGTTGTTCGGATGGAGCCGGGTGGAAAAGGGCGGAATGAGGGTCGAGGGCTCTCGTTTGGGAAAAAGGACTCACAATCTCGACAGTCTCAACGGAATGAACAATCCCGTGGTGGAGAGAAGCGACAGGCAGAAGGTTCCGGGTCGCATCGCTCGGAGAAAAAACGGGATGATAGGCGAGAGGACCGGCGTGAGGAGCGCAGAGAGGCTCGAAACACCGAGCGTTCTCAGCCGGCTCCAAGGAGAGAAGAGCGCCAAGAGCAACATCAGCAACGTTCTCAAGAACAACCAAATTCTCGCGCGAGCAAGCCCGATTCGGTTCACTATTCTGAGCCGCGACAGGGACGGCTTGTTGGATGGCTTGTAAGTTATGCGAATTCGGATGGCTCTGCGGTTGAACTACGGGAAGGGAAGTTCTTTGTCACAAGTTCGAGCCTCAAGAAGTCCGATCTCGTTATTGAGGACTCGAGTATCTCGACTCCTCATGCGATGGTGACTATCTCTCCGGAAGGTGGGCTCCAAATACAGGACCTTATGAGTGAAAGGGGAGTCTTTGTGCGCCAGCGTGGAGATGACACCTATCAGCGCGAAGAAGAAACCGTTACCGTAGATCACGGAGATTGGATCCGATTTGGTGATGTTGAATTCCTTGTGACTCTCATTGCCCACGTTGGGATGTAATCTCAGGAGCAACGCCCCAGGTCGGGAGTTGTGCCGAGGAGAGCATTCCGAGAAAGGTCGCGTTTGTATGGCAAGGAAGCGTTTTTACTGCTCGCTGCTGAAAAGTTTCGGTTCATATTGCCGAAGGCTTGCTGCCTTTGCTCGGTTTGAGCACCTCGTCGCTGCGGTCTCCATCCGAACAAAAATGCCGCGATTTCTCTTGGTATTTGTGTTGTGTCTTGTGGTTGGTTGCAGTGAAGTTCCGGTGGCCCAAGATATCGATCAGTCGCAGGCGAATGAGATCGTTTCGCTCCTTAATTCCAACGGCATATTTGCTTCAGCAGAGAAGGACAGCGGGCGAGCGAGTACCTATACTGTGTCGGTAAAGCAGTCCTTTTATACGCGAGCAATTGATCTTCTCCATCGCAAGGGTCTTCCTGGGAAGCAGAGAGCTGATTTTGAAGAACTCATCGCGAAACGGGGGCTCATCCCAGACAGCCGTGAAGTCGAAGCGCTTCGGCTCGATCGGGCGCTCTCTGTTCAGGTCGAGGACATCCTCAAGCAGAATCCGAATGTCGTTTCATCAAATGCGATTGTGCGCTACCACTTCGCTGGTCCCGAAGGACATCCATCAACTTCGGTGGTCGTACAGGTGAGACCTGGAGCGACTCTCGACGAGGCATCGCTAAGAGATCTCATCGCTCAGTCTGTGCCTGATCTTTCGAGTGAAGCTGTGCACCTCTCAATTTATCAATTGCCGGACTCCGAAGACGATATGATGATACAGGGAGTCCTTAACAAAGAAGGTACTGTCGTTCGAGTGCCCCTCACAAACTTTCTCTTTGGCTGGAAAGTTCCTGAGGAGGACTACAACGGTTTGGTTTTCTCGTTGATCGGACTCTCCGCGTTGCTCGCTCTCGTTGGAGGAATTGTCGGGTATTGGTATGCGTACCTCCAGAACTCAAAGAGCGAGTTTGAAAATGAGGGTCCCGATCTTCGAAGTACTGCACTGAGAATAGAGAGTCGAGCAATCGAGTCACGAACTGCCGAGCTCCCGGAGTTGTAGGTAGAGGATACTGGAATGAATACTCATCGCTTTAGAGGTTTGTCTGCTCATCAGCGCGCGCTTGTTGCGGTAGCTGTGCTCCTCGACGGGCTTGAAGCGACAATATACCTCCAAAACGATGCATTAAATGGTGAAGGCCTTGCCAAGGCAGCTGAAGAACTGTGTCAGCAAGAGCCAAATCTTCGGATGCCGCTGCTCGGTACCGAGTTACGCCAAGCGCTCTCGGAGCTTGAGGGGTTTTAGTGAAAGGAATTTTTAGGGATTCGAAAGGAAAGATTCGTTGAACGAGAAGACCGACGACACATTACCGGAAGGGCTCGTGGAGTGGAACCCGCAGCAGAGGCTTCGCTCTGTTGATCCGCTCGTTGCCCGGTACTCTCGTGGCTTTCTTCGAAGTCGCCCCGAGAGATGGTTTCCTGGAATGGGAACCCAGTGGATGCCGCTTTCACACGCTCTTGGCCTCGAAATGGATATCGTCGAAGTAAAACCGAGCATGACTCCGCCAGCTGGAGGAACTGCCGTGTTTGTTGGTTCGGTTGATGATGAGCCACTCGGCGTGTATATCGATGAAGATTCACTTGCTCCTCTTCTTGAAACGGTTGTCCCGGGAGCTGGCTCGAGTGCGCGACGGATCGTCCTCGAGTATTTGTGTCGAAGGCTCCTTGGAAGTTTGGCTATTAGCTGGAGTGGACCAGAATCGACCGTTGTCAGATTTGAGAGCGAGATGTCAGGAGATGCTGTTCGTCCAGTAGGAGCCGTGAAGCTCTCCATCAATGTAAATGGAATCCCTGCAACGCTCTGGCTCGGGCTTGGGAAACTCCTTCTCGATCGTCTTGATGGGCTTTGGAGACGGCAGGTGCAGTCGACTACTCGTAAAGAAGACGCCGAAGTTGAAACCGCTCCGGTGAAAATTGAGGTAGCTTCTCTTGCCGTTCCTCCCTCGAAGTTGTCTGACTATACGCGCTCTGGAGAGGTCATTGACTTAGAAACCGCTCTTTCTGATCACGTAGCGCTTTGTTCTGGTAGCTCTCATATTGTCTCAGCTCGTTTGTGCGTCGTAGGGGATCGATTCGGAGTCGAATCTCTACCAACTTTGGATAACCGTACGGTGGTTCCAGCAGGGATGACGCGACTTTCATTTGAGTTTGGAGAGATCTCTCTTGATGAGATCACCACTGGAGAGATGGCCCAGGACGGTTCTGTCACCGAGACAAATATTCGGGTGGGGAACAGGGTCAGGCTCGCGATTGATGGACAAGAAGTCGGACAGGGAGTCCTCCATGTCTTTGAAGGGCGATTTGCGGTCGCGGTCGCCTAATCGCAAGAGAAATTCTCCAAGAATCGAATTCGGCTCTCGGGCTGCTTGGACTTTTGCCGCTCTCTGCATGATATCGGTTGCGCAAATAGGAAGAAAGTTTGAAATTGTTCACTAGGGAATCGGCCCTTTTCGCCAGTAATTGCTTTGATGGGGGAAAACCGAGCTATTCTCACGTGAGTGCCTCAATAAGAGTTTACTTGATATGGAGTTCTTCTCGGATTCGCTTGGGTCTCTGCCATATTTTCTCTTAGCTACTTCGTTTATCAAGCTCGTTGTCGCATTGTCGATTTTGCGCTTCGGAATTGGACTCGACGGAATCGGATTTAGCTTCGCAGTTCTCTTGCTCGCTGTAGCACTGGCGCTCTTTCAGGTTGGAGATATCTCTCATGGGGTGGCACTCAGTACGCCGGAGGGGCGAACCGCGTATGAAGAGCAAACCGTTCCGTTTCTGCGAATACATACCGACGAAAAAGTTCGTGTTTTGTTCGAAGATCTCTACCGAAAAATGCATCCGCAGCTGCAAGTTGAGCGGAGCGATACAGCGGAGAAACTCCCTTTTTCTGTCTCGCTCGCTTCTTTTGTTGTCTCAGAGCTTCAGGAAGCGCTTTACATCGGTCTTCTCTTTCTCATCCCGTTTTTACTCATAGATCTCTTTGTTGCGAATGGGCTCACTCTGCTTGGAATTGAAAACCTTCAAACGATAGTTGTGTCACTCCCGATGAAGCTGGTTTTCTTTCTCCTCATAGATGGGTGGGCGCTCGTTTCTCAGCGGTTGCTTGTGTCATATGTTGGTGGGTAGTCAAGCAAGATGGATGCAGATATTCGAACACTCATCGTTGAGAGCTTGCAGGTGTTCTGGTTGGGCATTCTTCCACCGCTCCTTCTTGTCGGAGTAGTGAGTCTGCTCTTTTCTGTGTTTCAAGCTGCTTCAACCGTTCGAGATCAGAGCACACTCTACGCTGCTCGACTTGTGACCTTGGTTCTCTTGCTTTATTTCCTTGTTCCGGCTGTTTTTCGATCGCTTGAGATTCTCGTCGAGCGGCTCTGGACCGTATAGTTGGAGTATGAGGTGGAGAGTTCAACGGCCATCATTTTTTTGTCTCTTCCCATTCTTCTCTCTTGCGAGGTCGGTCTCTTGCTTGTCGTTTCACTTATTTTCGGATTTTCTCTCTGCTTGGTAGCTGACCTTCAGCTGTTAGTCGTTATTCCTCTCGCTTTTCTTTTTCTTCTGATACCAATGATGGTCTGGGTACAAGTTCATCTCCTTCGGAAGACCTTTGAACTCCCTGGAGAGCTCCCGTCGCTTTCTTTAGCCGGCGCACTTGGAGCGGTTGTGCTTTTCTTCTGCTCTGACATGAGTTTGCCGGCTCTTTCCAAAATCGCTGAGCATGCCAACAGAGAGTTTCCAATCGGAGCTGCGGTTGACGCACTTGGAGCAACATTTGTCTCTGCGTCTCTCGGATTTCTCTGCCTAGCGCTCCCTGTCATCTTTTTCGAAATTGTTTTGAGGTGGTGGCTTCACGATCACCGCGTTACATTTCAATCGATGCTCAAAGGGCTGCGACTCCCGTTCGCTTTCATACTTTTTGGGATCTTTTCACTGACTACGTCTGACTTTCTCGAAGCCTTTATTCAGAATCTGTGGGGTCTTGGAGGGGCTCACCCATGACCGAGCATGCCCCGACTCCAGCACGTCTTGCTGCATTGCGGCACGAAGGCGTTCTTCCACTAAGTACACTTGCTGTGCGATCAATTCTCTCGGTCGCGGTCTTCGGTGCTTTCTTGATGAGTGGCCCTCAGTGGCAGGAGTTGAGGGAGCATGTCACGCTGCTGGCAGGGAGTTCCCTTCCGCTTGATTCTCAAACACTTCAAGGGTTCGTCACGGTCTGTGCGCTTATAGGCTTTCGACTGTTTCTCGTTGCGGGTGGGCTCGCGTTGGTATTTGGAATTATTTCGGTGTTTGCTCAGACCAGGTTTTTTATCCAGCTGTCTTTAGCCTCGTTCCGTTTTGAGCGGCTCTTTCGGTTCGGTGAAATCTTCAAGAGGGCAAGGTCGGCCTTTCGACTTCCTCACCTCACTCTTGCTGCAGCATGTGGCGTAGTTCTCGGATTAGGTGCCGCCTCCATCGCCTTCAATCGAATGTGGTACCTGAGTCCAACCGATCCTCGAATAGAAATTGTCGAAACGATCATGCGCATTGCGAAGTTCTTGTCTCAGTGCGCTCTCGTAGCTCTCGTGGTAGTCGCAGGTTTGAGTTGGACGACTTCAAAACGGCTCTTCTTGTATCGACACCGCATGACTTCGGAAGAGCTTGAGAGCGAGAGCAGGGGATAGCGTTCCCAGCGTGCCTAGATTTTTCATGATTCTTTATTCGCGAGAGGTCGATCACGGTTATCGCCCGCTCACAGGACCATCGATACCCATCGAACCACCCTGCTCCGTTGTGGAATCAGTTCCGCCACCGGCGTGAAACCCAGTCATATCTGAGTCGAGCTGCGAGAGCAGCGAGTCCGTCGTAGGGCGTCCTTTTTCGAGACCTGGCGGCATGAAAGCTTCAAACGAAGCCTCTTGTGGAGCTCCGAATAGTGAAAGCCCTGCTTTGGCGAATGGCACCGGAGCTCTTTTCCCAACGGAAGAGAGGGCCGGGAGTACGGCTATGCTCAAGAAGAAAACTAAGAGCGCAGCTTCAACCAGGCTTGCGCCAGTTGCTTGCTTGAGTTTTGCTGCGTTGTCGAGTGTCTTTGGAAGAATTGCTTTACAAGCCATTTCGACCTCCAGAGAGTAGCGCTGGCGTTTTCTCCGAAGGAGACGATGAAGATGTCGCTCCTACAGGGTGAGCAGTGAACAGGTCCTGATTGTTTGGAGCTGGTTCTTCGGGTGGAATGAGGTCGAGGTAGCACAACCCGAGCGCCATGGCTTCTGATGTACACCTCTCGGTGCCGTTGTTTGTCGTAGAGTCGGTTTGGCCCCCAAGCGCTGCGCTACTTGTTTGGAATTTGTGGGTCATACTTTGCGAGAGTGACTGAAGAGAGAGAACAGCAATACATATAATGGCGATAAGCGATAACGCGCACTCGCTTGATACAGCGCCCCGTGAGGCGAATTCTCTGTTGCACACCCCAGACATCAAAGGTCCCCAGACGCCTGCTTCCGACCCCCTTTGTCGGATTCTCCCTCCATAAGATCGCTTTCCTCTCGTATGTTGCTCCACAATTCCTCCAACCTATTGTTTTTTCGTTGTTTTTTCTTCGGTGTGAGAGAAGAGAGTTACCACGACTCGCGCCCCTGATTCTTCGGTTTTTCCGACGTTTTCGGCGTAGTCTCCATCGTGCGAGGCGAGTTTTGCTCGCACCTCCCGGTGGAATTCGCGTGATCGTTCAACTATCCACTCGCGAATTTCCGGGAGATCTTCGACAAAAATATTGTCGTATTCGGTTCGGTAGTGAGCATGACTTGGAAGAGATGGATCGACGGTTTGTTGCAGGACATTGTCTTCAACTGTTTTGACGAGTGTCTCAATATCTCGCGCGAGCATCTCATACGCTTTGTCCGGGAATGCGCCGAGCGCTCTTGTCCCTCGTACAAGTTTGATCCCTTGAGCAGTTTCTGTAATCGCTCCATTTCGTGACATTTCAAAGAAGACGGTACCGGGATTGATCGTGGTGGAGATACTGGAAACAAGTTCTGAAAACTCTACACGAGTAAGCGTTTTTGGCTTTCCAGTCTTTGTTTGATACCTCTTTTCGTTGGTCCAGCGGTCAATAACCTTTCCGAGAAGTGAAATTGGTTCCTCTCCAACTGCTGGGGCGCGCTCCTTAAAGATACGCCTTACGTCTGCTCGGTGAACCCCAGTCATGACGCTCAGCCTGCTGACGTTGCGCTTTTCATCTATCCGTTCAAGTTCAGTTTCAGCCACTTCGATGTACTCCTCTTTGAGAAGTTGGACGACTTCCTGGAGAAGCACCCCGGCTCGAAGAGACGTGTGTACGACTGGTCGCAGCAGCAGGCGTATCAAACGATGGAGGAGAGGACCCGTCATGAGCCGAAACTTAAAATGACTTTATTTAGCATTCTCTTGCTCTATTATCGGATATTTGAAGGCAAATATAGCATTTAATCTTTAATTTAGTGTAATTAAACAGTTTATACATGAAAACGCCTCTTTCTAAAAATGCTTTTTTTAGACATTTTTAAGTTACAGGTTCGTTTTGCCTCCACATAAGGGTGAGTACGAGATCCGACTCGGGTTTCGTGAATTCAAGGACGTCGCAGACAACAGAACTTCGGTTCTCTGCCTGTGATCGATGAGAAAGGTTGTGTTCTTGGGAAGATTCCCACCACACGTTTTCGCCCATGGTCCTCCTCGGAGTATGACCTTTCTCTTTTTCTCTCTCACGGTACAGGTTTGCTCAAGCGCAATGCGGCTTGAGGATTTCAACAAGAGGTTCTATGCAAGTAAGAAAGAAGGTCTCTGAAATGATGTTGCGGGGAATGTTTGCGGCAGCGTTTCTTCCCATACCACTTTGGGCTCAGTCGATAGAATTAATCTCCTCGTATCACAATGGTGATGCAACGGCGAGTACGTTCGGCCCCAGTGATTCTCAGCCCTATATGAATCGTTATGCTCTCGATGAGGACGGTAACGTGTACTATGGATTGTACGACGCATTTCCTCATCCAAGTTTTCCAAGTGAATCCACCATCGATAATTTTCGATTTCTCAAGCGCTCATCTGATGGAGCCGAAGAGGTTCTCTTTTCAGAGGGTGACGAAATCAGTTCACCTTCTCTGGCAGTGGGAACTTCCATCAATCATCCTCACGAGGAGTCAAATGAGCGAGTATTTGATGTGCGAGTAGAACCGAACGGGCTTGTTCTCGCCCGGGTTCAAACGCGAAGGCCAGGTGACCAGTTCGGCTGTGACACAGGCGCTACTCCCGAGACTTCGGGGTGTCCTGAGGAGAGGGCTGTGCTCGCGCTTGGAACGGTGCCGCTCTCAGTACAGCTTGTTTCGGAGGTCCAGAATCCGCTTGGCCCCACAGGTGAGCGCATTACCCAGTCTTACGCAGGAAACAATTTCCCCTCCCTCGGGCATGGTGAACGGAGCTTGAGCGAAAGCGGACGGGTGATCTACCCCGAACTCGTGTCGGGCTTGTATCAAAACGTTCAAATTGGAATCGACGATGATGGGAATCCGATCTATCGAGCGTTTCAGGGAGGAAGCTATGCCGTTGATTATCTCGGGCAGGGCTTGGAGCAGATATCAGGAATCGGCGCTTCGATCAATCTCTTCGGATTCGAGATTCCTGCTGTTGGCTCAATCATGCGGGCGTGGTCTCCAAGTACGCAGTACTTTGTAGGAGATTCACCCGTTGTGAACGGGTTAGTTTTTAGTACTGATGGAGGAAATACTCTCTATGGTGCTTCGCTCGTGTGGGAACCAGGGTCATCTGTACCAAGTGATTGGCACAATCGCGAGATCCGTCGTCTTTACAATTCACGAGCTCCGTGGGCTCCGATCGGGGAAGCGGTCACGGATGACGGTGTACTTTTTGCGCTTGCTGACGGTTTAGAAAACGATTTGAGCGGCAAGCGACGGATAGGGATTGTTGCAATTCCACTTGCCATAAGCGCCCCTGGCGTGAGCCTCAACGCTCTTCCGGTAGCATTCGAAGGACAGCAGATCTCGTCCAATCCTGCTGACGGGACATTTGCCTTCGACGCCGGAGCGTCAATTTTCGAGAATGATGTCTCATTTGGATTCAACTCCAATCTTATCGAAGTCGATAACCGAGGAGGTTTGATCTTTTCCGCGTTCATTCGAGATGCCGGTCCGGCGCAAGATCAGTCAGGCTTTGGCCTCTTCTATCGTAGTCCGAACGGTGTCCTCTCACCGATCGTGACAACACTTATGGACAACGTTCCAGGATTACCAGTTGGAACCAAACTCTTACCGGACGATCGAACCTTCTTTCGCTTCAATACCTACGCGTTTCATGGGGAGCTGCAAAATGCACCTCAAGATACGAAAAGCGCTCTGGCTCTCGCCTCGAATGACGAGGGGCAAGCCGCGTTCATCATGAAGGCAGTTTCGTCGGATCCAGCGCTCAATGGTGCACAGGTCGTTCTCCGATTTGACTCGTCGAATGGCTCGCTTCGAGCAATTTCGAAAGCAGGAGATATAATACCGGGAACTTCGGACCGCGTGACCAAGTATTGCCGAGGCATTAGTCTTGATGAAAATGATAATCTCTTTGATGGCCGAGCAAGAGTAGGGAAGAGTTCGCCGATTGAGCTTGAATCAAACTGCTTAGCGATGAACCGCAGAGGAGATGTTCTCCTCGCTCCAGGGTCGGAACAACAGGCTCGAAGCGAGCGCTACGAAATCCAGACGCCGTTCGGGTGGTCGTTCACAAGGCCAAGGATCGTGGGTTCTGACAAGATCATGATGATCGATCGAGAAGGGACCACCCACGTCGTGAGCACCGGCGGTTCGGACTTCTTGCAAGCGATACTTCCGGGAACGAGCCAGACTGAAGGAGCAATGCTCGCGGGTGGTGAACTGTTTATGCCTGATAACTTCAATGATCACGGTGAATTTCTCTTAGGGTACACTTTCAACCAAGTGATAGTTCGTGACCCTGGCTCGTGGGATCCCGTCTACCGAGTCGCACACAAGGGACTTGTGAAAGTCAGCTTCCGAGAGGGATCGCAACTGTGCCGAGCAGACTTCAACTCATCAGGGAGTCTCTCTCCTCAGGATTTGTTTGATTTTCTTGCAGCATGGCAGGCACGAAGTATGACTGCTGACTTCACCGCTGATGGAATGGTCTCGCTCGAGGATCTCTTTCAGTTCTTGAGAAGTTTTCTCGGCGGATGCGGTGGGCTGCTGATGGCACCTGACGTATCGCAGCCCGAGTATCCAGAAGAGATAGCAATTCTGGGTTCCATATTGTTGGAGCAGGAAGCGCCGTCTGCTGCTCTTTCGAAATCGAAAAACGAGGAGTCAAAGGTCCAGCCTCGAGTGACGAAAAAGGAGGATGCGTCTCAGGTGATGACCAAATCTGAGAAGAAATAATCTCTGAAACCAACTCACTTTACAGGCGAAAGGCTCCAACCCCCCGACGAGCCTTTCGCCTCTTTTTTTATTCTCCCTTCCCTTCAACTTTTCGAGCTTAGAGAGATTTATCTCGACAAAGACACGTTGTTCGCTTGCACGGACTCCGTTTCTTGTACAACATGAAAGGGTCTGGAATCTCCGGTAATCACGAGACGGCTTTTCATGAAACGGAACCTCTTTTCTCCCCCCGATGAGTTCGAAACCCTCCCGCTCCTTTCGCTCTTGCCGAATCCAGGTCGAGTTTCGCAGCTTAAGAAATTTACATCTTCCCTCTATGCACGCTTTGAAAAGGTGAACACGTTGCGGGATTCAATTGAGGGGGCGCAAGGGGAGGAGCATCAACGAGTGCGGGCCGAGCACGCTATGTTGCGACAGGTCCTTGATTGGATGGAACTTCACGCGGAAGAAGAGTGATAGACGAAGAGTGATAGGGTATGGAAGCGAACGAGCAAAACCTCCCGAAGGAACGCACCGCAACTGAGATTGCGAAAAAGGGTTATTCAGACGAGGAGGTCGCAAGTATTTTTCAGCTCGCTCGGCTCTTTGCTGAGAACGGCAACGTTCGACAATCAGAAGTCCTCGCTCTGGGACTCAACGAGATTGCGCCGGAGTTCGCCCCCGGTTGGCTCTTGCGCTCGTATCTTCATATCCAAGACAAAGACCTCGATAAGGCGGTATTTGCAGCGCGACAGGCGCTTCGAATAGACCCCAATATGGTTGAGGCGCTTGTCTTTCTCGTATCGTGTTTTCTCACCTTGGGAGACTTTCACTCGGCAGGAACCCATCTTGGAGAAATTGGTGAGCGAATCGACGGAGGGTCAGTCAATGACTCTCGGATTTCACGTCTTTATGAGTCTCAGCTGGTTCGCTTTCAGAATCGGTAACTCTTGTCTCTTCAAGTCAAAACGAAAACTCACGAAGAGAATGGAGAGGACGACCCTCAGGTTCTTGTTTGATGCGAAATACACGAAAGAAAGAGAAAGGAAGAAAAAAAAGAAAGGAATCCCTCCTTCTTCCGCTCGAAACTCGATCGGAAGAAGGAGATACGGGAGGCTTACACCATGTCTTTCAACTTTTTAAGTGGAAGGACCTTTACCTTGGTGCTCGCTGGCTTAGCAGCAATATCCATCATCTCACCAGGCCGGAATGGATTTGGAACGTTCTTCTGCGCTTTACGTGCTGGCTTCTTTACAGTCTTAATCTTCATAAGCCCCGGAACGGTGCAATATCCTACGCCACCTTTTTTGATGTGTCGGTTAATCACGGTCTCGAGCGACTCGAGAACTGACGCAACTTCACGCTTTGTCAGCTCAGTATCCTCGGCAATCTCAGAAAGGATCTGAGTTTTTGTCATAGCCTCTTTCACAGGGGACGCCTTCTTTGCCATATATGCCTTCCTCCGAATTGGTAAGTTTTTTCTTTAAAGAAGAACTACGAGAGAGCGCAAGCAAAGGAAAATCAAAGACCTCGGCCCTCTCGACTGGCCTAACATAGTGCTCTCTGCTCGAACACGCCAGCATTTTTTCCCAGGAAATCTCGAGGTTTTTGAACAAAAGACTTTCGTTCCCAGAGAATCTTGGGAAAGGGGGCTGTGGATAAGTTTTTCTTGAGCAAAGGAGATCAAAGGCTCAAAAGGAAAATTGACGAGGTATTTTCACAGCATAGGGAGCCGCCTCAGAGAGCCCTCGAACAGATTTGCTCCTCGCCTAGAGGTGGCCTTTAAGGATAGCTGCGCACCGCTCTCCGGTTTTTCCGTCCCACAACTCCGGGATGGAGTGAGTACCAAGGCCGTTTTCAAGCACCTCATCAAGTGCGTCAATCACTCCGCTATGGGTCAATCCTACCAATCTATTGGTGCCCTGAGAGACGGTAACTGGCCGTTCGGTGTTTTCACGAAGAGTGAGGCACGGAACTGCGAGCACAGTAGTTTCTTCTTGAATCCCGCCGGAGTCTGTCATGACGACTCTGGCATTCTTTGTAAGGGCAACAAAATCGATATATCCGAGCGGCTCTAAAAGAGAAACGTTTCCGTTTTGATCAAGTTTTTCGAGCAATCCACATTCGCTCAGATTTTTCCGAGTCCTCGGGTGAACGGGAAGTACTATAGGGGCACGCTCGGCCGCAGAGAGAATGATTGAAACAAGATTCGACAATGCCTCAAAACCGTCGACGTTTGATGGGCGATGAAAGGTTCCAAGGATATAGGAACCAGCCGCGATTTTTAGAGATTGAAGAATTGCCGACTTCTCAATTGTCGGGAGCAGTCTCAAGAGCGTGTCGATCATAATGTTACCGACAAAAAAGATTCGCTTTGGATCAATTCCTTCTTTTATAAGGTTTTCGTCTCCATCCCTCGAAGGAGTGAGGAGGATATCAGAGAGGCGATCGGTTAACACTCGGTTGACCTCCTCCGGCATCGACCAATCATTTGAGCGAAGTCCGGCCTCGAGGTGAGCAACTCGAATGCCTCGTTTGGCGGCCACGAGGGAGCACGCAATCGTTGAATTCACGTCTCCTGCAACGACAATCCACTGAGGCTCGTGCGTGTCACAGTACTCCTCGAAAGCAATCATAATATTGGCGGTTTGTCTGGCATGGGAGCCCGAACCAACTCCGAGGGAAACGTCAGGTGTGCGAATCCCCAACTGTTCAAAGAATATATCCGACATGTTCCGGTCATAATGTTGGCCGGTATGGATAAGTTCGCAAGCGATACCAACTCTCTCCATCGCTCGAAGGAGTGGATCAACTTTCATAAAGTTCGGTCGAGCACCAGCAATGACTGCGACAGGAGCCATGTTTTCTCTTCCTTTCATGATTTGTCGGAAACCTTCTTAAAGCCTAGGACTCTTGCGGCTCACTCTCCTCTTCACCCTCACCTTCAGGCGCGCTCGCATTTATCGCCATCTTCACTGCGTCTATAGCTCGCTTCTGGGCTTGAGGAATAGGCCCGTCACCGAACATCTTCTTGGCCTCTTCGTCAACCAACTTAAAGAGCTTTTCTCGATCGGCCGCCGAAAATGACTGAGTAGATCTTGCTCCCGCGAGTTTCTTGGCACCCTTCACGCCGAGGATGCCTTCGGTTTTCTTTACCTCTTCGACTTCGTGCACTCCACTTGCTCGCTCAACTTCGGAAGCGCGAGAAGTATCCTTTACTCCTGAAATTCCAAGTTTGTCTTTTTCGTCAGCCATTCCTGCCACCAATTTCTTTATTGTACTGCGAGAAGGAACCGTGAACCCCTTCGCGTTTGAGCTTGAGAGCAATCGTTTTCAGTCCGGGTCGCACTCTCGGGGGTGGGACCGGCTTAGTCTGCCCTACGGCCTTTTGAAGATACTTCAACAGTGCCTTGTGTTCCCGAATTACATTGAGTTCATCTGTATCCCACGATACGGCTATGCTCCTCATCGAATCGCTGTCCCAGTATATTCTCCACAGGATTTCTTGATGTACGGGCTCAAGTCGACACAGCAGCATAATTGTGTTCTTGCAATCGAGGAGTTCATCAGGGTCGAGCGAAGCAAGGCCCTGGCGAGTGGTAAGGAGGGTTGCGCCTATCAACAACTGACGGATACTCGCACGTGTCGCCTGTTCACCAGAAGTCTCATCGAGAACTGAGGGAAGCTGTCCAGAGCGCAACTCAGGAAAGAGGTGGAATAACTCTACCGAGACCTCTCGTGCGAGTCGTTCCTGTTGGGTACTCGATTCCTGTTTTACCCATCCTTTTGACTTTCGAGCAGCCTCAGTCGAAGCCTCGTGAATTCGCCTTCGCGCGTACCCTCTGAACGGCACACCCCGGTCAGGGGAGAACCGTCTCGAGCAGAAGATCAGCGCCTCCATGGCGGCTCCGTCGAGCCCATCTTGCTGCCAATCCAGGTTCCAAGCCCGAGCCACTGAGCGGGCAATGCTTTCAGCCCAACCAGCGTGCTCCTCAACGAGTAAGTTCGCCTCCTCAAGCGAGAGGGTTCCTGGTGAACTGTCGTCGTTCTCGTCGTTCGGTGTAGTCATTGCTCCTCCGGGATTGTGGGCCAGTCTGCAACGTTTGGAAGAGGAAGCAAAGTCTGAACAATTTCAATAGCTTTGTTCTCTGACTCCTCTACGAAAAATACCTAATTTCAAGTGGTTACAAGAATTCTGAAGCGAACTCCCCAGCACCTCTGAAGAGGGGATGAGTACGTTGCAGTAGCGGGAAGGAGAGATGAATAGCCCACGCAAGTCACTTTATGCGGATGCGGAGTCCACTATCACGGTAGCGGACCGGCTTCGTGCCAAGGTGCTTGAGAAAGTGTGGAGTGTTCTCTCGTTGAGCGAGGACATTCGAGGATCGGACACTCGATTACTCGTTCAGGCAGCCTGCCTCGACATTGCAACAGTTCTCGAAGAGGTCGTTGAGCTCGAAAGACTCAATGAACTCCCAACTCGTAATCAACAATAGGTTTTCTATCGGTTTTGCTTGGAGAGGATGACACATGAGTGTGGCAACAGCAGTCGACGAAGGTTCACAGAGATCTGAAACAACCAAAGGACGTATTCTTAAGTTTCGCTCGAAAAAGAAAGCGGACGGCTTAAGTGAGTATGAGCGACAAGAGCTCATCATTGAGTTTCGAGTTAAAGCTCGGAAGCTTGGAAGGAGTATCCTCCGGAAATGGCATTCACGTATGGATCTCCAAGAGGTGGACAGCATAGTCGATCTCTCACTTTGCGAAGCGGTTCGTCGCTTTGATCCTTCGAAGGGAGCGAGCTTCATGACTTTTCTCTACTATCATCTGAAGGGAAATCTCATTCGAGCAGTCTCTTCTGCCGCAAATGCTAACGTTATTCCCGGCTCAGAGAACGATCCGAACGAGTACGAAGGAGAAGAAGTAAAAAGCATCACAGCACTTGATGTTGTTGAGGCTCTCTCTGGAACTGACCAGCGACTTCCTGATGAAGTACTCCTCAAAAAAGAACTCATTCGATTGAGCCAAGATGCTTGCGGAAGGCTTGATCCTCTCGAGCGAGAAGTAATCCAGCGGATATACCTCGAGGGACAACAGCTCATGGATATTGCGAGCTCCCTCGGGTACAGCCGATGTCACATTTCGCGTGTAAAGAAAAAGGCGCTGGAAACACTCCAGGACGACATTACACACTATCTTGAGCTTCACGCCGACAAGAAGGACGAAGACGTTACGGATCTTGAATTCGAAAGAAAGCAGATTCACCGAAGGCGCCCACGTTCCAAGAAGGCAAAAGAAGTTCGAGAAGAGCGTTCGCTCAAGGTGGCGTAAGGCACGCCCGATACAGAGTGCTCCTGCGGAGGTTCCTCCTCCGCAGGAGAGAGAGACTCCCTCCCCAAGAAAATCATCTCATTCCCTGTTCTCAAACAGTGACGGACCGCCAGTGAATTTCCAAACTGGGGAATGTGAATGGCGGGGAGTATATAAAGAGCTCCCTTTTATTCTCTGAGGCTTTCGACTCGAGCGAAGTGCGCACCGAATTCTTACCTTGGGACACGAAAGGCATTCGTAGATTCTCCCTTTTATTGAAGTGCTTGCGGGAGTTTTCAACTCCCAAGAGGAGCCTCTTGCTCGGCCTATGTGCGGTTGTACGGATTCCCCGTATCCGCGAAAGTTTGGTCCTACCGAGCGCTTTACCTTTAGCGTATAAGTCGAGTATACCTTCGCGGTCCGTATGGAACTGGGAAGTGCTTAACCGTTGAAACTCATGAGATTTCTTCTCTTTACGAAGACAAGAGATCTCAGAAGGGAATTTCTCGGCGGCTAGGTCCTTCACATACGTTCCAGCTGAACTCGAGCGAATGTCCCTTCGCATAGCAAAGGGGGAGCCGTTCTCGAGCAGGTGGCGGTAAGAACAGTGCGGTGAACTTTCAGTGTGTGAGAGTCCCGTTTTATTGATCGATATCTTATTCGAGAGAGGAGAAGATGGGAGTTTTTGATCTACTCGCTTTTGCGTGTGCCGGTGTGATGGTGCTCACAATGATTTTTGGTAACTGGTCTTAGGTTTCAAAGTCTTTGTCTTTCTGGATATCGCGTAAGATATCCTTTTCTTTCCTCTCAATACCTCTCTTTCTCTTGTTCGAGAAACTGTCCTTGTGAAATGTGCGGTTCAAGTTAGAGGAGTGGCAAACCGTGGAGATCCGAAGCACGCCAGCTTGCCATCTCGGTACTTGGGTTCTTGTGCTTGGATACTTTGTCCTCGTTTCAGGTATCAGCTCTCTCTCTTTCGTCACGTATCCTGAGGAAGTTCTCGCCTTCAATCGGTGGAGAGATCTTCTCCAGTTCGAGACACTCGCGTTTTCGTCTGGTGGATTTCGGGTGCTCGGAATTGGCGGTTCCGCTGTTCTCCTCCTTGTCCTCGCTCAGTTTCATAGAGGCGAAGCGAGTGCTTCAGATCCTTTCCCCTCAGGATTTCTTCCCATTTTTATTTTCCTCACCTCGGTGGCATTTCTCCGTGAGTCGCTCACGGGCTCACCGATATTCTGGGAAATGACGTGTGTGAGCATGTCAGTTCTCGTTGGATTTTGGATTTCCGGGGTCATTTTTCGAGGAAACGTGAGTGCCTCGCAGAAGCTTCTTTTGTTCTTTTCTCTGGCCGTCGGGGGAGGAATTGGGGGTGTACGAGCTCTCTTTCTCGGATTTCTTCCGCTGGTGCTCATAGCATTCCTTGATAGTTCTCGTCGCCTGCTCTCGGTCTTAATGAGCTGGCGAATCGCGTTTCTCGTTTTGCCGTTAGTCTTTTTTTGGGGTGGCCCAGGTTGGATAGAGCGGAGTGGTCTCTCTGCATTTTCGGTGCCGAGGGCTTCCAATGTTAGTAGTTGGATTCGATTTGCACGCGAATTTTTCTTGTGGTCGTTTCCGTGGGGGTGGGCCTTGCTCTCCCTAGTGCTGGTGCGGTTTGGACATGGGAAGTTTCCAGTGCGATCGGGAAGTGCTCAGCTGGAGCCAATGAGTCTCATCTGGCTTGCGGTGACGTTTCTTGTTCTCCTTTTTTTTTCGAGCTCTCCAAGGGAGGCTTACCTCTATTGTCTGCCGGCTGGCGCACTGTACTTCTCTTCGCGAGTCGCTTTTCTGCTGGGAGTGCTATCTGATCAGGACCGCACTCTCGTCGGAGAAGCGATTGATGGGTTTTGCCTTTCTCTCGTTCTGCTCACGTTGATGACCGTGTTGTCGCTCTCGGTGGTATCGCAAATTCCCGTGGCGCCGACCCTCTCTCTTTCACGATTGGCTTCGGTCCTTCGAGCTCCAGAACTGCGTAGTTTGTCGGTTATCTATGTAGTCCTCAGTTGTATTGGATTTAGGCTTGTGCTCAGTCGTCGGCGTGAATATGTGACCCTTGTTTGTTTCGCGTCGATAATTCTCTTGTTTGTTGGATTTCTTCAATGCGTTGACAGCCGACTCCCAGGATTGCCTCAACTCAGAGAAGCTCTTTTGGCAAGAGTTGGAGCAGAGGAGCCGATATACGTTTGGGCGGAGCGGAAGAGCCCGCTCCTTGAGGTGGTTTCGAAGAATTTTTCTTCTGGGAAGAAACTTGAAGTCTTTCCGCAATTTCCCCCTCGGTGCGGAGTAAGTGTCTTACTCCCACAGCAAGATGCTCGGCTGCTCCTTTCGCATTTGCGAATTAAGCGACTCGAAGAGGTCGACATAGTATTATATCAGCCGTATCAACCGCTCTTTCCGCCGTGGTTGGTTGGTTCTCTTGCTTTGATCTCGCTTCCGTCTTGTCGCGCGCCCTCTGATTACAATGACAGTCTTTTTGGAACGGATTCAGCTCTACAAGTTAGCAGCCCCGCGCCCCTAGAGCGAACTGCTCTTTCAATCAATGGAGTATGAGTCGGTGAAGGAGACTTGGGAGGGAATGAAACTTTTTGAAAGAATCTTTGTTATCGTAGTGGGTACCCTTGTTGTATCCGCAATACTGACGCCCTTGGTATATTCAGGAGCGGTTTCGATATGGACTCCCTTTCCTTGGCCCTTTTCTCGAGTCTTTGATCGGGTGGCGATGGTCGTGCTCGCTGGATTCCTCGTGTGGTACCGACGAGCGTTTCGCTTAGAGAGGTTATTGGCGCTGCTCCGAAGCGACGGTTTTCCGACTGCGTTTGCGCGCGTGTTGCTTGGAATGATCGTTACCTTCTCAATGAGCATTATTTTGCTGCCGTACATTGTCGATGGTGTTGCGTTGCAGTGGAAGGACCAGGCCGTGCACGGCTTTGGGATGAGGCTCTTAAAGGTTGTTCCAGCTGCTTTGCTCATCTCAGTGATAGAGGAAAGTTTCTTTCGGGTGATCCTTTTTCTCTCCCTTCGAGCGTCTTTCGGAGGAATTGCTGCGGGGATAGTTTCAAGTATTTTGTATGCGTTCGCGCATTTCATTACACCAGCAAAAGATTGGATTTATCCGGGCCTGAGTCCCACTGTGGGGTTTGCCTATTTGGGCGAAGTGTGTCAGCGGCTTGCTCTACCGGGAGTTCTCGAAGCCGGTATTGGCTTATTCTTGGTGGGGTGTGTGCTCTGTTTCGCCATGTGGCGAGTTCGTTCCGTTTGGTTGTGTATCGGATTTCACGCTGGCTGGGTTATCGCTGTAAAATTGACCGGATACTTCACCATTCAGGGGCCGAATTTTGAATTTGCGGCTGGGGCTGGCCGGCGATATTTTCTTGTCTCGCAGCCCGAGGCGTGGGTGTCAGTAGCGAGCGTGGCTCTCTTTGTGCTGGTATATGCCTTAATCGCAAAGGTCAAACCTCAAGAAGAGTTGGGATCCTCAGACATCGATGAGTGATGCCGTGATGATGCGCGATACCCTTTTCGTAGGTCGAATGCGGTCAGTAAGGGGAAGAGAGAAGGCAATGTTGAGACCAATGCACAGGTCCTAAGTAGTGTGTCTCGGATTGGAGGAAGTGTGGAGATTCTTTTCGCAAGCTCAAACGAGGGAAAATTCCGAGAGGCGAGGGAGTTTGCTGAAGCCTTTGGACTCTCCCTTCGTTCTCCTCGTTCATGTCCCGGGGTGCCCCCGATTGTCGAAGAAACGGAACCAACTTATTTAGGAAATGCTCAGAAGAAAGCTTTTGCATTTATGAAATGGTCTGGTCTGGCATCTCTCGCTGATGACTCAGGTCTTGAAGTCTCAGCCCTTGGCGGTGCTCCCGGGCTCTATACCGCGCGCTATGCAG
>JAGRAO010000319.1 GCA_020434565.1 Bdellovibrionales bacterium
ATCGATCTCAGAGAAAGAGGATGAACTCAACACGCTCTATAAATCGGTTGGGCAGGTCGAAGAGCTAAAAAAGGGCGGGTTCGTCAGAAATCTGGCCGAGAAGGTAACATCAACACTTCGTCAAAAGTGGATTCTCTGCCTGCCGATGGCTGCACCAGTGGTAGCCGCTGTTTCGGGAGGAGACATCGGAAAAACGACCGTAGGGGCGGCTATTTTGACGACAGGTCTCTTTGTTATGGATAAGACCCTTGATGGGCTTATGAGCTCTCTTGGGGGAATTCTTCCTTCCTGGGCGTTTACTCTCGCCGTGGCCGCTTCAACGAATATGGCAGAGCTTGGGACCACAGCGGTTTCGGGTGCTACTGGCGATCCTATTCTCGAAGTACCGAACACTCCGCTTGGGAGCAATCCATGGAACGTGGGCCTCGCCGTTTTAGCGCTGGGGCTTGCGGTTGGCGCTGGACGATTCAAAGGAAAACATCTCGTCGAGAGTCTCAAGAGTGTCGAATGGGGAGATGTCGCGAAGCAGGCAGGGCTGGCGGTTGGGTTGGCCGGGTCAGCCTTGAGCTTTAAACTCTTTGTAAAGGATGTCGGACCAGAACTTTTTATCTGGGCGCTTGCAAATTCTGCGGTTGTCGGAACCTATCTTTGGAAAAATACCTTTTCGCCTCAGACTCGACTGGAGACCTCGCTTAAAGAATTTGATCTCTCTGAACTTAAAAACATCGTTGAGTCTGTGCAGCATCTTCCAGACGCAGTGAGTCAGCCCCTCGACAGTATCTTGGAGCAGATGATTGCAAGTAAGAACGCTGCCTCAAAGTCCGCGAAGAAACTTCAGGGGAAACAGATTCTCAAGGCCTTGCATCAGTTTCGCGAAGGCGTCGGAAAGGACAAGCTCGATGACCTCGGAAAGTATCTCGAAGCTCATCCTCAACGCCAGGAACTCGTACGGCAATTTCTCCGTGATTTTGACCTTGATCTCGAAGAGAAACCAACGGACTGGAAGGGGTGGGCCAAAATTGGTGCATGTTGTGGGGTGCTCCTCGCGTGCTCAATTGCTCTCGACGCTGGTGTCGAGCAGCTCGGTACCGGTTTGCAGCTCGGGAAGGGGACCGCAAGTCTTGTCCTCATGTCTCTTTTCAGTAGTGCACCTGAGTGTCTTACTTCTATGAAGTTCTTTATGGAGAATCGAGATCGTGATGCATGGAAGAATATGGCGGACAGTAACGCTGTCAATGTGATTCTCGCAAACTTCGGAATGGGAATTCGCGCGTTACGGGGGGCTTTTATCGGATGAACAATACCCGGAAAATGTTAGAGGAGCAGATCTTTTCTCTGCTTTCAACTGATCCTTCATTTTCCCCCAGTGAGAAGCTCACCATTGGAGATCTCCTCCCGGGCAAATCGGACGACGAGTTAACCGGTTTCTTGCAGGTCTTGTTGCGTTCTCAAAGCAGAAGAATGTTTCTTGAGGCTGACTAGATTTCAACGAGTCCCAGCTTTTCCATGCCAGCTTTGACCATCTCGCTGTGGTTAGCGAAGAGAGCTTTGAGCAAGAGGGGAGTTACTGTGACCCATCGAGCATCGGTTGCATCATCACCGGCGCGGAGCGCGAGAAGGGAATCACCGAGGAAGGTGCAGTATCCCGCAGATTCGATCCACGCATTGTCGGTGTTCCGTGAATCATCAATATACCCTGCAAAACACCGTTGGGAGGGCTCGAATGAGAGTTCAATACCGGCTTCCTCTTTAAGCTCTCTGGAAGCGGTAAGATGAGAGTTTCCCCTCTCCGGTGCATCTACAAATCCCCCAGGTAAAGCGAGAGTACCGGTATCACACCGAACGATGAGGAGCACTTCGAGTAATCCGGTTACGGGAGCCGATCGAAAGACCACGGCATCAGCCGCTTGATTCACTCCCCATTTTCCAAGGACACCTCTCCCTCTTGGGATCCCCGTTCGTCCCATCGGATTCAACGGATATCCGTTCTCGTCGTGGTGGACCGGGCCAAGATAGCTTGGAGCATTGACATGAGTTTGAGCTCTGATATCGGGACTATCGGCCCAACCTGACGAGCCGTTTTTCTTCCATTGTTCGACCACGGCTGGATGGTCAAATTGTTCCGATGAGAGGTTGGTGTACTCAGGCCATTTAACAGAAAAGCATCGCTTAGCCTCGGGAATCGGAACTCTTGAGATCCCCATGGCCCGATATTCGGGATGGATTCTTCCTTCGGAAACCTCCTGTGGTTCCGAAGACTGGGTGCTCGAAGGTGAAGGCTGCTGGAATATCATGGTGCCTCCATCCTAGGGCTTCTCACAGAGAGTAAGCGAGAACCTCGAAAAATTGGGAGGATTTTGGGCTTCTCTCTGTATAAATTGAGATTTCCTCCCGAGAAGCAGGAAGTTGTCGGGTTGAGAATCAGGCCGTATCATAAGAAGAGCTATGGATTATTCGACACTCGTACAAGCGCTCCAGGATTCAGCCGCGAGACTTCGGAGCGGGGCCTCATATGAATGGGGACATGTCGGTCGGTGCAATTGTGGTCATCTTGCTCAGAGCATTACTCGTCTCTCTGACCGAGAGATCTATTCGCGGTTTCTTCCAAAACTTGACGAATGGAGCGAACACGCAAATGAGTACTGTAGTTCTTCGGGTTCTCCCATAGAAACGATCTTTGAGACCCTTGAGCGTCACGGTTTTCATGCGAGCGACATTAAGCACCTTGAGTTTCTCTCAGACCCAAGAGTACTTGGTCGGATTTCCGCAGAGCGCCTTCCCTTGCGTCGAAATGAGAGGAACGATGTGATCAGTTATATGGAAGCACTCGCTGATATTCTTTCGGAACAAAAGCTAGATTCTCACGAAAAGAAAGCCGCGTAGCTCTTTGCAGGACTTTCGAAAAAGGGGTCCCTGCATCAGATGATCCCTGAATGTCGCGCTCAAGAATTGTTCTTTCGAGAGGGGACGGGTAAGGTTCTCATTCGGTGAGGTCATTTTTGAGGGAGGGAAAATTATGCCGAAAGTTACCGTTGAAGGTGAAGGAACCTTTGAAGTCCCAGTCGGAAAAAGACTCGTTCTTGCGCTCAAAGATGAATGCGGGATTGATCAGTTGCATGCTTGCGGTGGCTTTTCAAAATGTACCACTTGCAAAGTTGAGTTTCTCTCGGGAGAGCCTTCAAAAATGACGGCTGCTGAGAAAGCTACACTCGAGAATCGGGGTTTAAGTGGGGTTCG
>JAGRAO010000320.1 GCA_020434565.1 Bdellovibrionales bacterium
CGATAGTATACAGAACTCCTCAAAACCTGCAAAATAATTACAGGTAATGGTTGTGGGTGTTGGGAGCACTTCTCTACGCCGGTTGTAATGTGGAGATTCGTCATGGGGTTTTTCTTTCGTCGCTTCAACGTTGGGTTGAAGATAGCGAATTTGATAATTCTTTCTTTCTTTTTCTGTCTTCATTTGGCATCTGCCGAAGAAGCAGACGGTGATCCTTGGGATTTCCTCCAGTGTGCAAGGGACCTCTCGGGTGATGGCCGAATCAACTTTGCTGACCTCGAAATTCTTCTTGCAAGCTGGGGAGTTTCACCTGATGGCGATATCGATGGAAGCGGTTCTACCGGCATGCCCGATCTCAACGAGCTTTTGCAACACTGGAACCAAATTGTTCCAGAATGTGAGATATCAATACCCCCTCGATACAGAATAAAAAGAGAAGAACATATACCGGAAGATTCAATTCTCAGCATGGTTGGGCGAGATGGTGCGATCGTAAATCGAGAGCACTCTGGTGGGCTTCCCAATGGACGAATAGTCATTCGGCATCCGTTTCGAGACTTTCTTCCTGATTCTCAACAATCCGAAAGCGCCCGCACGGAAGTGATCGTCGATTGGTCACCGGCAAACTTAAAAGCAACAGCGTATCATCCAAGCGGAATCATTGCCGGTTACAGAGAAACGATACACTACAGCGGAGTGCTCGTTCGCGAGCCTATAGCGTATCGCCTTCTGCCAGATTCGTGGCCGGTCGAACATGAGCGTCTTGTCTTTGATCCCGCCGGAGAGAGCTGCTTCTCTCAATTTCAATATCACGGCTTTGTTCCACAGTATGAACCTATTCGATTTTCAAGTGCAGCAGGTGAAGAGGGCGCGTCGTCGGAAAATATTCAACTCGTCTCTCAAGTTCACTTTGTGCAGGCTGAGGAGTGGAGTCCGGGAGCGCCTTACAACTGTCCTCTTGACTGGGAAGTCAGGTGGCTCTTACGAGACGATCACTCTTTCTTCGAGAGTGTCTACGTAACGCCACTTCCGGAGGTGATCCCCTTCGGAATATCGCCAACGGCTATAGAGGTGACTCTTTCAACAGAAGAGGTCTGGGGTCCCGGTTCGGAAATGGAGAAGGTTCTCGACATTGGACACCGAAGTTATTCCGGAGGGTATTCCGATGGTCTTTTGGACCATGAGGCCCAACTTCGAACTCAGGATCTCGCCCAAATAGTTGGATATCCTCTCTTGGACTTTGAAGCGCATTCGATTACAGGTGACGATCGGATACTCTTGGAGCTCGGTTTGGATGTTTTCTCAAATGACATCCCCCTGTTTTCTCCGGCGTATCTGCAGGTTGTACCGCAGGAGCCCTTTTCGTTTGATTTCTCAATCCAGATTCTGCGTTTGCCGCCGCATCTGAGGTATCTTGAAATCGCGGCAGCGGTCTCTCATCGGATTCTCGCGAGCAACGATCGAGGAGACATCATATCTGGAGTGAACTCTGCGGGAGATGGAAGTCGCTTTGTCACTCTTCTCTACCGAAACGGGAAGGCGTATGAGCTCCGAAAACTTGTAAGTGATCCATATCCACTTTCCGGCGAGGAGCTCGATGAGTTGTTCCAAAGCGGAGCGTTCGAAGAGTTGAGTTTTGACGGTGACGTGCTTATACGTTCCTCGACTACTCCTCCTGTCATCCCTCCGGGCGTTCAGGAAAACTACAGTCGAGTGCGGCTCGCCGTCACTTGTCCTTCCGATATGGACGGAAACGGAGTGTGCGATGAATTTGACCAGGAGCTTTTTAATAGCCTTTACAGCTGGCCAAGCTGGAATCAGGCACTCTTGGATAGAGTCGATTTCTCTCACGATGGAATCGTGAATTTTCGGGATAGGTTGGTCTTTGAAATGGCCCAACAGCTCTCAGAATAGGAACCAATGGCAGTATCTGCCGGTGACCCTGTCCCGCACAAAATGATTTGCGCGGGGGAGGAGTCATCGGCTTTTTTTTCTTAGAGTCGTTTCAAAAGAGGAATCCTGATGATCAAATTGAAAGGTCTTTTGGCAGCCACTGTTCATATCTTCGTGTTTCTTGTGCCGATATCGGCTCCCGATACGCTTAGTGCTCAAGGTGCGTCGACGAACTGCGCCGGAGATGTAAATGGGGACCAGCGGATAGATATTCTGGATCTTGAGCTTGTGCTCCACTCTTGGGGTGAAAGTCCTGTTCTAGGGGATGCAACCGATGATGGGAGAGTTGACTTTCTCGATTTGGAGGTGGTGCTGAATTACTATGGGGAAAGCTGCAATGAAGAATGCGTTCCTCCTCTAGGGTTTTATCCAATTAGGGACGCAGATGAGTTTCAGGCCATTCGTGAGAATCTCGAAGGAAACTTCTTTCTTTGTAATGATATAGACCTCGATAAAACGAGCCTCCCCTACGAGCCAATTGGTATCCCGTATACGACGTACTTCAATGGGATTCTTGAGGGAGATGGAAACACTATTAAGAGTCCTAAGTTGGATGGACAGGGTGCAAGCCTATTTGCTGAGATAGGAGAGACTGGAGTCGTTAGAAACCTCATCCTTGACTCTCCCAAGATTGTGGTTGATAGCCCTTTCGGCTCCGCTGCACTCGCAGATAGGTCGAGTGGGTTGATTGATTCGGTTTCGATAACCGGACAGGGGTGGATTAGAAATACTGAAAATTTTGGGGCAGTCTCTCCGCTCGTTTCTCTGAGTGGGGGAAGGATTGTAAATTGCACCGTTGGCGATGGAATTGTCGTCGAGGGCAGAGGCCCGGCAGCAGGTTTGGTCTCGGGCGTAATCTCCAATGGTACTAACAAACCAGGGGTTGAGTTTTCTACCTCATCTGCAACCGTTATCGGAGGTTCAGGAGGTGGGGGTATTGTGGGTTCCGTCTATGAGGAAGACATATCGACTTCGAACTTCTTTGGGTCCGTTACCGTCTCTACTACAGGTCCGTCTGGCTACTGCTCCTCCTACGAGGTAGGAGGCATCGCAGGAAGTTTCAGTAATCAAGTCAGCGCCTTAAAGCGGATTAGGGACTGCCATAACTTTGGACGAGTTACCACTTGCGGGTCTAGAGTTGGCGGGATTGTTGGCAATATGGTCGGTGGAATGATTGAGCGATCGTCCTCTCAGTCGACGGTAACGGGAGGATCGACAGTTGGCGGGATAGTCGGACTTCTTGAGCTTGGAGACAACGGAGGTGCCGTAGTCAGG
>JAGRAO010000321.1:0-1633 GCA_020434565.1 Bdellovibrionales bacterium
TCGAAGTGACATACAACAAAAACAGCGAGGCGACGGCAATGAGTACCATCTGTGGCGGAGTGAGTTGCGACAGAAAGTGACGCCTCGAACTCAGCGCCTTCTTTTTCTTTGGAAGCTGAGTTAAGCGACTCGGCTCACCTGAGACATCCGCTCTTTTTGGCGCGCGCTCCTTTCGAGAGTCTCGTCGAGACTCAGCCACCGGCTCAGATTGAGGAGCGTCAAATGGCCTTGCAAGCTTTGGCTTTTCAATAGGGATATCGACTTCTTCTTTCTCTGGCTGTGTATTGCCTTTGGCTTCCGTCGGAAAAGAAGACTCTTCGGAGGTGACATCTCTCGGACTGGCTGCTTCTTGAGGGTGGGCTTTCGAGGGAAGCGGACGATTCTGTCTTGCTGCTCCTATTGGAGGCGCAGCTCGCTTCGGAGCGGCTTGCATATGTCCTTCGACGAGCTTTCTCATTTCGTCTGCGAGGCGAGCTCCGTCAGATTGCGGCTGTTTTGCGCTCTGCGGTTGGAGGGGTTGAGTTTTTTCTGACTGCGGAGCTTTCCCCTGAGTTGACTGCTGTTCTTTACGAGTCTCGCCCTGCTCAAGCGCACGCTCGCGAGCTGGTTTCTCACTTTCCTGCATTCTGCCTTCTTGCTTTGGCGGAGCAGAGATCTGCTTCTTACGCTTTGCTTCTTCGAGATCGACAACTTGGCCAACCTTCTTCTCAGGTCGCTGTTCTCGAGTTTCGGAAATTGGTGTGTTCTCGGTGAGGGCTTGAGCTTCTTGGTTCTGCTTCTTCTTGCGCTTTCTCCTCCGCGAACGTCGCGAAGACTTCCCATCTTGCTGGGCATTTTCGGAGACACTCATTTCCGACCGCGAAGGTTCTGCTCTCACCGCCTCTTGTGGACGCGGCGCTGGTTTCGCAGGTTGAGATTGAGGCTTCGCGCTCGGCGGTGCTGCTTCGGTTGTTCGAGCTTTTGCTTTCTCTGAAAGTTGCTTGGCTTTAATCTGGAGAATGCCTTGGATAAATTCCCGACAAGACTGGTAGCGTTTTGTCGGAGAGTAATCCATTGCTTTCATGATCGCCGAGGCGAGGTGCTCAGGGATAGAGGAGACAAGTGAGTTGAGCGGCGGGATATTTGAGTTCTGGCGCTTGTTTACTTGCTCTGCGAGGGGCACCCCTTCAAACGGATGAAAACCCGAAAGCATTTCGTACATCGTTACTGCGAGAGCATAGATGTCGGAGCGGCGATCGTAGGGCGCCCCTGAGAGAACTTCGGGAGACATGTAGCTCATCGTCCCCACCCCGCGCTGAAGCTCTTCAAGCGAGGAAACTTCGCCTGGAAGAATTGCTACTCCGAAGTCTCCGAGGCGAATGTTCTGTTGATCAACGACGAGAAGGTTATCCGGTTTGATGTCTCGGTGGAGGATTCCCGCTTTATGGATAAAGTCGAGAGCTTCGGCCGCTTGGAGAAGGAAGAGCTCGCACTGAGTTGGACTTAATTTCCCTCCGAGAGATTCGGCATATTGCCGCAGGTCTCCGTCCGGGGCGTACTCCATTGAGAGGTAACAGAGATCGCCAACGGAATGAAAATCATCGAGACGGATAACGTACTTGTGGCGGGAGGACACCATTGCAAGTGCCTCTTT
>JAGRAO010000321.1:1643-3190 GCA_020434565.1 Bdellovibrionales bacterium
AGATCGCCAACGGAATGAAAATCATCGAGACGGATAACGTACTTGTGGCGGGAGGACACCATTGCAAGTGCCTCTTTACGGAGCTGATCGGTGGTCGGAGCGAGGCCTTTCTTCGCAAGAAGTACTTTGAGGGCGACTTCCTGTTTTTTGCCATCAACGTGGCGGGCACGATAGACAACGCTTCGAGAACCCCTTCCGACGATGGAGAGGATCTCGTACCGATTGTCGAAGATCTTCTTCTTCTTACCTGCGACCGCCATACTTCAGTGTTGCCTCAGTAAACCTGACTACCTCTTCGGTCCGTCAATCAGACATACCTGCAAGGGGTCAGCTTCTCCAAACCGGAGCCAATCTCCGTGTTGCAGAGAAACCGGACCAGTAATTCTATTTTCTTTTTCATCACTTGATTTACGGACGAACGTACCGCCGTCCGAAAAAATGTCTTGAAGAACAAGTTCGTGAGACGGAGAAGCTTTCATTGCCGAATGTGGTGAAGACACGGTCTGTTCGTCGACCATGATCACGCGCTCTTCGGCGTCACGGTGGGAGCTAATAAGTGTTCGGCCAGCCCGAATCTCGTACGCCTTTCCAAGGTCGTCCTGAGCATACGATACAAGCCAACCAACGAGTCGATTTGATCCAGCGGTAGACTCCTTCTTATCCCTGCGGTTCGGAGCATTCTTTTTCTGCATGGTTCCTCCAGATAATGTGCCAATTACCGTAACGTGATTCCAGAACTCAGTGTGAGAATTCTTAGGGCAAGGTAAGAAGAGTGCTCGGCGCAAGTTTTTGCCGCCGCAACTGTTGTGCCTCTACTCAAGGGAGGGAAGCTCTTGTTTTTGACCTCTTCGTACTTTACCCGGCGTATTCCCTTCGCACCGGTCGGCCGAGAAAACGTTCCTGTCTCTCCCGAGTGCCGTGAACGAACTCCATTTTCTTCGACTGATATCACTCCCCATGAAACGTTCCTCAAGTTCCAGCGGGGATCGTTCGAAAGCCGGAAAAATCGTTCTATTACCCTCAAGTTATGCCGCACGGTGAGAGGAGTGTGCGGTTTATCAACGTGTGCGACTCGACACTCTAGGAGTTCTTCGTAGGTGATAACTGCATGGAAAAAATCAAGAAAATCTGTTTTTGGCAGGTGTCGGTTATGAATTTGGACCAAACCCCGAGAAAGTTTCAAAAATCTCCCTCTCTTTGACTTCCAGCGGGGCAAGGAAAGATACGGTCTCGTATCTTGCTTGAGACTGACGGAGTGGTACAAAAGCCCTCTGCCAAGTTCTCCTTGGTTTTTAGGAGGACTCTCTCCCGTATTCTTCTCTTGCGTCCTTGGATAGAGGTGCTCCTGAAGAGTGCGGAACATGCACCAGTAGCTCAGTTGGATAGAGCAACCGCCTTCTAAGCGGAAGGTCAGAGGTTCGAATCCTCTCTGGTGCGTTCCTTATCTCCCTTGTGAGAATCGTACGACTCACTGACCTGTGAGAAGCTCATGTAGGATTGGTTTCTATGCAAAAGTTTTTTGCGAATCTCTTTCGATGGTTATTGGT
>JAGRAO010000322.1 GCA_020434565.1 Bdellovibrionales bacterium
ATAATACATTGAAGTTATTCAGCAAAAACTCAACTGGAGAACTCTTTAGGAATTAAGAGTGTTTGTGAAAGTCGTTCGTGAAGGGTTCGACGTCCTAGGAACAAAGGAAAGTATCCGAAAGTGACGAGTGAGAGGGGAAGACAGAGCGTTCGCGAGAGCTTGTCAGAGAACGTTGCTCGTTGTCCATCCGTCCGAATCGTCTGTAAACCACTTACCAGATGACCGAGTTGTTCCCCAAAGAGCGAAGAGCTCACGATTGGATAAAAAATGGTCCAAGTGAGAACGCTTACAATAACGTAGTGAGTTACTGAAACTTTCGTAAGGGGTGTCTCAAACTGAAACAGAATAGCGGAGCGAAAAGCGGTTGGGTCAAACAACTGCAAGAGGATAGCAGTGGAGAGAACAATCAAGACCGACAAAAATAACAGATCGACGGCCAAGGCTGAAATTCTCTTGATGCCTGAAGCAAGGGGAACCGATCCCGTAAAGACGGGACTTTCTTCGACGTGGGTTTGGTCTAGAGATGTTGCCGAACTTTCTGAACTTCCTTTCTTGAGCGAGAAAACGGGGGCCCGCATCGCTTGTTCAGCTCTCGTGACATGCTCGTCGAGATGTTCAGAAGAGAGCGTTTCTTTCTCAATCTTTTTCCCCTCCTGGAATACGAGGTCTGTTTCGGGGGAGGCGAGCGCGTCTTTTGCGAGTGAAAAGAAGAGTTCAATATCTTCTCTGTTTCCTTTCTCCCGAACCTCGGAAAACGAGATTTCAAAAGAGTCTTCTTCAAACGAAAGTGAGTGCAGCTCCCTGAGTGCGTCTTGAAAAAGAGGAGCGAGTTCTCCCCTTGGGCGGAGAGAAGCTCTCCTCTCTGACGACTCATGACTCACAAGCGGAGAAAGGGCTGTCGGAGCCGCCCGTTTTCCGCCAAAGACAGGGTCCGGTTCTGAGCGGCTAGGATGTAAGTGGTCCTGGGACTGAGTGGCAGTGATCTGATCGTACAGGGTGCCTTTTTCTTCGCCTGATCGTCGTGCATCACGGCTTTCTGATATCTGAGTATTTACCCATTTTGAAAAGCTCGGTTGTTCGAGTGGGGGCTCTGAGTTCCCGGAAAAAGGATTCTCACGTACGGAAGCGGAAGGCTCTCGCTGTTTCGCTTCCTGATGTTCGGTTGTCACGTCGGCTCCCTCTCGAGTGCGAGCGGGGTAAGAGGTGGGATTGATCCAGCTGTGGAGATCCCAATCTGGTTCTTTGTAGAGAGCTTGTAATGTCTTTGGCGGAGGTGGAATCGAATCTGTTGGCTCAGAGTTTTGCTCAGCGGGTTGTGAATCGGTAAGGGGTTGTGTCGGTGATGGTGGCTCTAGAATAAAAGGAATTGCGCTCTCTTGCTCACTCTCTTCGGGCTCTGCTGCGCGTGACGGACCCTCATCTGAAGGTGGGGGTTCATGAGTATCAAAGAGAAGCTCAAGATCAAATTCGGTCTCGGTGATCTCGGTATGCTCGGGAACCAGTGAAGGAGGACGGGGTGTCTCGTCTCCTGAACTTTCTGATTGTCTCTGCGTGGGGTCGGGACGTGCTTCGTGAGAGGAAGAGCTCGATCGAGCACTCTGCTCTCCTGGGAGAGGCTGCTCATGAGCGGTATTTTGCTTTGGAGCATCCGTGAGCCCTCTCCTCAATCTCCCCAGTTCGAGGTCCTCCTGTGCAAGCTCGCTCAATTCACCGGCCTCAGGTTTGCCAATCGAAGTTTTGGTGGTTGGGGGCTCATGCACCTCGGGAGTACGCGCTTCAAGCGCGCCCTTATCCTCTGGCTCGCTGGGGGAGTGCAAAAAACTTTCCGTGAGGTCAGCAAATATCTCTTCATCGAGGCTTTCGGGCGTTTCGTCTGTGACAACCTCAGGATTTGGGGATAACGCTGAGGATTCAGGATCTACTTGAGCATGCTGTTCGGCGAGGAGCTCGGTCGGAGACTCTTTCATTTCGACTTTGTCGCGCTTCGCTTTCCTGCCGAAAATTCCGCTGAACCAGCTTCCACCTGAAGAAGTTTTTGGCTTTGGTTTCGATACCTTCTTGGCAACCCGATCGACGAGCTCTTCATAGTCTGCGTCAGGAAAGCTGACCGGCAGCCCAGAGCGGTTCTTTATTGGACGGAGATCGAGGAGGCACTCTGGACAGATGTCCCTGAGGTCTGAACAAACAAAATCACAGCCGGGGCATTTCATCCGGTAACTCTCTTAGGGCTTCGAGCATGGCGAGAACCGCGATTGCAGCTGTCTCAGATCTTAGGGTATTCGGTCCGAGGCTCACAAGTTCAAAACCTCGTTTTTCAATTTCGAGCTGCTCACGAGGGGAAAGATCGCCTTCCGGGCCAACAATAACGTGAGAACGCGCTTGGAGTGGAGAGATCTTCTGAATTGGAGTCGCATCAGAGCGAAGAGAGCAGCAGAAGCGAGGCTCTCCATCGAGCCAGAGTGTATCCGAAAGTTCGAGCATTTCTTCGAGGTTTGCGCAGATATGGAGTTGGGGAAGATATCGCTGTTGGGATTGCCTCGCAGCGGCTTCTGCTGTGCTCTCAAATCGTGCGAGTTTCTTTTCTCGCTCTTTTTTATTGTTGAGAATAACGACGCTGTGATCGGCCTGCCACAACACGAGATGTTCCACTCCGAGCTCAGTGGCCTTTTCGATGAGGAGCGTTGTTCGCTTTCCTTTGCACAGCGCAAAGGCAAGGAGCTTGGTTTGCGGGGAAAATGGCGAAACCGGCGAAGCTTCTCCATCGAGGGAAAGGGAAATCTCCTGATCCGAAATGGCGTTCACGGAGCAACGAAAGGTGCTTCCGCAGATTCGCGATACGAGTGTGATGGTATCGCCAGATTTAAGCCGGAGCACGTCTCTGGCGTAGTGAGTGTCCGAGGGTTCTAAACAGAGAACTGAAATGTTTGCCCGGATCTCCTCACCCGATTTCGGAGAGAAAAAGCGTTTCTCTTGTCCTTTGCTCATAGAACAGGGGATTGATTTTCACATGCCAACTACTGCAGGTGATCGGTCGACTTTATTCGTCGCCGGATAGCTCATTGGGGGTTAGGCGAAAGACCTTCCCTAGCGCTTGTGCCCTTCTTTCTCCAGCCGTTCACAGAGGTATGAGA
>JAGRAO010000323.1 GCA_020434565.1 Bdellovibrionales bacterium
TCGCTCTGGGGTTGCCGAAACAATAAGGGAACACTTTCAAACGTGGGGGACTTCGCCAGGAGAGAGAAGACAAGGCAGAACTCGTACGTTGATCGTCTTCTATCTCAGAATCGGCAAGAGAAGAGTCGGTTGGCCGCCATACCCAAGATTTTTAGCAGTAAGGTTAGAAGTGATGCTCGGAAACTCGAAACTTATCAGTCAAAGAGCCGGCTCCGAGATCTTACTTTTAAGTGAGTTGCTGCGATCTACATGAGCGTGTAAATCACTGAGGATCCCCTAACTTCCCCTGAACTGAATGCTGATCGTGACTTCCCATCCCTCTCAACAGACGCTCACGGCAAAAGGCTTGGCGTTGGTCGTTGCGATTTTAAGCACTGGGCTCATCTTTCAGGCGATGTTGGCGCACTTCGCGTTCCACATGTCGTGGACTGAAGTCTCATTCCCGGATGAAAGGAACTACTACCTAGAAGGAGCAAGGCTCTTCAGGGAACAGGGCTTGAGCTATTTCTTGAGTTCGCGCTCGCTTTGGAATGCGCCACTTCCAATCTTTGTGGCGTATCTCGCCGCTGGGAACATCCTGATAATCAAGATTCTCAATTTTGTCCTGTTAAATCTCGCCGCGCTCTTTGCTTGGGATATTTCACGAAGACTCTTTGGTGAGCGAGTTGCTCTATTCTCTTTAGCGGCGATCGTCTTTCACGTGCCAGTTGCGCAGTTTGGGCCGACAGCACTGTCAGAACCACTTTTTCTGTTTTTCCTGCTCGCTTCGCTCTGGACTTTTCTGCGTGGCCTTGTCAAACAACGAGTAGGTCTCGTAGTCCTCGCTGGCCTTCTCTTTGGAGTTTCTGCGCTCTCTCGACAGACGGTTCAGTATTTCCCTTTCCTTTCTCTTCTCCTTGGCCTTCTCGGATTGGTAGCTCCCGTTCGCGGTTTCTTCCAAAAACATGAATGTCGTTCTCTGGTGCTATTCTCTCTCGCAGCACTTCTTCTTATCGTTCCCTGGTCTGCAAAAAACGCCTATCTCTTTGGCCGTTTTACAATCGCGACCGGGTCGGGGGCGGTACTCTATCTCGGAAACGATCTCAGAAAAGATGGCGACGAGCCGGTCTATTCGGAGATGTCGTTTGATACGATTGAGGTAACGAGACCTTATTCCCATCTCGATCCTGAAGGGGATTCGCTCCTGCTTGAGCGCGCGAAACAGATGATTCAGAAGCATCCGCTCGATATTGCCTTGCTCACCGGCCGCAAGGTGATCCGTTATCTCTTTGGCAATCCGGACAGCTATTTTTTTCCTTCCTCAGATGGATTTAACGCTTTCGGTAGCCTCGGCTGGAAAAAGGCCTCTCTCGCTTGGTATCGGCTCATCCTAACGACAGTTGTGGTTGGGCTTGGACTCTTTGGGCTCGTGCTGTTTGCGAGAGGTTCTTTTCTTGGCGGCTTCACACTTTTCCTCTCGCTCTATTTTGTTTTTCTGCACGCGATAGCTTTTCCGATTCCTCGACTCGCCCTCCCTCTCTATTTCCTCTCTGCGCCATTCTTTGGATCGGCGCTACTCGCTTTTAATAAGTCACAGAGGAATTTTGTCATTGGTTTGGTCGGATTGTTACTCGTTGGAATCGGTTTTGGGCCTACAAAGGTCGCCAGCCCAGAAGTATCGGAACGTTCACTTTCCTATTTTCCTTCAGTGCACCCCATTCGGAACCCAACGGTGACGCTCAAAGATCTTACAACGTTGCCGGACGGTACTTTTTCTCGCTCGGGACCACGGCCAACGGTTGAGATTTCTTTCGAACCCGAACCAGCCCTAAAAAATTCCGTACTTTTTATACCGATACTGATCTCTGACGAGGGTCGGTCCTCAAACGCGAGTGAGCGTATTCGGATCTTTTGGTCTCTCGTTGGATCTGGGTTTTCAAAACATTTGAGAAAGGACCTCTCGGTATCTGCAGATGGAAATCTGCATCTCTATCTTTGGTCCCCTTCCCTTTCTCCTCATTGGACTGGGGAGTTCGACCGGCTGCGACTGACGCTCCCTCGCCTGAGCGAGAATGCTCGCTTTGCCGTGGGAAGCTTACGTATCGGGAAATAGTGTCCTGGAGAGGCTCGAGAAAAGCTCAAAGAGATCTGTAAGTTAAGTAAGGCAAAAAAAATGCACCGCCAACTTCCGTTGACGATGCACTTGGGTACAAGAGCGAGTGCAGAGGCGCACTTATACCGAAAATTACCCCCAACCCGACCTCACGGAATCACCAGTCAAAACTGGTAAGGTCGTGCGTGTCTCTCAATTAGCGACCCCCAAGAGAACACGCTACTCCGTGGCCAGTGGTAGAGAGATTATGATTCACCGTCCGGGAGTGTATCCTAATAACGCAAAATATTTGCGTTATTAGGATCATAAAGATGCCTAACTATATGCAATTATTGGAGTATTTTTAGATCTCTTTTATTTTGTCTTAGAAACGCAATTATTTTCTCTTTTCCCTCTATAACAATTCCAAAATGCACGATAAGTCTCATGTATGGCAGTGTTCATTCCACAGCAGCTCAAGGCCCGATGTCTGGAGTTCCTCATTTTCCCCCTGGCTCGGTACTGTGTTCGACATGCACTCACCCTGCAAGATTTTCTTGCCGTCACAAAGATATGCTTTGTGAAAGCTGCTGAAGAGGAAATTCGAAAGAGTGGAGAAAAGCTCAACACGAGCAGGATCTGCATCATCACAGGAATGTACCGAAACGAGGTCAACAAAATCCTCAAATCAGAAACTGTTCTCGCGGAGCAACCGCTTGGACCGGGAGCGCGGGTCCTTACCCAGTGGTCAAAAAACCCTGACTTTCTCACCAAAGGCGGCAAGCCGAGAGTGCTTTCGTTTAAGGGAGAAAACAACGAGTTTCAGCAGCTCGTTCACAGTGTGAGTCGCCATCTTACTCCGGGAACGGTTCTGTTTGAGCTGGAACGGATGCAGCTCGTTGAGAGAACGCCCCGAGGCCTTCGCATGAAAGAGTCAATTGATTACGTTGGAGATAATCCTGAAAAAGGGTTCGAACTTCTTTCCAACGACATTAATAGCCTTATTAGCGCTGTTGAAGAGAACGTTTTCGATCGCCAAAAGGTTTCAAACGTTCA
>JAGRAO010000324.1 GCA_020434565.1 Bdellovibrionales bacterium
GCTGTAGCCGACTGGGGCCTTAAAAATATTCGCGGGACCCAAAAGCGGGTGGCCGTACAACTTTCGCGGAGATAGTTTTTAGAAGTCTTTCAGTTGTTCTCTTTTCATAAAGTGATAGGCGTAGGGCGCAGCGCAGATTCTCCCTGCATACCGTTTTCGAACGTTCGATTCATTACAAAACTCGCACTGCGATTCTCCAGATCCCAACTCCGACCAGAAAGGTGGCGAGCAGCACCCCTCCCCAGAAGAGTCTTCTTCGAGCACGTTCAAATAACTCTGCGTCTTGAGTTCGAAAAATCTGCTTTCCTCCCTGAAGGAGAGACCCAGTCACGTTCGATACACTGGAGAGATCAATCATTCCGTAACTTACTCCAAATCCAGTCGCAAACCCGAGAGCCTCAAGCGTCCCTCCTATAGTGAGCGGATGGATCCCGCCTCCAAGAAGGACGAAGACAAGTAGAACTCCCCAAAAGAGAAGAACTAGCACCAAGAGCACTTCAAGTGTCAGATAACAGGAGAAGAGTTCGGGCTGAGAGTCTCGCCGAAGTTCGTGATTCTTATGAAATGTCAGAGATTGCCCTCTACATGCTGCCAGCACTCGGGCCAGTGATCGCGTCCAAAAGAAGAACGCACCAAACAGTCCAATCAACAGTCTGACTTTCAATCGAAAGAGGGCCCGACCAGGACGGAGGAGAAACAGGAAAACCACGCTACAACCCTTTTAAAAAAGGTCCTTTACCAACTTCGAGAAGAGTTATGGAGCGCTGGGATACTTCGCTGCATAATAGCAATACTATTTAAAAAAATAAGCGGAGTGGCTCTGGCCCTCAGAAGGCCAAGGCAAAAAATCGATATGCGTGCAATACCCGCAGCGGAGCGTTATCGCTTCGAGAACTGTGGTCGTTTACGAGCTTTGTGTCGGCCGTATTTCTTTCGCTCAACCGCTCTCGCATCTCGGGAGAGGTATCCCGCCTTCTTGAGAGATGCCCGATTGGCATCTCGATCTTCTACATTCAGCGCCCGAGCAAGTCCGTGCCGAACCGCCCCAGCTTGACCAGAAGGACCACCACCATTGACGTTTACAATCACGTCAACTTTTCCGATTTTATCGAGCAACGCCAAAGGCTGGTTGATAACCATGCGGAGCGTTTCACGACCGAAATACTCGTTGGCAGGTTGCTTGTTAATGATGAACTTGCCGTCTCCTTCTCGGAGGTACACTCGAGCCACTGAGGTCTTTCGTCGTCCGATTGCGTGGATTCCTTGTGCTTTTGCCATTCTTTTTTTGTCCTTCTTCTTCCCCTAAGGGTCGTTCCTAAGATCGTTCTCGTTAAGCAGCTTGTCCGGTCGAAAGATAAGGGAGCTCATACACCTCAGGTTTTTGGGCGGCATGAGGGTGCGACTCTCCCGCATAGACTTTGAGCTTCTTAATAACTTGGTGTCCGAGAGCACCTTTTGGGATCATCCTCCGCACCGCAAGTTCAATCATGCGGGTCGGATTATTTTCCCGAAGGTCCTTTGCTCCGACGAAACTAATTCCTCCCACGTATCCGCTGTGTCTCCAGTATTTCTTCTGGTCAAGTTTGCGGCCTTTGAGAATCACTTTTTCAGCGTTCACCACTACAACGAAATCTCCAGAATCAATATGCCGGGTAAAAGTTGGTTTATGCTTTCCACGAAGAAGAGCGGCGACCTGACTCGCAAGTCGACCGAGAGGAACACCCGCCGCGTCAACGACGAGCCATCTGGCGTCTTTCTGTGCCTGTTCTTTCGTGAGGGTAAAAGTTTTCGGATGAGCTACCATGGTTCTTCTCTTCAGTGTGTTCTCTTTCGTGTGTTCTTTGTCTCGGCGATGCGAAAGCAACCGTCCAAAATCAGACAACTGGTCTCAGACAACGGGTCGATAGTTCAACCAAGCGGTTACTACAAGCAAGCAGAGAGAGTGGACCTAAAATCGAACCGAATCGACGAACTTCGAAAGGTCGACCAAAACAGGCCTCAACTCCCCGCTGAACCCCAGCACAAGAAGCCGAGAGGGTATCATAAACCCTTAGGAAATCAACAGATCGGGGGGAAAGAGCTATTTCTCTTCAATGCCAACGATTTCAACCCTCTCGGGGCCCTTAACTTCGACCTCCTCGGCCATCATCGAAGCAAAGTCTTTGTCAACGTACTCACCGTACTGGTTTATCATTTTGTCAATATTTTCAAGGCCTTCAATCAAAATAGAGCCTTTCGCCGTGTTAATTACCCAAGTCGGCGAGCGTGTTACTGGGAAATCATCAGGCATCTTGAGCAGAGGGAAAAAGTGGCCATCCAGAGCAATGACCGAAAAGGCTAAAGGTGAATTAAAGAGCGGTGCGGCATTTACCACATTCTTTTTGCCCGGCTGTATAAGTCCAACGGCAGCAATCTGAGAGATGATGAGATCGTGTTTAGCAGCCACATCAACCGCGGTCTGCGCATGCTTCATGAGGTGATCCTTGTCGACACCGTTTACGAGGAGCCCTATTGAATAAATCTTATCCCCTCTCGAGACCTCCGGAACTATCCCAGCGTCCCTCCCGTCTGCTGAAGCTTTTTGTGAACCATCCGATCCTCCGTCGCTCTTTTCTGGAACAACAGAAATTCCATCAAACATCTGAGAAGGTGACTTTTGCTTTTTCGAAGAATCGGCATGCGAAGGTGAGGAACTCCCCTGAGAGAGAGCTCCCGTAACAGATCCTTTCTGATTCCTTTCAACGAATCCTTTCTGAAAAAATCCTCCAGGCGAGTCCTGCGCAAAGCACAGCAAAGGAACCGATATCACCACAAGGACGCAGAGTACTATTCGAATCATCACACTACCGCAATCGTAAGTCGCCAAAGAGGTTTCCAAAATAGCTCGGGAACCAGCGGAAGATCATGTCGCACACCTGAATGCCGAGCACCTGAATGCACCAATCTTCCTTTTCAGGAAATCCGTAACACCCACTAAACATTTTGTAGACTTCGAAATTGGTTTCTCCGTGCATCCCAAGCGTTTCGGGATCGAATTTATTGAGCGCTCTCAAGTCATAGTGACGCTTCGGTTCCATATCTTCAAAGAGAGAACACCGAAATTCTCCAAGATCATAGTCCTCA
>JAGRAO010000325.1 GCA_020434565.1 Bdellovibrionales bacterium
CCTTGTCGTTGATATGCCCCGAGGAACTGTCGCACTGCTCCGTGCACTCCAATCGGGCCGAGAGCATCTCTCCCTAAAAGACTCAAGAGCCTCTGGGATTTTCCCAACGCATACGCATAAATGATACTGGTGCGATTTGATCGTTGATTTTCGTGCCACCAATTCAGTATCTCAGTTTTGACGCTCTCCTCTGTTGGCCAGCGATACACCGGTGCGGCAAAAGTCGCTTCGGAGAAAAAATGGTGACACGGAACCGGTTCGAAACCTCCTGAAGTCGGGTCATTTTCGACTTTGTAATCTCCACTTACAACTGTAACGAACCCCCCAAGTTCAATTCGGATTTGCGAGGAGCCAAGAATATGTCCTGCGGGATGAAACGAGACGAGGACATCCCCTATTTTGCGACGCTCTCCAAATGAAGCACTTTCAATCTTTGCGCCAGTTTGGGTTCGGAGCCTTACCAGTTCATGACCGGCACGTGAACAGAAATAATTGCGGCTTCCTGGCCTGACATGATCCGCATGAGCATGTGTCACAACTGCACGCGGGACTGGATGTAATGGGTCGACGTAAAAATCTCCGTATCTACAATAAAGGCCCTTTGTCGTTTGTTCGAGTAAATCCATCACCCTCACGGTAGCCGTTCGTGGGAACTTGCAAAAACTGTAGACGCCCCCTGCCCCCTCGATCATTCAAATTTTCGAACAGGAACAAAAGGGAGACGCGTACTCATGAAAGTTCGGACTGAATCCGAGTCGACCAACTATTTTAGCTGCTTTTTCAATGAGTTAAAAAGACACACTGGAGCGGGCCAATCGAGAAGATCTGAGCATCTAAAGTGAGAAGCCATCTCAAAAATTCTAATTCTGCTGTAGTGGCCGATGTTGGGAGCCTTCCTCACCCCCGGCCCCTTCGCAACGAAGCCGTTTTTGAGATGGCTCTACGAGAAAAGAGACTATTTCCATGCCTTCCATTCGAAGCACTATCGACGTTGATTTTTTAGAGAAACTCAACGCACTGGGACGAGGCAGCTCGAGCACGGGCGCAGCTCTCGTCCAATCCATAAAAGGTGGAGAAGCAACCGAATCTCGAGTGAGAAAAGGTCTCCGTTCAGGTGCTCAGTATTACGCAAAGGCTCTAAACGGGATCAACTACGTCGGATCTCTGGTAAATTATGCTCGCCAAGATCTCGAGGAGATGCAAAAACTCACAACTTCTATGGCTGCTTTTGCCGAAGAAGCGAGCAAAGAGGGAACCGGCACCCAACGGAGGAGGACTCTCAACCGTCAATTCTTCTCAGCGGCAAAGCGATTTCTTGAAATAAATGAGAATGCCGAATCGAACGGGAGAAAATATCTGACAAAATCGGGTGTCGAAGAGGCGCTCGTGCTAATCGGTTTGGATCCACAAAAGTCACCTGACATCCGAAATATTATGGATGATTTTGTCGCTGATGGCGCCGACTCGAGCTTGGCAAGTGCTCATATCAAAGGAAAGGATACGCATCTCCCCGCCTCGGCCGGTCGGCCATCACCAGCTCACGCAACGGAAGAGCTCTTCCGACGTGATCGTAACCTTTTAGAACGAGCCGACGCCCAAGCGGTACTCGATGACCTTAACGCGCTGTCTGGTCAAATTGACACCAATCTCAAAAATTTTGAAAACGTTTCAGCGATACTCCTTGAGAATGCCGTCCTTGTCAGAGCCACTGCAGTTTCCATGCTCAGTATCGAGGAAGAGATTCAGAACGATACCGAGGCCTCAAAGGTTGCGACCCTTCTTCAGCAGAGTATTCGAAGGAATGCGCGGGGTGCTCTCTCGCAACTTGATCATTTAGAGCCGATGGCAGTCGCTGCTCTTACCCTCACCGACGAAACACTCGCTCTCGGAAAAGGCTAACAGAGAGAAGGAGTGCTTCGATCTCACCTTTCTCACATCCTAAATTCTCTTTCCCGTACACCTTAGACAAGGCTATCGTGAAGAGGCACGAGGTTCACGCTCTCATGAAAACTCTACAATCGCTGTTTCCCCAGAATCTCCTCTCCCGAGCAGAGAGTATTGAACTGCTCCGAACTCAAAAGAAATTTGATCTCGTGATTGTAGGAGGCGGAATTCATGGGAGTGCGTTCGCTCGATTCGCCCAGATGAACGGATTCTCGGTCGTTCTCCTTGAGAAAGGCGACTACGCCTCAGGCACCTCCAGTCGGAGTTCAAAGATGGCCCACGGCGGATTGCGCTATCTTGAGCTTCTCGACTTTCAACAAGTCTTTGAGGGAATTCGCGCGAGAGAAGAACTTTTCGAAAATGCTGCTCACGTGGTACGCCCTGAAGAGTTCCTCATTCCAGTCAAGAATCACGAGCTCTTCACAAGGCTAAAGATTGGACTTGGGCTCACTCTCTATGACCTCCTCCTAAAGAATCCAGCGCGAAAACATCGCTGGATACCCTCTCGCTCACTAAACTACCCAGAGCTCGAAAGCCTCAAAGGGAAACTTCGAGGATGTTACCGGTATACCGACGGATTGCTCTCTGACA
The DNA here is from genome assembly GCA_020434565.1 of Bdellovibrionales bacterium. Taxonomy (GTDB): domain Bacteria; phylum Bdellovibrionota_C; class UBA2361; order UBA2361; family RFPC01; genus JAGRAO01. The sequence continues at coordinate 2,536 of JAGRAO010000325.1, forward strand.
CCCGACTCGTGTTGGAGAATATTCTCGATGCTCGACTTCATGGGGCTATTTGCTTGAACCATGCGAAAGTAGAGCAAATTGACGGGATTCTGCAAAAAAAGAGAGTCCTTGTTCAAGACGAAATTGGTCAGCAGTCTCTCGAGATTTCAGCGAAACTTGTTGTGAACTGCGCCGGCCCATGGGCGCCTTCAGTCGCCATGACTGAAAGAACTCTGGTGAAGTACAGTCGCGGAACTCATCTTCTCTTTTCAACACATTGGGATAGCCCATCTCTTTTTCTCCCGATGCCAGGTAAGTCCCGCTACTATTTTGTGTGGCCGCACTTTGCCGGTACTATGGTAGGCACTACTGAGCGGGAGATTCTCGAACTTGAAGAAGATCCAATGCCCGAGGAATCCGAGGTAGAGGAGATTCTTGAGAGACTTAAACGAGACCTTCCAGAAAGCAGACTTGATCGCGAGCATCTCCACTATGCTTTTGCAGGCATTCGTACCCTTCCCCTTCGCTCTCAAGGAGCTGAAGTAAGTCGGCTCTCACGGAAACATATTTGGAATGAGGAAAACGGTG
>JAGRAO010000326.1 GCA_020434565.1 Bdellovibrionales bacterium
GTGAGGTCAACGATTTTTCGTCTTATTGACAAAGACGTCGTCTATCTCGTTTTTCTCGTGTTGTTATTCCTAACTGCCTTTGCGGTTCCCATTTTTTTTCTCCTTCAAATTACTTCTTTTCCGGATGAGATAAGTGTCGATGATGACGCTACCGCAGATTCGCTCTTTCCTGAGGCGGTAGCTGTCAACCGATCCGGGACCTATTTGGAAATTCGCTCTGAGGAGGGAGTGCTTGACCCAAGCGAAAATGAGGATTTTGTCTTCGCAACTTGGTTTCGGCTCAAATCACTCCCCGAAGAGGGTGAAGAAGTACTCTTTGTCGCTAAATTTGATGCAGCTCATATTACTCGGCGTGGATACAGCTTTGGGCTGATGCGAGATGCTGGACAGATAGTTCCGGTTGTCAATTGGAGAGATGGAACAAATGGAGGAACGACTCACAGGTTCTCTCCTATGGAGATTGTACCGAAACGTTGGACTCTTCTCGTGTTGTCCTTTCTCGATGGGAGGTATCTCGGCATGCACGGTGGATTTTGGCTTTCGAACAAGGAAAATGTGAGCCTCTCTCTTCTCGGAGGAGTCGAACTCAATCCCCCAATTTTCCCAAAGAGCTCAACTCCTCTTTATATCGGAGCTCTGAGAGAGGGACGGTTCCGTGGACGTCTCGGTCCGCAGATGATTCTCAAAGGGCATGGACTCGCAAACGAATTCGCTACGGTGCTAAAGAGGTTGAGTTCACAGCCTTTATCACCTCCTGAGACCGATGTCGCCGACGTCGTGATGTGGACGATTGGCGGCTCAGAGAACCGAGGCAGTGGAAAAGTCGACATTGAAGTCTTTGGCGCTGGAGGGAAAGCTCGAAGGGGAAACGGCTCTGATAGCGGTGGAGGCAAAAAGTCGAGATAGTTCGGGTATGGGGACGTGGCGTTACGTATTACTCACGAAGAAGGCGTCCCGAGCTCGGTCGTTAGCGGTATTGTGGTCCTTCTGAGAGTGAGAAGTTATGAAGATGGAACGACTCTTTTCTACCTCTCTCTACTGCGAGCAGCTCCATTCTCGACAAAGTGCCATGGTTCGGGAACTTCGGAAGGAGTGTGCTCAAATCCAGGAATATGACGAGGAGGGAAGGGCATGGTCGCACGAGAACTACGTCGGCGGTTATACTTCGTATTCGTCATTATGCTCGCTCCATCAGATGAGTTCGACCTTCATGAAGCTTGAACAATCGATCGCTAGCCACGTAAGGCGGTTTTCTCGGCAACTCGACTTCGATCTCTGTGGAGGGAGTCTGCGGATGGGAGATTGCTGGATAAATGTGATGCCAGCGCACGTTGCTCATGGGCTTCATATTCACCCTCTCGGATGTATTAGTGGTACTTATTACGTTTCCGCACCGCGCGGAGCGCCCGGTATCAAATTTGAAGATCCACGCATCGATCGATTCATGGCGGCTCCCCCGCGTCGTGAGCGTTGCAAGAAGGAGAACAGAACACATGTCTCTTACGAGCCGATACCTGGAAGATTGGTTCTCTTTGAGAGCTGGTTAAGACACGAAGTCCCGGCGGGCACTTATAGTGGAGAGCGAGTAAGCATCAGTTTCAATTACCATTGGGAGAGGGAGTAGGTGCTGGGTCCTTGTCTCAGTCTCCTTACATCGTTGTCGCTCGTCCTCGGAGGGGTTCTTCAGTTTCTCTCTCTCGACTCAGCGGGTCAGGTGGCGAGTTGCCTTGGCGTAGGGTGTCTCTTGTTTGGCGTGTGTCTGCCAAAGCGGTTTGCTGTTACCCGGGAGAAGGTTCTCGCTCTTCTCGCTCCGTGGTTTGCCGTTTTTGGGTTAGGCTCGACCTTTGTTCTTCTTGTCGCGTACCTTCTCCTTTCATTTCGGTGGACCCGGCTTTCAGAGCTCTACGGTTGGGCGTTACCTTTGTGGGCTGTCCTCGTGGCGTGGCAGCTCGGTTGGTGGAGCGTGCAAGCAGAGTGGGGCATGATCTCTGAACTTGCATCAAAGACAGATGCTTCAGCCTGTCTCATGAGTGCTCTCCGTTCTCGGTCCTTACCAGTTGTCAGTCAGTTCTACGATTTTTGTCGAATGCTGCTGCTCATGTGTTTCATCGGCTATTTTGTGAACTTTGAGACGCGACGCGACGAAGTATTGCGATGGATTCCCTGGGGATTTGGAGGAGCTGTTTTTTTGTCACTCGTTCAGGTCTTCTCTCCGCTGGGTACCTACTTTCCTGCACAAACGGATTTCTGGAGCGGCCTCTCCCGATTCGTGGGTGCTTTTGAGGACCCGAATGCTTTTGGCGTAGCCTCCTTTTTGTCCGTGCCACTTCTTTTGGTTTCTCGGTCACAGCGCTCAAAAACCGTTCATCTGGATGTGTTGATCGCTGCTCTTTGTCTTGTCGCACTCTATTCTGGGTCAAGGACTTTCTTACTTGGGCTGATCCTTTTCTTGATCCTCAGTGCGTGCGCGCTTTTCAGGAATGGAAGGCCTCCTTTTCGTGCGCTTTTTGTTATGGGACTTTTGGTGGTCGGGGTTCCGTTGATCTTGATGTTTGTGCTCGACTCTCAATCCCTTCCAAACTCCCTCGTTCGAGTGAAGGAACTCCTTGTTTCAGGAGATATTGCCACTGCGCTCTTTAGCAGAATGGTCTTTGCACGTATCGGTCTTCATGAGTGGTTTGACTATCCACTGTTTGGTATCGGTTGGGGCCGTTTCGGATCATTTGTGACTCCTTACAGCGAATACCTCGGTCTTGGTATTGGGAGCTGGTCCGATAATGCAAATAATTTCTATCTCGGTATCCTTGCTGAACTCGGTATTGTAGGTGGAGTGGCACTCGTCGTTTCGCTTCTTTTCCTGACCCCGCGCTTGGCTGAGCCGTGTTCAGTAAATGCTCGGAGAGGAGTTTTGTGCTTCGCAGTTCTTCTTATGGTGGGGCCTCACTTTTTGAACGACTCTGTTCTGTTTCTCTTTTCCCTTCTCGTGAGTATCGGATATACCACCCGAGTGCTCTCAGGTATGTGGAAACATCTTACGCTCCAGCTTCTCCCTTTTTTTGCTGTTCTCTCGGTTCTGAACTTTCAGTATTC
>JAGRAO010000327.1 GCA_020434565.1 Bdellovibrionales bacterium
AGAAAGTTGAAGATGACGACACGCAGATATCGGTCGAACAGGCGCGGCGTGAGTTTGATGCTGAGGCGATGGTGGGTGATGAACTGGGACGAAAACTGAATACAGATGTCCTGGGTCGAATCGCTGCTCAAACGGCGAAGCAGGTCATCATCCAGAAAGTGCGAGATGCTGAACGTGGCGTCATCTTTGAAGAGTATAAAGATAGCAAAGGTGATCTGATCAACGGGATTGTGCAGCGGTATGATCGAGGAAATCTCATAGTAAACCTCGGGCGGACAGAGGCAATCCTGCCAAAGCGTGAGCAGATCATGCGAGAACGGTATCGGCAGGGTGACCGAGTGAGAGGTATGATCTTAGACATTGATCGCTCGGCGCGAGGGCCACAGATTATCCTCACCCGGAGCCATCCGGACTTTTTGAAGGAGTTGTTCCGTCTCGAAGTTCCGGAAATCGCTGAAGGGATCATTGAGATTAAGGCCGTTGCCCGTGAACCCGGTGAACGCGCAAAGATCGCGGTTCACTCAAATGATTCGAGCATCGACCCAGTCGGGGCTTGCGTTGGTATCAAGGGCTCCCGTGTTCAGGCGGTCGTTCAGGAACTTCGGGGAGAGCGAATCGACATTATTACCTGGACTCCCGATGAGCCTTCTTTCGTGGCTCGAGCGCTTTCGCCAGCGGAAGTCTCTCGAGTGGTTGTTGATGAAGATAATCACAACATAGAAGTAATCGTCGCTGACGATCAGCTCTCACTCGCGATTGGGAGACGTGGGCAAAACGTGAAGCTCGCGAGCAAGTTGACTGGATGGCCGATTGACGTGAGAAGCGTTTCAGTAGCAGAGGAAGAAGCGAAACGTGCTCGAATGCTCCTTGAGGCGATTCCAGGAATTGACTTTACCCAGGCCGAGATGCTTTTTCAGGAAGGCTATCGTTCTGTTCAAGAGGTTGCGGATGCTCCGCTCGAAGAACTTCTTGAGATCGACGGTCTTTCGGAAGAATCGGCCAGTGAGCTTCGTCAGAGCGCAAGGACTTTCCTCGAAACTCAGGAAGGAGCGCAGGCTGAAGCTGACAACGCGGCACTTGAGACTCCTTCTGATTTAGACCGCCTCCTTCTCGCTGCCGAGATTCGGGATAAACTCGTTGCGGGCGGCTTTGGTACGATTCAAAGCCTTGTGAGCGCAAAACCAGAGGATTTGCTTTCTGTCCCGGGAGTCTCTGAAGACGATGTAGATGAGATTCGAGAATCGACGAATTCGTTCTTTCGCGCGGGACGTACGATTTCGACGGGGCGCGAGCGAACTCCGTAGGAGAGATTCCTCTGTGTGGGGTAGGTGTGATTTCGGAAGAACGGAACGAGTCGCAGAGGCAACGTGTTCCCGAGAGGACCTGCCTTGGATGTCGAAAACGTGAAGCGCAGTTTCGTTTGGTCCGGCTGGTTTTGAGCGAAGGAGCAGTAAAACCTCAGGAGGATGATAGGCGAACCGGAAGAGGGGCGTATATTCATCCTCAGGAAGCATGCTTGGAGCGGTTGCTTCGGAATCGGAAGTCCTTGCGGCGAGCCTTTCGCGTCGAAGGAGGAGAGGTTTCGGTAAAAGCTCTCAGTGACTTGCTTGAGGAGATCCGGACGAGGTCGGGAAGCGATCCTCGAGGGGAGAATGGAGAGAAAAAGAGAACTGGTGGCAATAAGCGAGTTCGGTTGTAGGCCTTACGGACTGAGAATGGCCCGGAATTGGACGGGCAAAAGAATGGAACGATCAAGAATTGAGGGAAGTACGTGGCCCTCATGTGGATGAGAGAGTTTAGGGAAGAGAGAGTATGTCTAAAATACGTGTCTACGAACTGGCGAAAGAGCTCGGGGTCGATAACAAGGTCGTTGTTGAAAAGGCTCAGGAGCTTGGAATTGGTGGTGTGCGTTCGCACTCGAATTCTTTACAACCGATAGACGCCGACCAGATCCGTCGAAGTGTTATTCGGCAGGCTATCGGTTCAAAACCCGAGAGTGAGGTCGTGCGAACTCAGGTCGACAGGACTACTGGAGAAGCTCGAACCGTCGTCGAGAAGCGCAAAGGAAATGTAATCCGCCGACGAAGGAAGGGGCAGGACGATGGTTCAGCTGATGATACTTCCCCGGATGAAGTTTCTGCCTCACAGAGTTCGTTCGATGATTCAGATGCAGCAGAAGAGGTATCACAAACAGTTGAAGGAGCTAATGCTCCATCAATTGGTGATTCCGTCCAAGCAGGAGATCCCTTTGCGGCCGAGTTGGCTTCTCCTTCTGACGGCACCGAAGTGCATCAAAGTGTTCAAGCGGTCGATCCGGGGGCTTCTCTTGAAGCGTTGAGTTCTCAATCTGTTGAAGGCGATGGAGCCGATAGTCTCGCCAGCGGGTCGGGAGAAGAGCGAGAAGCAGGCGGAGCCGAGGAGAAGAAGACGATTGGTCCGAAAGTTCTTGGAAAAATTGAGCTCCCGCAAGCTTCGCCCGCCAAGCCAAAGAAACCCATTCGACGCAAAACCGAAGGAGAGGCTGGGAAAACGGTCACTTCGGATGAGGACGAAGAGGAAGATGAGGATGGCAAAAAGAAATTTGGGAAGGGAAAGAAGCGCTCAAAGAAGAGAGAATTCACGAGAAATGATCTCGTCGATTACGAAGGCAGGGGTGCCAATAGGCGTTCTGGAAAGCTGACCCGGGGTAAAAAGAGAAGAGGAGAAGACGGAGAAGAGCTCGAAGATTCTTCGCAGTCCACTGAGATTACGACGCCGAAAGCCTCCAAGCGAATAGTAAAGATGGATGAGGTTTTGACTGTAGGCGAACTTGCAAACCAGATGAGTCTCAAATCCTCAGAAGTCATTGCAAAGTTGATTGAACTTGGAGTGATGGCAACCATCAACCAGGTGATCGATCAGGATACCGCTCAGATTATTTGTGAAGAGTTCGGATTCTCAATTGAATCAACTTCTTTCGACGAAACCGAGATCCTTGGAAAAGAGGAAGCCGAAGATCCTGCGAAGCTCGTTGGCCGTCCGCCGGTCGTCACGGTCATGGGGCATGTTGATCATGGAAAAACATCGCT
>JAGRAO010000328.1 GCA_020434565.1 Bdellovibrionales bacterium
GGGGTTCAGGCTGGCTCGGACTTGCGGGTATTCGATACCGATAGGGGCAAAATTGCTATCATGCTCTCGAATGATATCGAAGCGCCTGAGCTGAGTCGACAAGCAACTGAGCAGGGAGCCGCGTTACTTTTTGTTCCATTTTGCGTGGAAGAACATTACAGCTATCTTCGTATTCGGTACTGCGCTCAGGCGAGAGCAATCGAAAATGGAGTTTATGTTGTCCTTGCCGGTTTGGCTGGAAGTTTGCCTACTTCAGAAGCGATGGACATCCAGTACGCGCAGTCCGGAATCTATACTCCATCTGATTTTGCATTTCCGAGGGATGCGATTGCAGCCGAGTGCCTCCCAAATATTGAAACAGTCTTGGTTCATGACCTCGATTTGACCCTCCTTGAAGAATATCGACGCCGAACGAACGCTCCTGCAAAGACCTCTCGAGAGCTTTCGGTAGTCTCGGCGCTTCGTGAACCGGAGCAGACGGAAAATGAATCTGAAAAATATGGTCCGGCGCCCCTGAGAATCTCGGCTCTCTAGCTGTGACTGAAAATGTACCCTTAATATATCCGAATGGCTTGTCGATAGATTGTTGAGAAAATTGAGAAAGAGGCTGAGCGTATGTTTGAGTTCCGCCATAACCAACCCGTCGAGGGTGCCAAGCCAAGTTCGAGTGATCGAGAGGGTCGATCAACTCCGAGCCAGGCGCTCGAGGTCCGAGGGCCGTTTCATTACTTGTCGGTCTCCGGTGATCCGCAGCACCAGGGAGAAGCCTACGGTACGGCGCTTCGCAGACAGATTGGAGAGACATTCGAGTTATATTCTACTCTCTTTGGTCTGGCTCCGCGCCAACTTATTGAACGTGGGGCGCGAGTACTTGAGAGGATAGATCAATTCTCTCTATCGATCGGTGCGGTTGTTCGAGGAGTAGCCTCAGGTTCCGGTCTGCTTCCAGAGGAGGTAGCCGCTCTTAATGCTCGAACAGAACTCTTTCACGAAGCGCAACAGAATCAGAAAGAATGTACCGCGGTATACCTTCCGAATTCCTCTGTTCTTGGTCAGAATTGGGACTGGGCAAAGCGGCTTGATCCGCTCATGTTTCTCCTTCGTGTCGAGGGCGAGAAGGGACATTCGTTTGTAACTCTCACTGAACCTGGCATAGTTGGCAAAATCGGAATGAATAGCGCTGGTATCGGTGTGTGTCTCAACATCTTGCCTGGTGAGGGCGAGTGTGACGGAGTTCCAGTTCACGTTTTGTTGCGCGCGGTGCTCGAGTCGACCTCCCTTGAAGAGGCTCGGGAGAAGATCCTGAATGCTCGTCATGGAACTGCGAGCTCTGTTCTGGTCGGCAATGATAAGGGCGAGGGTTTTTGTGCTGAGATCTTTGGAAGTGAGGTTCGATTCCAAGACGTGAGAGGAGAGCCTCTTATTCGAACGAATCACTTTCAAGAATTCCAAGTCCCGATTTCGGAATTTTTCGACGATTCTCTGCCGCGCTTTAATCGTGCGAGGTTCTTGCTTGAGCGAGACGGAAAACCGGCGATCGCGCGGCTCGAGGGGTTGCTTGCGGATCAGGACGATCCCGATGCTGTAATCTGTTCTCCGTTCGAAGAACTCGGGAACAGCCTGGGAGAAGTTGGAACTCTTGCAACGCTTGTTATGGATCTTAAAAACCGCATCCTGAGAATAAGGAGAACTCTTAGCTCAGAAAATTTCACTGAAATTCAGCTCTAGAATTGATTTGCGCATGTTTGATTGAAATGTGGCGCGGGGAGGTAGTCGCAAGACTTCCTTAACCTCCCTCAGAAACGGAACGACCGTTCTGATTTTTGCACGCGAATCAATGGACATATGGGTATGAGTGCGGAGTATGAAACGCTTCGTGACGAATTGTCTGATGGGGAAGCTCGATAGCTTTAATCGGGCTGTCCATCTGTCAGATGCAGTTCAGCTTTGAGCCTGCGCTTATCGTTTCCGAAATGCAGGGCATCTGGGGCTGAGATCTTCCCTTGAGCGACCAGCCGGAGAAGGTGGTCGTCGAGAAGTTGCATCCCGAACTTGCCCCCGGTCTGGATAGCCCCGGGGATGTGCTCTGTCTTGGAATCGCGAATCATGTTCGCAATACCTGAAGTGACTGCCATGAACTCGAACGCAGCCACTCGACCTGTTGTGTCTGCCCTCGGAATGAGCTGTTGGCACAGCACTCCCAAGAGACCGGTCGAAACCTGAGACCGGATTTGGGCACGCTCAGCTTTATCGAACTGTTCGACGAGTCGATCGATCGTTTTTGCGGCGCTGACAGTGTGCAGCGTCGAGAGAACGAGGTGACCGGTCTCGGCTGCGCTCAGTGCGAGTCGAGTCGTTTCCAGGTCTCTCATTTCACCGACGAGAATGATGTTCGGATCCATGCGGAGCGCCTGACGAAGTCCCATGTCGAAGCTCTTGACATGAGAACCTACCTCTCGTTGACGAACGATACTTCTTCCGTGAGGGAAGCGATATTCGATCGGGTCTTCGAAGGTGACGATTGAACGCCCCGTTGTTGTCGCTGCATTGTGGAGCATGCTCGCGAGCGTGGTCGTCTTTCCTGAACCAGTAGGTCCAGTGATCAGAATGAGCCCTCGTTCGCGTCCCATGAGCTCGAGCATCTGTGGAGGGAGTCCGATTACCTCCGGTGAGAGGAATTTGCTCGGGAGCCGTCGCATGACGATGCTCGTGCCTCCGAGATCTCTTGTGATACTCACGCGGAATCGGACCTCCCCGTCGTCAGAAGTGAGAGACGTTGCGAAGTCAGTTCCGCCACGCTCCTGGTATTCGATCTTTCGATTATCAGGGGCGATCTGGTTCATGCAGCTGACTGCTGCCTCCTCGTCGAGCGCGCCTGTGTCGAGCTCCACGAGTTTGCCGTGGATGCGAAGAGTGGGCTTCTTTCCAACGGCGAGATGAATATCACTCGCGTCGCGTTTGATTGCCACTTGCATCACGCGATCCATCTGAAGCGTACTTTTTCCCTGTTCATCAGCCATGAATGGCTCCTTTCGGGAGGAAAACCTCCAAAGATACAACCTGGCC
>JAGRAO010000032.1 GCA_020434565.1 Bdellovibrionales bacterium
GTTCGAAGTTGCCCTCGACGACCTCATGAAGCGAGAACTCCCGATTGATGTTTCAGTCTTTGGAAGTCCTCACGAGGACTTTCGCTTGAAGCAGATAACGGTCACTCCGAAGAAAGTTCGAGTCAGTGGCCCAAAAACTGTCATTCAAGAGCTCGAGAATATTAAGACTCAAATGGTTGATATTCGAGCCCTCAAGACCACGGAAACTCGCACTGTCTCTGTTGGAAACCCCGGAAGCTTAACCACGATTGAACCTCGGGAAGTGACGGTCGATATAGATGTTGAGCCGATCATGAAAGAGGTTTCGTTTGAGAAAGTACCGGTCAAAATCGGTGGGGAGAATGCCGATGGATTTGAAGCGAAGCCAAATATGGTCAGTGTTGAAGTGACAGGGCCATCGCACCTCTTGAATTCGCTTAAAGCAGAGTCAATTCAAGTACTTGCCTCGCCTGATCCCAAAGCAAGTTTTCCTGTGTCCGTGGACATTCAGGTTTCAGTTCCAGAGGGAATTTCTCTCGTCTATACCAATCCTGGTAAGGTCCAACTTTCTCGGCGTGAAGTCCCCACTGCTGATTCGCAGACTTCTAAAAAGTGATGTAACGAGAACGAGTCGTTTTGAAGAGCATGAACGTGAAAATTCTTTGGTGTTGTTCCGTGAACAAGAAATTAGAGAGTCCATCTCCAAGGGGTCCAATTTCGGGCCCGATTCAAATGAAAAAGGTTGCAGTATGAGTGAGGTCAAACGAAAGTATTTTGGTACGGATGGGATTCGAGGGGTAGCGGGAGAATTCCCCCTCAACCCGAAAATGCTTGTCTCTGTCGGTCAAGCGATCGCACATCTTTTTCTGGGAAAGAAGGGAAGACATCGAATTCTGATTGGGAAGGACACCCGACTGTCTGGCTATATGATTGAGACCGCTCTCGCCTCCGGAATTACATCTATGGGGGCAGACGTTCTTCTCGTTGGCCCAATTCCGACACCGGGAGTGGCGTATCTCACGAAGAGTATGCGGGCAGATGTTGGAATAATGATCTCTGCTTCGCACAATCCATTTGAAGATAACGGCATTAAAATTTTTGGTGCGGATGGCTTTAAGCTCCCCGACGAACGCGAAGCTGAGATAGAATCTTGGATCGAGCAAAACGAGCAGTTCCCGGGGGTAGAATCAAGCAAGATCGGGAAGGCAACTCGGGTAGATGATGCGCTTGGTCGCTATACAGTCTTTCTGAAGGAGAGCTTTCCCAGAGATTTAACTCTCGAAGGGATGCGCATCGGATTTGATTGTGCGAACGGCGCCGCCTATCAACTTGCGCCTCAAACGATGGAAGAGCTTGGAGCGGACGTTGTCGCTCGTGGCATTAGTCCAAACGGAAGAAACATTAATGCTGGATTCGGAAGTCTCTATCCTGAAATCGTGCGAGAACTCGTCTTAGAGCACAATCTTGATATCGGCATCTCGCTCGATGGGGATGCGGATAGGGCGGTGTTTGTCGATGAGAAGGGAAATGTTATTGACGGAGACGCTGTATTGGCCCTGTGTGCGATTGATCTCAAACAACGGGGAAGGCTCAAAAACAATATTGTCGTCGCGACCGTTATGTCGAATCTTGGTCTTGAGAAGCTCCTCAAGGAGCATGATATCTCCGTACTCCGCTCTCCGGTTGGAGACCGTTATGTGCTCGAAGAAATGATTAAGTCAGGCGCCGTTCTCGGTGGAGAGCAATCAGGACACACTATTTTTGCTGATTCTTCGACAACTGGTGACGGGACCCTTGCCTCACTTAAAGTTCTTGAAATTCTCCTGCGCTCTGGTCGTCCTCTCTCGGAGCTTGCGTCTCAATTTGTTCGCTTCCCGCAAAAACTCATTAACGTACCAGTTCGTGCGAAACCCGACTTAAGCACACTCGAGTCAGTATCCCAGGCGATTCACTCAGTTGAATCCGAACTTGGGAACCGTGGACGGGTCCTTGTTCGCTATTCAGGCACCGAAGACAAAGCCCGAGTCATGGTCGAGTGTGAAGAGGAGAAAGAGTGTGAGTCGTTCGCCCAAGGCATCGCTCAAGCTATTGAGCGAGAGATTGGAGCAGTATAGGAGCGTCCATGGTAAGACCTGAGATTCGATTTCTTTCGTCAGGTCGCTTTCGCTATTCGCTTCCGACGGGAAGAGAGATGTCTGCTCTCGATCGGGAGACCATCTCTCACGGCATCTCTTCCCTCGACCTGATGGAGCAAGCCGCGCTGGCTGTATTTGCGTGCTGTAAAGTTGAGATTTTTCCGCTCTATCTCGGTCGTCAGCCCAGGACCGCCCTCATTCTTGTTGGACCGGGAAACAACGGTGGAGATGGATGTGTTGTTGCGCGAGCACTTCAAGAGAATGGTACCCAAGTAACCCTTGTATTGTGTGCTGAGGCGCCAAAGTCGTCTGAGCTCGAAGTAAACCTTAAGCGCGCTGCAAAAACAGGCGTGAGAATGCGCTATCTTCAAGGAGAGAACTCCTCTTCCGTTCTCTTCGAACCGTTAAGCTCTATTGCTCTCACCGAACTCGCGCAGGATTCCGAGTGCATCATCGATGCTCTTCTTGGAAGTGGCCAGGCGACCCCGCCACGTGGGAGTATCGCAGCAGGGCTTAGAGCAATCTCTAATGCCTCAAGAGACGGCGGGAAACTCTTTCTTTCGATAGATCTTCCGACTGGGATTCACGGTGATACTGGCGAAGTTTTTGATCCGTGTTTTTCGCCCGCTGTGACAGTCGTGATTGAGTGCCTTAAGAGAGGGATGTCTCAGTATCCAGCGAGAAAAGTGTGTGGGACCCTCTACGTTGTCGGTGCCGGAATCGAGCATGGACCAGCCCCTCGCTTTGAGATTGCTCGACCTGAGACGCTGCCCAATCTCACGCGTGAGCCAGATACCCACAAAGGCAATCTCGGGCACGTATGGGTCGTCGCTGGTTCACGTTCGATGCCCGGGGCAGCAATCCTTGCGGCAAATGGCGCCGTTTTTTCTGGAGCGGGTCTCGTAACAAAGGTTACCTTTTCCGGAGAGTCTGAAGGAGCAGCTTCAGGACTCCTTCCCGAGTGTTTGCTTTCGCATCTTTCTGCTCGAGATCAAGGGGTTTTTCAACCGGGTGATTCAGAGAAACTCTGTGGAAGAATACCAAAGGGAAGTTCATTGATTATTGGACCAGGGCTCTCTGTTTGCTCATCAACTTCAGAATTTCTCTCTACATTTCTTCTCGACCTTAGGGCTGTATCACCAAAAGCAGTTGTTCTCGATGCCGACGCCTTGAATATTGTTTCGCAAAACGTTGAGAAGTTTGTGCCTCTGATTGAAAGCCTTCCGATTATACTCACCCCACATCCAGGTGAGGCCGCTCGTTTGCTGCGGAAAGAGACTTCAGCTATTCAGTGTGATCGTTATGCGGCCGTAGAGGAGCTTTTGAGCAGAACCAACGCCAAAGTTGCCGTTCTTAAGGGGGCCTCGACCGTGATCGCCTCTGCTGAGGGTGGATACTGTGTTCTCTCAGGCAATCCCTTTATGGCGACAGGAGGAAGCGGCGATGTTTTGTCAGGTATGATTGCGACTCTTGCCGCACAGTGCGGACTCACTTCGGGATCGGCTTTGGCCGCTGCTCTCCATGGGGTTGCGGGCGACCGAATCATTTCAAAACGGGGACTCGGGCCGCTACCGCCCAGTCTTTTGCTCAGAGAAATACCCGTTGCCTATTCCGAATTCTGTGGCGGGAATCCTGTCTATGATCAATAAACTTTTGGCTCTCAGCCGAAAGGCAAACTCCGAAAAGGAAACCCAAAAACTCGCACGCGAATTCATGCGAATGGTGCCTCGTGGCTTTACGATTTGCCTTGATGGCCCGCTCGGCGCTGGAAAGACTACTTTCGTTCGGTATTGTGCTGAGGTGCTTGGAGCGAGTGAACAGGTCTCGTCTCCTACCTATGTGCTCCAGCATATCTACCAGGGCTCAGGCACGACGATTGAGCATTGGGATCTCTATCGTCTTACGACGCTCGAAGACGAACTCTTGGAACCACCCGAAGCGAACACTCTCCGCTTTATTGAATGGGGCTCAAAATTTCCTGAATTCTCTTCGCATTTTGACATTGAAATACAGATTGGGCTCACGGATTCATCGGAAGAGAGAGTTTTTCAATTCTCAAAAAGATAAGGAGTATCAGAGCTCTTAGCCAGACAGAGGTACCGCTTCAACTGTTCAAGACGTGTCGGGCCAATTCCCTTAAGCTTTTCGAAGTTTTCTTGCCTTATGTAACGGTGTTCCCTCCGCGCACTCTCAATCGTGTCGTAGACCTGGTCACGAAGACTTTTCGGAAAGCCGTACCACAGAGTCACCGAGTATCGAGAGACCTCGATTGGTTGAAGACAGCTTCCGAATGCAAGGCACGTTTCAGGGTCCTCAGAGCAATTCGGCATCTCCAACCGTCCGGCTGGGATTTTGAGCTGGGAAACCTTATAGAGTTGAGAACTCCATGAGAGCATGAGCGGCAGAGAGACGAGAATGACTGATCGGGAAAACACGAAAAGAACATCGCCGTTTGTTGGTAAAGGTTTCGTAGGGTTTAACGACGTTAAGCGACTGCGAGGAGGCGTTTTCCCTCGACTTCTTGGGCGGCCTCTCCGGCTGCTCCTTCTCCCTCGGGGTCATTCTTGCTGTCGAAGAGCCCGTCGGCTTTTTTTTCGGTGGTGCTGATTGCTCGCTCGGATGCAAGCACTTTAGAAGTCTGCGAGGCATTCGCTGCCTGGGCGGCTAGTGGTGCCGCGATAGCTGCATTGCTCGCAGCCTGAGAAGCAGCAAACGAAGGGCTCGATGTCGATTGAGCACCTACCGCTGATACGTTTGCTAAGAGACCGAAACGCATAGTATTCTCCCTGGTTCTATAGTCGGCGGCTGTACGGGGTGCACTTAGTATCTGGCGCTTTTTATTCGCAGAATTAAAAACCATGAAAAAATCAAGGGTTTATCTCGATGCAAACGCCACCTACGGCGGCCTTCTTCCAAATTATGGGCTCTTACCCTCAGACCTCGAATTCCTCGGAAACCCCAATTCACAGCATCAGGATGGCCAACGTGCTCGTGCTCTCATCGAAGATGCCCGAGAGAGCGTTCGTGCCCTCATAAACGCTCCGCACTCTCGCTCCTCAATTGTCTTTACCTCTGGAGCGACTGAGTCCAACAACGGTGCTCTCTTTTCACCTTTTCTCGAGGCATCTGAACCTCTGGTTCCTTCCTCTGCCGTAATTGTCTCCTCAACTGTAGAGCATCCTGCAGTCCTCGAGCCGCTCAAAAAGATCCAGAAGTCTGGGAGAGATCATACGCTTGTGGCACCAGAGCCAAATGGGGAACTTTCGCTCGAATCAATACTTAGCGCTGTTTCTGAAAGCACCCGGGTCGTTTCTTTGATGCTTGCGAACAACGAAAGCGGTGTCGTTTCAAATATTCGACAGATATCGCATGCCGTAAAGGCAAAGAATCCGCATGTTTTCTTCCACTGTGATGGAGTTCAGGCAGTCGGAAAAATACCGGTAGATTTTCAATCGCTTGGGATTGATGCGTTGAGCATCTCAGGACACAAGTTTGGGGCGGCGCCAGGTGTTGGTGCGCTTGTGTTGCGGGAAGAGAGCGATTTCCATCCGCTCGTCCTTGGCGGCTCTCAGGAACATCGACTTCGCGGGGGGACCGAGAACGTACTTGGGATCATCTCTCTTGGCCGAACAGCCTCCTTCCTTGAGAAAAACTTCAACGAGCATTTCGACGCTCTTGAAAGAGGAAGGAAGAAGTTGGCCGAGCAACTTCAATCTGAGATCCCAGCTCTGCGCTTCAATTTCTCAGGGTGTCAACGACTCCCCAATACGCTGAGTGTGAGTTTCGAGGGAGTTTATGCCAATGACTTGGTAGTGGCTCTCGATCTCCTCGGTGTTTCAATATCGGCCGGATCCGCTTGTTCATCAGGAAAGCCTCTCGGATCGGCGGTCCTTCGAGCGTACGGCTTTTCAGAGGAACAGGCTCGTCAAACCGTCCGACTCAGTGTGCGATCGGATCTCACGGATGATGAAATCGAAAGAGCCGTAAAAGCGTTTCAGACTGCCGTTTTTCGAATGCGTGAATCGGCGAAGAGGGTGGCCTAGAAGAAGATGAGCACGCCCCAACTCTCAGATCAACCAATCGTTACCGCAATGTCTGGCGGCGTTGATTCCTCTGTGGCTGCAGCCCTCATGGCAGAACAGGGGCTCCCGATAGTAGGTGTATCGATGCAGGTTTGGGATTACCGTCGAAATGGTGGATGTGAGAGTCGCGCCACCTGCTGCTCTCCTGATGACTTTACCGATGCCCGCCAAGTAGCAGCAAAGATTGGTATTCCGTACTACGTCTTTGATCTTGAAGAGAAGTTCAACAAAGAAGTCATTCAAAAGTTTATCGATTCCTATCATGAGGGAGAAACCCCAAATCCCTGTATCGACTGCAACAATAAAGTGAAATTCCGCGAACTCCGATCTCGTGCTCTCTCACTTGGTGCCTCAGGGGTCGCCACTGGACACTACGCACGAATTGAGGCTCGAGGTGACGGATTTCATCTCCTTCGAGGAAAAGACCGAGCAAAAGATCAGAGCTATTTCCTCTACGGACTCTCTCAGGAAGAGTTGGGGCTGACGTATTTTCCGGTGGGTGATTTTACGAAAGAAGAAGTTCGAGAACTCGCTCGAGAACGGGGGCTGATTACGGCAAATAAACCCGAAAGCCAAGATATCTGCTTCGTGTCTGGTACGGTAGAAGAGTTTATGTCCCGGCACGGAAAGACACGACCACCGGGGAACATCGTTACACGAGATGGGAAGATTCTCGGAAGGCATGGCGGAATACACACCTATACGGTTGGTCAGAGAAAGGGCCTCGGAGTAGGGGGACAAGAAGAGCCTCTCTACATTCTTGAGATCGATCCCGAACGGGATCTCGTTGTTGTCGGTCCAAAGGAAGCACTTGAGCAGCACTGCTTTTACGTCTCCTCTCCGAATTGGATCTCTCCCTCCCTTCGGGATTCGCTCTCTAAGGGGCTACCATTCTCCTTTCGATCGCGGGTCCAGATGAGACACCGTCACCCTGGAGTACTTGCCGATATCGAGATAGTACCGGGTGCACTCACAAAGGTGAGTTTTGTCGATGAATGGTCTCCAGTATCACCCGGCCAAGCGGCTGTCTTTTATGACCTTGAAAACCTTGAGGTACTCGGAGGCGGAAAGATGGAGCGCACCCGGCATCTGCGGGTGCTCTCACCCCAATCCCGGGAGCAAACTTCCCATTTGTAGACCGTACTCGATACCGCTCCTCCCTTACGAAATTCGGAGCTTTTGAGTGCCTTCGTTTTTCGCGTGCGCATTTATGACTATGCTTTGGTTTGCTCTTCAGGCAGACATGCGCCTGACCATTACCGTCTGAATGGTGTCCTTGCCCCAAAAGCAGCCCTCCTGCTCCTCATCCTTGTCCTCTAGCGAGTTCAGCGGTCGGCAGCTTTGGTTTGCGGTCACACCCAGATTGAATAGATTGGGGGACTCTGTTACTCTTTTGAGGAGTGAGAAACTCTGAGAAAAATGCCGGATCGTAGGCATTTGGGCTCTCAAAGCTCAACGATAAGACCTTTTTCTCAGGTCTTTTTCTCCTCCACACAGAGAAATCCGCTTCTTGAACCGTATCGGTGATACGTGAACCAGTTTTCGACGAGTAGGAATCCGGTTCTTTCGATGTACCGGTTGGGCGGAACTGAGAGGGGAGTACCTTTATGTCTTTTGGAATACCGAAAAAGCTCCGGCTTAAACCAGCACCGACTGATGCCGAAGATCAGATCCGTTCCGTTGGGGAAAACGAATTCGCTGAGCTTGAGCGAAGACTTGGTTACACATTTGAAAAGCAAGATTGGCTGCAGTATGCGCTCACGCACCGATCGGCTCAAGGTCGAGCCAGTAGTCAAGCGAAGGGCAGCGACTACGAAAGGCTCGAGTTTCTCGGTGATGCCGTGCTCGATTTGGCAGTAGCAGATCTTCTCTTAAAACATCACGGAGCTGCCCGCGAGGGGTCTCTTTCGAAGATGCGAGCCGCTCTCGTCAATACACATTCGCTCGCAGACCTCGCTCGCAAGCTGGACCTCGGAAGATTCATTATTCTCAGCAAGGGTGAACTCGCCAATGGAGGAAACGAGAGGGACTCGATTCTCGCTGATGTATTTGAAAGTGTTATCGGCGCCATTTACCGAGACGGTGGTTACAATAGAGCGTTTGAGCGAGTCACTGAATTTTTTGGTGACGCTATCGAAGAAGTAACTCCGGCAGACCCCAAGACAGAACTCCAGGAGGTCCTCCACGCGTGTGGGAGTGAACCGCCAAAATATCTCCTTGAATGTGTTGAGGGCCCTGAACACGCTCCAACGTTTGTCTCGGTCGTCGAAATCGACGGCGAAATCGCAGGAAGGGGTCGCGGAGCAACGAAGAAGGCATCTCAGCAACAAGCAGCATCTGAAGCACTTGAGGTTCTCCGAGGAAAGGGAATGGACGAGATAGATAAGGAGCTCCTCGAGTCTTCTGAATCAGAGGATATTGGCTTATGAAACGATTACCTCAGATCGCCTTGATAGGTAGAACAAACGTGGGAAAATCGACCCTCTTTAATGCCCTGTGCGGCGCTCAAACTGCAATCGTTGAAGATTTCGAGGGAGTAACCCGGGATAGGCACTTTGGTGTGATGCGCAAAGGAGAATTTGCGGCTGAGGTTATCGATTGTGGTGGGCTTGTCGGAGAGCAAAATAAAGATTTTGAAGACGAGGTAAAGCGCCAAGTCGAGTTTTCCATTCAAGACGCAGATGTGGTTGTGGCTCTTTTTGATGGACTTCACGGTCCGCATCCAGACGACCCAGGTGTCGTTGATAGGCTGCGTACTGTAGAAAAACCCGTTTTATGGGTCGTGAACAAGTGCGAAAAGCCTGTCACCGAGGAAAATGCTGTCGAGTTCTATGGTATTGGAATTCCTGAATATCGCTGCATCAGCGCAGCGCACCGCCACGGCGTTCAAGAACTGAAAGCAGATATCGTAAGGCACCTTGAGCAGTTCGCAGATACGGCTTCTGACGAAGGTGAAGAAAATGACTCCATTCGGGTGGCAATTATCGGAAAGCCAAACGTAGGAAAATCTACCCTCGTGAATAAGCTCCTCGGCGCCGATCGCCTCATCACATCGCCAATCGCTGGGACCACAAGGGACAGTATCGATGTGCCAGTTACAAGAGAAGGACAACGATATGTGCTTGTTGATACGGCCGGCCTTCGACGCAAGTCAAATATCGAACCCAACTCACTTGAAAGGCATAGTACGATTCGAAGTTTGCGTTCGATAGCAAGAGCTGACGTTTGCGTCGTGGTTCTCGATGCGACTGAAAAAGAACCAAGTGATCAAGACATTCGAATCGCTACCCTTTGCCACGAAAGAGGTATTCCTCTCGTGCTTGCCGTAAATAAATGGGATGCAATCGAGAAAGATCACAGAACGGTTAAGGAATATAAAGACTCGTACAGTAGAGCGTTTCGATTTTGTACCTATGCTCCAATTGTCTTTCTCTCTGCGCTCAATGGAAGACGAGTTCCTAACATCCTCGACCAATCGAAGGCTGTCTACCTCGCCTCAGGTGAGAGGATTCAGACGGCTAAATTGAATCAGGTTCTTGAAAGAGCGGTAGAGCGCAAACCTCCTCCCGTGTACAGGGGAGGACCAGTAAAACTCTTCTTTGCAACTCAGGTGAGCTCGCGCCCGCCAACCATCTTAACGTTTTGGAATCATCCGCGCTCCGTAAGTTTGACCTATCGTCGATATCTCCTTGCGCAGCTCCGGAAAGAGTTTCCTTTCCCGGGTACCTCCATTCGTCTCTTTGTTCGCAAACGTACGGAAAAGAGCAATAGACAGATCACTGGCTCACACGCTGCCGAGGGCTAGGGCAGCTCTGAACAAGTCCCGTTAGAACCACAGAGAACTCTGAAGCAAACTCTTCTGCTCATTCTCTTTGTCCTAGTCCTGCTCCAAATTCTTCCTCGCTTTTGTCTGGAGCAGTACGAAGATAAGAATGCAGAGCAGGAACCTGAGTTAGGCGAAGACGAGAAGCCGTTTCGTAAATGGCGCCTAGAAAACGACTTACTGGAGAGTTATTTCACGTTTTTCACAGATGGTTTGAGAGAGAGATTGAAATTTTGCGCGTTGCAAAATGATCACTCGTTGTCGCTGATAATCCCACAGTACCACGTTTCGATTATCGACTCTCAAGAGAAGGGACTCCTGAAGTGTCGGATCATTTCGGGAGTGTTTGACCGCTTCCTTAAAGAGTTTTGAAACCTCACTCCTTGAAGTAGCGCTGTGAAGTGCTTTGAGCTGCTCGCCACTCACGAGCACTGCTGAATTCAAACAATCATTCTGTGGCTGCTCAAGGGCTAATCCTACTCTGCCCGTTTTGAGCGGTTGATTTCGGAAGAGAACCTCACCATCTTTAACATAGTAAGGCTGGACTCCAGCTAAGGCGTATTTCTTAAAACTATGAGCTTCAAGAAGCGCCACCCCTTCTTCTC
Source organism: Bdellovibrionales bacterium (assembly GCA_020434565.1). Lineage (GTDB taxonomy): Bacteria > Bdellovibrionota_C > UBA2361 > UBA2361 > RFPC01 > JAGRAO01. The sequence goes on from JAGRAO010000032.1 coordinate 10,625, forward strand.
GATCACTATTCACAACCACTTCGGTTCCAACAAATCCGAGCAGGGCCTGCTTCTCCTCCCCGCTGTAAACGATAGAAACGTAGGGCGCGTTGTTGTCGACCGTGAGTCTTAAGTTATCCATGATCGCGGTAAAGCTACCGATCACTTGGTACTCCTTTTTCCCGACATAAAGATGTGAATATCGATTCGATTCTTTCGAGTATTCGAGAAAAAGAAGGTCTGCGTCCTCAGAGACCGATTCGAGATCGAAAACCTGCAAATCTATTTTCTCGCCTCGGACAACGAGAATCCCAATTGGAGTAGTGACGATCTTCACACCGAGATCTGCAGTGCTCTGATACACGCCCGGATGGGTTCGGAGAAAACCCTGACCAAAACAGGGAGAGAGAAAAGCGAGAAGAGAGATAAGGAATACGACCCCTCCTTGAGCAATGCAGGCCAAATGAAAGTTCACGCCAACAGATTTTCTTCTTGCAGCCACTCTCAGACTTCCACTCAAACTCGCCTAATGAAACGCTCTTCAAAAGTCGCGCCCCGAAACGAACAGGATCCCTGAAGTCCCAAAACGCGCTCGAAATCCCACACTTGGGAAGAAAGCGACAAAGCGAATCCCTCTCGAAAACGATTCGGTGTCCGAACAACCCTTTCGAACAACCCTTTCGAGGACCGACCCACCCAAAGCTCTCACGAGCCCGCTCTCTGAATCACCCAGTAGTTCAGAGGACCCAAAAATCTTAACGAGAGCGATTCGAGACCTCAAGATAGAGAGGCCAAATCGAGACACTCAATACCGTTTTTTCGCTCATAATCCTGTTTTCCAGTATGCAGGGCAAGCGAGGAAATTCTCTCTCGCCACACGAACTCCTGAGGACCGCTCACATCTGCAAAAGACTTTTCTCCCACATGCGCCCATTCAAACGCTCCCTTTTTCGTCACGAAGTTGGTATGGTCCACCGAACTCAACTCGCTTAAACCACTCTCTTCTCAGGGATATTCATGGCGGAAACCGTCCTCGTTCTTGATTTTGGTTCTCAGTACACTCAACTCATCGCTCGTCGGATTAGAGAATTGGGAGTCTACAGTGAAATCCGACCTTGTTTTGAACCGTTCAGTCCCGAATTGATAAAGAATTGTGGCGCCGTGATCTTGTCCGGTGGACCCGCCAGTGTCACCAGCAAAGACGCTCCCGACTTTGACACCGGATGGCTTGAGTGTGGACTTCCGATTCTCGGAATCTGCTATGGGATGCAGCTCTTGGCTCTCCACTTTGGTGGAACAGTTGAGAGTGGGAAAAAGCGTGAATATGGCTCAGCTCCTCTCTACCTTGACGAGTGTGGAGATCTCTTTCACGGACTCGACGAGGAACGCCATATTCAAGTATGGATGAGCCACGGAGACCATGTCGAAGAGCTTCCGAAAGACTTTGCACTCCTTGGAAAAACCGAGGCAGGAGCCGTGGGGGCTTTTCGTCATGAGCACCGACCTGTTTTTGGAATTCAGTTTCATCCAGAGGTTGCCCATACTCCGGATGGAAAACAGATTCTCCAAAACTTCCTCGTACGAGTGGCAAACATTTCATCTTCTTGGTCACCCGCAAGTTTCATCGAAGAGACCGTTTCCTTCGTCGCTACTCGAGTGCAGCCAGCCGAGCAGGTGATTTGTGGCTTAAGCGGGGGAGTGGATTCTACCGTTGCCGCAGTGCTCGTAGCGAAAGCTGTTGGAAAGAGGCTTCACTGCATCTTTGTAGACAACGGACTTTTGAGGCACAACGAAGTAGACGACGTATTGACCCATCTTAAGGGCGCAAATCTTGGACTTACTATTCATGCCGTTGATGCTAGAGCGGAGTTTTTAAGGGAACTCAGCGGAGTTACGGACCCTGAAAAAAAGCGAAAGACCATAGGGAGAGTTTTCGTAGAGGTCTTTGAACGAGAAGCCGCAAAGATTCAACATTCAGCGTTTCTTGTTCAAGGGACTCTCTATCCAGATGTCATCGAAAGCGTTTCTGCTTTTGGACCAGCAACGACCATTAAGACCCACCATAACGTTGGTGGACTTCCGGAAAAAATGAATCTCAAACTTATCGAACCACTCCGCTTTCTTTTCAAGGATGAGGTTCGGAGAGTAGGAGCAGAGCTCGGAATTCCGACTCATCTCTTAGGAAGACATCCGTTTCCTGGGCCCGGCCTCGCGGTAAGAGTGCTTGGTGATATCACAGAAGAAAGGCTCTCGATCCTTCGCCAAGCAGACCGGATCTTTCTCGAAGAAATCAGGAGCTTTGGGCTTTACGATGACATTTGGCAGGCGTTTGCCGTGTTACTTCCTGTTCAATCAGTAGGAGTGATGGGAGACAATCGAACCTACGAGCAAGTGGCTGCTCTTCGAGCTGTGCGCTCAGAAGACGGCATGACTGCGGATTGGTATAGCTTTCCCAGAGAGCTTCTCGCTCGCGTAAGCAACCGGATCATTAACGAGGTGAAAGGTATCAACAGAGTTGTTCTCGACATCTCCAGCAAACCGCCCGCCACCATTGAATGGGAGTAGCCGAAAAGGCGTTTTGACACCCTCTAACTCCTTAAATTTACGACACTTCTGAAACGTTCATCTGCGCCGCCCCTCTTCTTTGGAGAGCGACCAATCACTGAGTCAACTTCCATCTTTTCAGCATCTTATACGGAGATGGGGAGTACTCAAGCGCTTGCGTGAGCGGAAACTTTTCAGGAAAGCGGCTTTTCAACTTCGATCCGTGAAACGAGAATCTCGTCTGGCGGATGGTCCAATCCGTAAGTTTGGATTTGAAAGTACTCAGACAAACGATGGTCAAAAAAGGGTTTGCCTACTTTACTCTCTTTCTCGTCGCGATGATCGCGGTCGTTCCGCTTGTTGACGTGCTCTTTAGAAGTCCGGCTTCTCAGCTTCCATCGTTGTGGGTTCGCGGATTGAATTTTGTAGCCTGGAGCATGGTTGCCACGTTTCTCCTGTGGCGGCTTGAAACTCGAAAGAGTCTCCTTTCGCTCGCCCGCGATCTCGGTATTGATACTACAAGACTGCCCCTCGAGCGTATGCTCTCCCGAGTGCTCTCTGAGGTTGAGAGGAAGAATCGCTCTCTCTCTATGAACGTCTTAGAGCGCCGTATCTCAAGTGAGAAAGAGCTCTCGGATACTCTTGAGCACGTCGTTGAGCTCGCACGGCAACTGCTTGGTGCTCAGTCTTCCGAGCTCGCACTCTACGATCCTGATACCCAGCTGTATCACTCATCTTTTGTGGTGGGTAAACCATTTCGAACGAGTGCTCAAGCTATGCTTTCGGGAGCAGTTGAGGGGCGCGTTGAGAAATCGAGCCCCGATGTAATGGTCGAGCCGATAGCGTTCGCCGGCTCGGTCCTCGGAAGCCTTCGAGTTGCGCTCCGCTCCGGAGAGGCTCCATCTCAGAGCGATCGCCAGATTATGCGTCTCCTTGCTCTTCAGAGTGGACTGGCGATCGTGAATACTCGTTATACGCAACAGCTGATCCGACTCAAAGCAGCATCTGAGGAATCTATCAAAGCCAAAACGGGATTCTTAGCAAATTTAAGCCACGAACTTCGCGGTCCGCTCGGAATTATGCTCAATGCTGTTGAGCTCGTTCTCGATGGGTTGTGCGGCTCCGTCACAGAGGAACAAGCTGAGACGCTCTCAATGATTCGTACAAACGGCGAACACCTCTTGGAGCTCATTAACGACGTACTGGATTATGCCAAGATCGAATCGGGAAAGATCGTTCCTCACCGGTCGGATATCCTGCTGCACGAGATTCTCAAGGACCTCTGCGGGGTTGTGCGCCAACAGGCCGAGGGAAAATCTCACCGCCTTGTGTACGTTCCAAACGACGAAGCTCTTGCGATATCGTGCGACCGAAGACACTTCCGCCAAATGATGATCAATCTCTTGACCAATGCGATTAAATATACTCCGGATGGAGGAACGATTGAGGTTTGGGCCGAGAGAATCCCCGGTCAAAAGGTGAGAATTAACGTCAAGGACTCTGGAGTAGGAATAGAAGCTTCTGAGCGGAGTAAGGTATTTTCAGCGTTTGAACGAGTGGAAAACTCCTATTCGCTCGTTCAGGAGGGGAGTGGACTCGGAATGCCTCTTACAAAGCGTCTCGCTGAGGTGAATGGCGGTCAAATCAACTTTGATTCAGTTCCTCAACAGGGCTCTCGGTTTTGGCTGATTTTTCCAAGCATCCAGGCCACTTCAGACATGGCGAGGGGGGAATCTGAGCAACCGCGAGAAGAGCGAGATGCCGAGGGAAAGGGAAATACGGTTCTCTTGGTACAACGTGCCGATGATGAACGTGGAATGGTCGCTCGTTACATGAATCATATCGGCTTCCGTATCGTTCTGGCATCGAACAAACTCGAAGCGCTAGAAGCACTGAGAAACGAACCGGTGGATCTCATTTTTCTCGATAATAACGTGGTTGACTCTCCAGAGGACGATCTCGTCAAGGATATCCGAGAGGGCTCTCCAAAGAATCTCCCGGTTATCCTCGTTACGACAAGAGCGTTTATCTTTGATATTGAAAAGTATCTCAAAGGAGGAATTGATCGCTGCCTCATCAAACCGGTAAAGCTTCGTGAACTGGGGACAACGTGCCGTCAGCTTATTGATGGAAATTTTTCCGGCGAAGTTATCGATTCGGCGGAACTCGAACTTTCAAAGCGGCAGAAACGCCTAAAGACTCCGGCCAGCAAACTCCTTGGAGTTGATGACATTCTCCACTAGGAAACTCTCTTTAAGCGATTCTCTTTTAAACAACGAGATTGACCGACGGTTTATCACCCCCAAGCTCTTCCTCTTGACCCGGGAGGTGCTCATCACCCGAAGCGAGATTTTCGTTCTGTTGTTCGTGGCTGTTTCGCTTATCCTTTTCGAGCGTTATCGCTGAAGCAAGCGAAGTCTTTTGCTTTTCTTTCTTTATGCGGCGATGGCTCTTTTGGGTACCATACGGCGCGAGAGAGGACTGAAGTCCATCAAGCTTTATCATGTCGCCCTCCTTGGCGTTTCGATATCTTCCCCAAGTAGCCTCACCGTTACTCGGGAGGTGCTATGAGGTTTCACGGACTCATTCCCTGAGTCCAACGTCATCTTCTAAGAAATATTATCGTCTCAATAAGCCTCCAGCTTGAGAGAAACCCGTATTCCTAACGGCCATTCTGTACAGCGATTCCAAGGGCCTTCCAATCGCATCCTAGTTATTAAGGAACACGTAATTAAGCGACCGGCATAACTTGTCGATAGGAGCCTCAGAGCAGAAGACCTTTGGGGAAAGTATGAAGGAATATCAAAAAAACACTGCTATATTCGTTGCTTACGACGACTACCGTCCATTCGATCCGACGAAACCCGAAAAGAGCCTCTTGCGGGCCATTCTCGCTTCAGCTCTCGCTGACTATCGCAAGGGGGGAGAACTCCAGAAACAGGCAGAGGAGTATCTCTTGAGTGAGGAAGATGACTACATTTTCTCATTTCGAGCAGTGTGCAACTTCCTCGATGTTGATCCGGAGCGTATCCTTGTCGTTACGGGCCTGAAAGAATCACTCAACGAGCTTCTCGAAAATCGCAGTTCAGCACCTGTACTCGGTACGGAGCAGAGTCTCTCATAGCCGGGATATTGCACGAAATTATCCTGACCTTTCTATCCAATTGTTCTGCGCTCAGGGCATAGCGTTTTCATCGCGGGCTACGTTACAGTTTCGCAATGAACACTCCAGTCCCTTCAACTGAATTAGACGACAGGGCTCTCCAACTCTCTCATCGTCGAATAATCTCGACGGATTCCAGCGCTCCTCTCTTTTATTTTGTTCACGGACGAGCTGGGGACTCCTCAGTCATGATGTTATTCCAGCGGTGTGTTCCCGAAGGGGCCTCGATAGTATCGGTACAAGCCCCTTTGCCTGATTCTCTCGGCGGTTTTAGTTGGTGGAATATTGAGCAGGGGAGAAAACCTTCGAAAGAGGAGGTGCTCGTGGCTGCCGGACAACTCGAAGGGTTCATCACTCGGTTTGAAAACCGATTTGAGCTCTCTCCAAAAAAGAGGATCGCCTTTGGTTTCTCACAGGGAGGTGGTGTGCTTTCAGCGGTGCTCCAAAAAGGGTCTGTTGCTTTCGATGGCCTCGCTTTTCTGGCAAGTTTTGTCATTCCTCTCGGGTCATTCGGGGCGCTCTCCCTGGAATGTCAGCAGAAGACCTCGACCGAAATTTTCTGGGGTCACGGAACATTGGACGAAGTCATTTCAATCGAAAGAGCGAGGAAAGATGTTTCTCTCCTTCAGCAATCTGGCTTCGTTGTTCACTTTTTTGAGGACTCAATAGGACACAAAATAGGGGCTCGTTCTTTTCGAGAACTGCAGTCTTTTTCGGCGAAAATTGTCGGAAAGAGTGACTCTTCCAGAAATTCGTAAAGCCTCTCTGTACTCATCTGCTATACTGCGGCTCAACATTTTTTGAGGATAGGGAATATGGCAATTGTCGTGTTAGGTGCCGGAAGAGTTGGTTCACTAATAGCAAACGAACTCGAGCGAGAGCATCCAGGTAAGGTTCTGGTCTATGACGCATCAACTCATTCGCTCGAAAAACTCAAACGGGTCCCTGGTGATAGAAGGCGCCAAGTCGACCTGAGTGATCTTTCAGTACTTTCATCGCTTATCTCTGAAGAAGATCTGGTCGTGAATGCGCTTCCCGGGAGTCTCGGGTTCGAGGTGCTGGAGCGCCTCGTGTTTTTGGGGGCAAGGGGTGTTGATATCGCGTTTTTCGAACAGGACCCAAGACCCCTCGATAGCAAGGCACAGGAATCAGGCGCAGCCTTTGTTTACGACTGCGGTGTCGCTCCTGGGATGAGCAATATGATTGTAGGCCGCGCTGCTGAGGTGTTTGATGAAGTCTCCAAGGTCATGATCGTTGTCGGAGGTCTTCCAAAAGTGCGGATTTGGCCCCATGAATACAAAGCGGTCTTTTCTCCAAGCGATGTCATCGAAGAGTACGTGCGCCCAGCAAGGCTCGTTCGAGGCGGGCGCGAGGTTGTACTTCCTGCACTGAGTGAACCGGAATTTTTGGACTTTGATCGACTCGGAACGGTAGAGGCCTTTAATACAGATGGGCTACGCTCTCTAATCCATACCGTCTCAGCCCAGGATATGGCAGAGAAAACTCTGCGCTATCCTGGCCACCGTGAGAAGATGCTCTTTCTTCGAGAAGCCGGGTTTTTTCGACAAGACCCAATTTCGACAGAGAGCGACCTCTCGATCCTCGATGTTACTTCTCGGATTCTCTTTGCGGATTGGCAACTCAAGCCTGGCGAAGCTGATGTAACGGTGATGCGGGTCTCGATCGAGGGGACCCTCAACGGTAATTCAGTCTCAGTGGTTGCTTCGCTCTACGACGAATTCGATGCTCAAGAGGGAGTCACTTCGATGGCCCGAACTACTGGGCTTACCGCGTGTGCAGTTTTAGATCTTATTGTAAGTCATCAATATGCTCCCAAGGGAATCGAGCCCCCAGAGATCTTGGGAAAATCGGGTCGGCTTCTCAGAGAGGTCTTAGCGTTTCAGAAGAAGCGTGGTGTAAGCTATGATTTTCAATTTTCAGGTGTGCAGGCTGAGGATTTTTGGAGTGTTTCCTAGCTAACATCCTGATTTCTCTTACTCAAGTGTCCCGAATCGAGTAATTGAAAGCGCGCCATTTTGTAAACAGTGGTTGCAATCAGGCCGACTTCTCCTCTTAGGCGTGTGGAGTTTGCACGTCAGTAGTAGGAAGTTTTCGCAGTGTCAGGGACGAGCATCCGAGCAGTACTAAACGGTGGGTTCATTAACCAGCTCGGTGCACTTGGTACCGGTGTAACAAGAGCTTCTGAAGCAAGAGACTCTCTCACCCTTCCAAATTCTTCAGTACAGGTAAACCTCGGAGATTCTCTCCGAATTGGCGCTCAATCTTTCACAAAAGCAGTCGAAAATCTCAACCTCGCCGCGAGCTTTGTAAACCTCTCCGAAAGTGCCCTCCTTCAGCTTCAAGAAGTTACAGAGGATTTGATCTCGGTCGCCGAGGAAGCAACTCGCGTCGGAATCGGCTCACAAAGAAGACAACGGCTCGATACAAAGTTTCGCGAGTTGGCTACCGATTTCCAGGAACTCGTGGACGGAGCCTCGATCGGTTCAACCGACTACTTGTCGGTTTCAAGCCTCACTGATACGTTTTCACAACTTGGTTTATCAAAAGAGCGCTCTCAAGGTATCGCTCAACTTCTCTCGAGCTTTATTACACCTACAACCGATGAATCTCTCGCAAGTGAAGAGTCCCTCGCTACATCTCCAGTCCAGGTATCAAGAGAGGCATACGGTGGGACAATTCGATACGAGAACCTCGGAACATCAACCTATCTCGGATCGGTATCGCTCACAGCAAATTCAGGTGGCCTCTCTGAGGTAGGAGGAATTGTCTCAAATAATTCTGACACCGTGAGCGCACGCGTGGAGGCGGGATTTACGAGTACGATTCTTCCCGGTGTCAGCGCAAAGGTAACCTTGCTCGCGGTAAACGAAGAGGAGGGGACCGCGATTATTGCCTCCTCAGACGATCTTGCAAACACAGGCACGAGCTTTAACCAAGCGTATCTGATCGATAACAAAGGAAACGTCCTTCAGCAGATTACAAACTTTACCGACGCACGAACAATACTCGATGCCAGTGTATCAAGTGATAGTGAATTGAGCGTTATCAGCTCGTACGCGCTTGCCACCGGACTCGATTATGAACTCTACGATTACTCAAGCTCTGGTCTTACCGGTGATCCAAATGATGCCACGGTCACCGCATTAGCGAACTACGCCTCTCTTGGATTGGCAAGTTCGATCAAGATCAACAACGAAGGAACCTTAGTCGCATACACAAATCTTTCTTCCGAAATCCATATCTATGATGTCGGAACAACGGTGACAACCGACTACAATGCTGTACCGGACGGGAGTGATCTGACTTTCGACTTCTATACCGAAACAGATCTGGTCCTTTTTGCAGCAACGGATGCTCCGAGCGATACAACCGAAGTCTTTATCCTAGAAACCGTAGGATCCACGATAACTCAATACGGAGAGACAAATGCCATTCGAGTCAATGATGTCGACGGCTCAATCGAAAAAGGCTTCTTCTCCGTGGTGCAAAACACGGATTCAATCGCTATCTACGATTACACTTCCGGGGATGTTGTTGTTGGGACTCTCGGAAGTTCCGGCTCGTATGCCGATTTCTCTGAGCGGAGCATCAGCTACACTCTCGGTGCTGGATTAGAGGTCTCTCGCGTCTCTGGAGCGTCCGCTAACGGGGTCAGTGGAGAAGAGATCGATATCGGGATCTCACTTGATGGCGAGCTCTTTCGACTTGATGCAGATGCTTCAAATTCCGAATTTACAAGCACAAACGTGAGCAGCGGGTACGGCGATTCCCTCACCAGTGAAGCCTATATCACTGAGATTGGAGAATTTTATACTGGACGACATCCCTATAACAATTTTCAGACAGGTTTAATACCAACCGTTTTTGCCCGCTCTACAGATGGCTATACCTATGAGCAGAGTGGGGTAGACTATGAGATCTTAAGCGTAAACGAGGTCTCTGGGTTTTCGATTGCGCTCTCAAGTGATGATCCACTCGGATATAATCCATCCAAGGTCGATAACCTCTTCATTCTCGATCCCCTTGGCCGAGCAGTAAGTCAGGTGACGAACAATTCCTCTGGCACGACGAGCTATACCTCGGCAGATCTCTCTGATGACGGGCTTAAAGTTGCGTATGCGAAAGCGGCCGGAACTGGTAACAGCACTGACTACGTGAGCCTCTCAGTTCAAGGAGCTGATCCTTCTTCACTCGTCTCTTTGACCGTTTTCAATGCCCGATCAACGGAGGTTAAAATCTCCTCGGATGGAACGTATGTGGCGCATCTTTACCGAGGGCTTTTAACAGTTGGATCTTCGGCTGGAATAGGATCGTTTTCGCTTCAAATTGGTGGCAATACTCCATTTGATTACTCAGAATTCGATTTCCTTGGAAATACCACGTTAGCCTATGTTTCCGATCAATCAACTTTGGTCCAGACAATAGATGCTGTCACCGAAGAAACGAACACTCTCTTCTCTTCACTGAATGACGTGGATGGGTTTAGCGCATACCAACAAGAGAATGGGGACTATGCCTTCACCATCTATGATGCAGGGACAAACACGATCAAGGCCTATAACAGTTCTTCCTCTCAGGCAGTTCCATTTAGCTATTCACTGTCAGATCCGTCCTATTCGGTTTCGCAAGTATCCGCTGTCGTTCGAGATGGAGAGCTGGTCGTTGGCGCCCTCGGACAGCTCTCTGCGGG
>JAGRAO010000329.1 GCA_020434565.1 Bdellovibrionales bacterium
TTGGAATATCTCGAGTGATCTCTTCTTTTCCAAGTTTTGTATCGCGAGCGACGCACTCAAATTCCTCAATGTGAATTGAGGTGAAGATATCGTCCTTCACGAGATTCTCGTTGATAAGAATCGAGTCTTCGAAGTTGTAGCCGTTCCACGGCATGAACGCGACGACCACATTCTGACCGAGAGCGAGTTCGCCCATTTCAGTACTCGGACCATCAGCGATGATCTCACCGGCAACGACTTTCTCGCCCGGCTTTACGATCGGCTGCTGAGTGATACAGGTATCCTGGTTCGAGCGTCGATATTTTACGAGGTTGTAGATATCCACGCCGGTATCGAGTGGATCGTCTGACGTTTTATCAGCACGTAGTACAATTCTCGCTGAATCAACACTAACCACACGCCCTGGCCGCTTCGCGACAACTGTTGCACCAGAATCTCGAGCCACGACTTTTTCGATTCCAGTTCCAACAAGTGGAGCAGAAGTTCGAAGACATGGGACTGCTTGGCGTTGCATGTTCGAACCCATGAGCGCTCGGTTTGCGTCATCGTTTTCCAAGAACGGAATCAAGGCAGCCGCAACACTCACGATCTGCTTTGGACTCACATCCATCTTCGTCACGTTGTCAGGAGCCGTAAGGACGTAGTCCCCTTTATCTCGAGCTTGAACAGCAGAGGCAGCAAATTTTCGATTAGCTCCCAACTCAGCGCTCGCTTGAGCAATCGTCTCTCTCTCTTCTTCCAAAGCAGAAAGATACACGACGTTATCTGTTACGAGTCCACCCTGGTCGACAATGCGGTATGGAGTCTCCAAGAAACCAAACTCATTCACCCGAGCATACACAGCGAGAGAAGAGATCAATCCGATGTTTGGACCTTCTGGAGTCTCAATTGGACAGATCCGTCCGTAGTGGGTTGTGTTCACGTCTCGAACTTCAAACCCAGCTCTGTCTCGAGTAAGTCCCCCTGGTCCAAGCGCTGAAAGTCGACGCTTGTGAGTGATCTCTGAAAGCGGGTTCGTTTGATCCATAAACTGTGAAAGCTGAGAAGAACCGAAAAATTCTTTCACAACTGCAGCGACAGGTTTGTAGTTAATGAGGTCCTGGGGAACAAGCGTATCCACATCTTGCATTCCCATTCGCTCTTTCACTGCGCGCTCCATTCGGACAAGTCCAATGCGGAACTGGTTCTCGATAAGCTCTCCAACTGCTCGAACGCGACGGTTTCCGAGGTGATCGATATCATCGATCGAGTACCGAATCGGATCAGTCGAATTTCTCAGGTGAAAGAGATAGCCAACGCTCGCGAGGATATCCGAGTCAGAGAGAATACCCTGATCAAGAGCAGGTGCTTCCTTGCCGTGAGCCACGTACAACTTGTGGTTCATCTTATAGCGACCGATATCTGAAAGATCGTATCGGTCTGAGTTAAAGAAGAGATTCTTGAAGGTCGCGCTTGCTGTTTCTGGACGGGGAGGATCTCCCGGTCGGAGCCGACGGTAAATCTCGATGAGACTCTCAGTCACCGGTGTTCCGATCAAACGAGCGTAAATATTCTCGCGATCTGGATCCATTTTGTCGGTAAGCAAGGTCTTGAGGAGCGAATCCCCGATATCGTTATCCTCGAGGTAGATTACGCGGATCGTTTCAATACCTTGGCTCAAGAGCAGCGAAAGTGTGCCCTGTTCGACAACTTCGCCTTTTGCATTGATCTTATCTGCAGTGAGCTCTTCTCCTGCATAGATGAGAACTTCAAGATCTTCAAAGAGTTCCTTTGATTTCTCTTCGCCGAGTTCAAGTACCGTTTCAGCAAAGCGCTCCTTGATAACGTCCCATCCGATGAGAAGCTCACCAGAATCCACTAGAATCTCACCAGTATCTGGATGAATAACATCTTCTTCAGCGAGAAGAACGGTGTCAGCAGAGACTAACCCCGGCACGGTATCTGGATCGATCTCGATGCTCTTCGTTCCAGCTTCCTTTAAGCGACGAATGACGGCGCGGTTAAATTTTCCGCCCTTTCGGACAAGCACTTTTGTGCCTGATTTAATCTCACGAAAGCTCTTTTGGCCTTCCAATTGTTCTGGAATAAACTCTTTCGTAACAAGGCCACGCTTTCCGAAATTGATCGCATCGGTTCGGTAGAAATAATTGAGAATTTCGTCGGAAGCCATTCCGAGCGCGCGAAGCAATACTGTCGCGTTTAACTTGCGGCGTCGGTCAATTCGAACGTGGAGGATGTCTTTAATATCAAACTCAAAGTCGATCCATGAACCACGGTAGGGAATGACTCGAGCGTTATAAAGCAATTTACCAGAAACGTGACTCTTTCCGTCATCGTGCCCGAAGAATACCCCCGGCGAACGGTGGAGTTGGCTCACGATTACTCGCTCGGTTCCGTTGATGAGAAAGGTACCTTTCTCAGTCATGAGTGGAACTTCACCGAAGTACACAACGTCTTCTTTCAACGCGCTAAGCGTTCGATTTCCTGTGTCGTTGTCGACATCCCAAAGAACGAGTTGGATCGTTACTCGAAGCGGCGCAGCCCAAGTCATCCCACGGTCACGACACTCATCAACGTCGTACTTTGGCTCACCCAGAGTGTACGAAACGAATTCAAGAGTTGAAGTATTATTATAGTCAGAGATCGGGAAAACGGATTTAAAGACCTTCTGAAGCCCGATTTCCTCTCGCTTGTCGGGTTCAATATCCGCCTGGAGGAAACGCTCATACGATTGCTTCTGAATTGCTATGAGATGCGGGATCTCAGCAACTTCTTCAATCGTTCCGTAGTTTCTTCTCAATCGTAGGTTGGTTTTGACCTTTGATCCCATCCGTTCCTCTTCTCAAAAGTCCCTCTCTCAAAGGACCGTCACTAAATTCGTCGATCAACACACTACGCTACGCACCTTCGCACCCTCAGGTGCGCAACGCGCAAAGCTGTTTTGAAGTTTTCGGCAATTCTCTCTCAGCAACACACCCACTCAAGAACGCAACTCGAGCGGACGAAGCCACAAAAGACC
>JAGRAO010000330.1 GCA_020434565.1 Bdellovibrionales bacterium
TTCTCTATTCCACGAACTATCAACTTGCGAGCCCTTTTCGGCCCGTGGGGTTTAACGCTCTGCCTCGATTGAACCAGGCTCTAAGAGATTCACAGATCGATGTCACCGCCAGACTCTCGCTCGAGCAAGACTTTGCCTATACGGAGACTGGCAATACAGGTTGGGATGCTCAAGCACTCCGACTCAGCCCTGAAGTTGATCAGTTGAGGCGAGATTATGATGGAGATCTTGTAGTCCTCATCGTTGACGACTCTCTCGCTTCGGTTGGCTCAGGTGCCAGTCAACAAGATGTCTGTGCCAGTGCCGTGGGTCCAGGGCCAAGCCCAAATTCAGCAGGTGCTTTTGCTGTCGTAAACTGGAGAGCTTGTGGGAATGAGGCTTCGCTGGTTTTTGCACATGAGATAGGACACCTTCTTGGAGCGCTTGAGCATCGAGATGGACACGAGTTTGTACTCTCGGGGTCTCAAGGGAATAGAACGATTGATCTCGAATTTAAGACTCTTATGTCTGCCTCTTCTCGAGGGCAGCGACTGAACCTCTTCTCAAATCCTGCGGTTATGTTCAATAACGATGCCGGGCCAATCTTCGGAGAAGGGGCACCGCTTGGGGTATATGGGCTTCAAGATTCTGCCTCGAAAATCTCTCAGTTCGCGCCTCACGTGGCAAACTATGCAGAGAGTCTTTCTCTGCCACTCTCTGACTCAATTGAGCTTTCAGCTTCTCAAGGCACATTTCAAGAGAGAGTACACCTCTCCTGGAACAACGTAACCGAAACATCATCATTCGAGCTCTTCCGCTGGGATACTCCGGCAGCATGCGAAGGGGAAGGGACACCGATATCAAACCTCACAACATTTGAAGACATTACCGCCGTTCCTGGTCAGAGCTACTTTTATTCGGTTCGCCCGCTCGGAGGTGCTTGCAGCAATGTTATCGAGGGGTGGCGAGCGCTCCCCCAAACTACTGGAGTAGCGATCGAAGCACTTTCGGAAAGCTCAGCCCACCTGTCATGGCAACCAATTCCAGATGCCTATGGCTACCGCATCTTTTCTACTCCAGACTGCTCAGAGGATCAGTTCTCGTCGGCAGTAGGGCAGGATGTAGAGCTCTCCTATCTCCCCACAGGCGAGAGATTAACCTTTTCAATAAAAGCATTTGGTCTGAACGAGGAGTCAAGTGAAGGGACACCGTGCAGCGAGGCAGTATCAATCATCCTTGGGGATATTGGTACTGCCTGCGATGCCGACCTCAATCGAGATCGCAGAGTTGATATTCAAGATCTCAATTTGTACCTCGCAAGGTGGCACTCAAAGAGTATAAGTGCCGACCGAAATAATGATGGAACGGTTACAATCCTCGACCTTCTCGACTTCCTTACGTACTTTTACGATCCATCGCTTTGCGACTAAAGATTTGCCCCCCTTAGCCTACCAGGGAAGCTGGCATGAAAGTGTCAGCTTCCCAATTTATTTCTGGGGATTTCTAACCGCTGTACGGACCCTTTTGTTGTCCAGAGGAGCCACTTGTACCGTTTGAAGGAGGCGCTGCCTCAACGGTAGGATCCGAAGAAACAAAAATTGGAGGCTCCTCTAAGCCGACCGTCCCTCCACCTTGATATCCAGCATTTCCAGTTGGAGGTCGATAAAAGGCGACCTGCTCAGGGCCCTTTGATCCAAATCCTGGATTACTATAGGCCATAATTTGCGAGTCCCCTCCAAAAGAGAGATTCGATTGATCTCCTAAAGAAAACAGGGGTTGGTTGATGGGAGATACTTCATCACCAGAAGACCCAAAAGCGTTTGAGAGTTGTATGTTGTTCTTTGCTACCGAGAATATCTCAACAGAACTATTCGCCATCGGTCGAACCGATGCGGCTACAGCAAAAACCAGAATAGAGGTTAAGACCGCGTAGCTCGTCGTAGAAGCCCCGCGTTCCCCCAAATTTTTGAGAACCTTGTTCATAGTAGTCACCTCTCCACATTCTTTTCTGTTGAAATAACGAAAATGCTTCCAAAAAGAAGAAAGAAAGCGGCAAAACTAGGAAAAGTAAGGAGGAAACAGCGCTGTCTTGAGTTCTTCGAGCGAGAGGGTCAGATATCTTCCCAACCAGAGGTCCAAGATTTAGAGGAAATTCGTACAGTTTCCCCTCCCTCCTTTGTCGGGTCAGGATTGATATCGAGGTCGTGTGAAGCAAGAAAATTTCTTACTTTCTTATGAAAAGCGGCCCCCTCGCGCACAAGCCATCGCCGGATCTGCGGGAGTTTTGATTTCGGGATATTATCGAATTCGGTCATCAAATGGTGATTCTTCGGCTTCCGGTCGCCGTAAATGATCTGCTCCAAAGATTGCTGGACGTGCTCGAGTTCGGTCGTATAAACATCAAATGACTCGCTCGACTCACGGGTCAGAGCACTTGATGCCTTCACAAGACGAACCCCTTGCGGCGTAAACTCTACAGCTCCAATCCGCTCAAGTTCGTTCAAGACTGTTTTGGCAGCCATATCTTGGCTTATGGAGAAAACGAGCTGATGGAACTCCGAGTCTTTGTCTTCGTAAGTCAGAACCCTCGGCTTTCCACCCTTGGTACGAAACTCTTTTTGATTCTCCCAGGCCGCAAGTACTCTCCTTGTAATCCCGGCACTCTCCCTCTTTCCCTCACCTTTCTCCCGAAAAATACGGGTAACCTCTCGCCTGTTGAGTCCGGTGATAACACTAATTTTGCTCACGTTTGCAACCTGAGAATGGCGTTCGAGCTCTTCGACAGCGACTGTCACAAAGCTCTTCTTTACGAGCTCCATGAGCTCATTGTAGTGAACCGTATGCCGTAAACACGCCCGAATAACAGGTCGAAGGAGCTTCTCGACGACAATTTGATAAGAAAAACCCATGGAAAGCTACCGATATTAAACTCAAGATGGGAGTATGTCACATCAATTGCAGAATCGGCAGCTCAGAAAAATCTCTTGAGTTTAAGGATCTTAACGAGAAAATAGCCTCGCCAAGGTAAGGGACTC
>JAGRAO010000331.1 GCA_020434565.1 Bdellovibrionales bacterium
CGTTGAGATATACTGAAGCACTGGCGGGTCTCCAACTGGAAAGGGATCTGGAAATGTCTGAACGACCTGGTCGCCAGGACACTCGCATTTCCCATGGTCGTCTCGCGAAGCCCCATAGGCGCACTGGCAACCACATCGCATCCCTCCACTGCCATCATCTTCCGGAACTCCCACCTCGTCGTTCGGGCAAGCCGGGCAGAGGCAATCGAATCCATACAGGTAGTAAAACATATTGTCCGGTCGAGGATGCATTGCGACCATTTCGGAACCTTGAATGGGACAGCCACACTTGCCATCGTCTTGTTCGACTAAGTCTGGGCGGCAGTTACAGACTCCCTCTCCGGCGGGCGTCGGATAGTTAAAGTAACCGTAGTGCATCACGTAGTTCCAGCGGAGGGAGTCTCCCTGGCACGGACAAGCAAGCGTTTCTCCAAAAATATCATCGCCGCCATACGTCGTCTTTCCTGAAGATGCCGAAAGCGGTTCTCCCAGGCAGTTGACGAGAACAGGTTCTGAGGATCCAAAACTTCTCTCTGCGTAGCCCTCTTGAGTTTCCACCATCTCTACCGTGAAAAAAGATAGTGGAGAGAGAGGTCCAAAATCGTGGAATGTCGTTGTAAGCCGAACTCCGACTGGATCGTTTCGGAGTCGGTCACCGATGGGTTCACCGGGGTCACCGGGAAAGATTATATCGATATCAACGCCCGAATTGAACCAGGCACTTAAGCGCTGATCTCCTCCCACGAGTTTTGTCAGCTCAGCCTGCACCGCTGCGATCGCATCAAGTCTCGCCCCTTCGTAGTCGCTAGTCCCGCCCTCAGGATCATTCTCGATAAACGTTCGGTAGTCAGTTGTAATAAGGTTTAGACCATAGCTCGCCGCAGACCGGAGCATCTGTTTCGCTATGCTGTAGCGGTAGAATTCAAGAAAGCCAAAAACAAGGAGCGCGAGAGTGAGACCGATGATGATCACTTCGACTGCAACAGCGCCGAATTGCTGTTTGTAAACTGCGTCTGATCCTCGCATTATTGCCTCTCTTCTTTCGCAAGAGTTCCTGTGCAACTATTTTTTCCCTTAATGCTCTCATTGTCACTAGGAAAGGTTGTTCGCTCACACTCTTGAGCCTAATGGCCGGCGAAGATATCCACGAGAGATTGTGTCGGTATGGTGTGCATACCGTGTATATCGTTTACCTGGTCAACGAGATCATTCCACTGCTGATCAACACTTCCCTTTCCACCGCCGTAGTTCCATCCATAGTAGTTCGGCCAGTCTTGAACGTTGTATGACTCGTAATCATAGGAGAATGAGCCGCGGAAAAGATATGCCGACTGTCCCTTTGTTTCGACCACTGAGTGATCCGAAAATCCGAAAAAACGGAAAAAAGTCTTCGCATGGAGATCAATATTGAAACGCACGAGATTATCGGCTTGGAGCCCGGTATACTCACTGTCAATTCCGTAGAGTGTTTCCGGTATATTCTGACCTGCCATCAATCGTTCTATTTTCTGAGCGATAATTGGATTCTCATGAGGTTTGCCGGTGAGTCCAGGAAGAGCGCTTGAGGCACGGAGCGCTTTGTATTCGATCATCTTCGCGCGTTGATGAATATCAAGCACTTCCGAGATGTTAATTGCACCCATACAGAGAATGAGGAGCAGAGGGAGGCAGATCGCTGCTTCAACAAGTGCGCCGCCAAATTCGAAATTTTGAGAGCTATTCTTCAGAACCATCTTCACCGGCCTGCTGTTGCCGGCTCTTACGACAGTGAGAAAATATTGCCTGAACCCTCTTAAGCCCTATCGGCCAGATGGGTTCGCCCCTAAAGGAATAAGATGCTGTTTGGTGGCTAAGCGGTTCTCGTAGGAAGTCTAGTGGGAACAGGGATAGCTTTCCGAGGAATCTCGGCCAAAGCTACAAACTAGGAGATTTTTGGACATCTGCAGAGTCTTCTTCGTCGAAGGATTCTCTCTCTTCTTCCTTGGTTCCATCGCTAAATTCGGTAGTGACAACTAAGGCCTTTGCTCGGGAGGTTTTTCGGGTGGATCTTTTCTGAGTAACTTTCTTCCTGAGTGGAATTGGACGGTTAAGCCCCTCTTCGTCAAGTTCGGGAGAGAACTTTTTGGAGATAAACTTTTCGAGAAGTTCCAGTCTACTTGAGAGAAAGGAGATAAGCTTATCAAGAATCGTTTCCGGCTCTCTCGACTGCGATACGAGGAGCTTGCGACCTCGAGACTCAGATGCTTTCCTTTTCGCCGGGCGCGAATCCGTATTTTGATTCTCCACAGGGCCTAGGGAGGGAGTTCGCTTCATCCGATCCAAATTAGGTTCCGGCTCTTCCCCAGACCGTCGAACCTTCACAGAGCTTGAAAGGGAAGAGCCTTCCAGGTTCGTGTGTTCAGACTCAGCAACCGTTTCTGCTAATCGAGGAGTACCGAGGGCAGATTCCCATTCTTGCTCGGCCTGAAGAGCCTGATTCTGCTGTGATGGTCCGCCGCGTTCAGCCATAGATTCCAAATAACAATCGGTAGTCTCGTAAACCCTTATTACACCACAATTCTTCGTTCTTCTCTACCGTCAGTCCCGGAAGCGGGGGCATTCGGCTGCAGAACGCGGAGAAGAACTCTCCAGAAAGAGTTATGACCCCGTTTGATACGGTATTGCTCTACGGGATCTCTGGAAAAGTGAGAAATTCAAGAGGTTAACCCCCAATCGTGGGCTAGCTCAGCACCAGAGGACTCACTTGAGCACCTTTAAGGCTCTCTACGACCTGTTCTTTATGGTGAGTCCCTCGAACTTCAAGGAGAAAGGTAATATCAACGTTGCTCGTTTGTACGGAGAAGTGCCTGTCATGATCAACATCGATAATGTTTGCACCAACCGCCGAAAGGATCTGCGTCAGAGAAGCCAAAGCTCCTGGGCGGTCCGGAACTGATACCCGGACGCGAAAGAGTCTCTCTCTCTTTCGCATCTCCCGGCCGATAAGTCGTGCCAGAACG
>JAGRAO010000332.1 GCA_020434565.1 Bdellovibrionales bacterium
TCTTTCAGATTAATATCGCCATTGGTTTTCGTCGGGAACTTAAGTCCCTCTGGAAGTATTCCACCGTTTAAGTCACCAACAATTCCGAGAATGTCCCCAAGAATCGGTCCCGCATACTGGACGAGATCATAGCGATCGCCTGAAAGCATCGAGAATCGATCCTTATCCCACTCAGAGCTATAACGCTCGCTCTTTGGTTGATACTTTCTCTCGTACTGATCCATTCCGCGGATGAGCGATTGAAAGATCAGCGCATTGTTCGAGGGCCGAACCGAGGCCGTGTGCGGGAACGCTTCTCCCACATTTCGAATACATCGGTAATTATGAAAGTTCCCATCGAATCTATCTTTGACACTCGTCGTGATCGGATCTCCCCAATTAAGCGGACTCGAACCCGAACTTAAGAGATCAAGCAGCTCTCCGGGAGTGTGATGTTTTGCGCCACGTTGCGCATTCACCTTTGCACAGATCTCAGGTTGGCCAATGAGGTCAACCTCTGAGCCTGAGTCGTAAAACGGCTCATTGTGTTTACGGCTTTGATCCATCCACATCGCAAGCTTCATTCCCCACTGTTTCCCCTGAGCTCGCTTATGGAAGTAATCACTATTGAGAAACGGTTGTCCTCGAACCGAATTCCCGTCTTCATCCTGGTGATACATAATAAAGTGCGGTGGTCTATTTCTTCTACCGGGATTCCCACCGTGGATCTCTTCCGTAACCCACTCATTATCCATAATTCTAAAATATCCTTGATCGGTATCAGCCTTTGGCAGTGCAAACGCCATAAAGAGCGCCGTTTCTGGATCGGCATTTTCAAATGCACTCCAATCAGCATAAGCGCCGCCGAGAATATTTAAAGCTTTTGCTAGCTCATATGACGCTGGTTTCGTCGGGTCCGAGAGCGGCGAGAAGTCCCCGAGAGTTCCGTTTTGCTGCGCAGATTTTGAGATCTCGACGAGCTGGCGAATCGCCTGGTCTTGCACCCCTCTGTTGCCCTGCATATCAGGATCATGCAGCCAGTTCTGAACGATATACTGAAGATACTTAACGTTCTGTTCCAAGTTCTCAAAGAGATCAAGCCGCCGACTCGCATACGGTTGCCGACTAATTGAGATCTGATTTGTCGGATACATGTAGTCGACAACATTTGCAAACTCGATCCGAAGCGGACAACAGGTGAGCTCACCATTTAAGAAACCATTTTTTGCTTCGATACATATCCCCGCCGGAAATCCGAGCTCGTTATACTGCCACGGTTTATACGAGGTGTTATGAACACAACGGTGCCTTACGCAACACCCCCAAGGGCACGGAATAAAACAACAGCTACACCCACCACCGAGTAAACCGAGCAACGGTGAAAGCGTTTCCATAAACGATTGAAACTCGCCAAACAGCTGCTCTCCATATTCAGTGGCCTCTGGGAACTGCTCGTTCACGCCACTCCCGCCAGGACACCACCACCCAGTACACTGCGGGTTGGCAGGATTTCCCGGAACTCCTCCCCCAGTAAACCAATCCTGCCCCGGCCATCCGCACTGGCGAATCGCTGGGGTATGAAGCGCATGGTAGGTATGAAAATGAGTGTAAGGGAAATCAGATGCGTTACACCGAACAGTCTGCCCGGGGAGATCCGGATCCAAGAGCCCGATCGCTCCAAATGTCTGCGGGATCCCTGAATTCCAGATATGGTCAAGAAACAATGTCGTGTTAATCGGGTCAATCATTCCGTAAGAGAAAAGCCCGAGCGTTCCAGGTTCCCAACCTCCCCCGTCTTTGAGTTCAGCCTCGACGGTTGAAGTCAAGCCATCAACATCGTTAAGCACTCCCTCCATGTATGGTTCTGTTATTTGCTCGATAGTTTGATCAATTGTGTCGGCAGAGGGGTAAGGCGGATCAGCAAACACGAGACCAGGCAGCCCTGAGAGAAGGCCAACGAAGACGATCTTTATAACCTGCACAAGTGTTTTCATTACAACTACCTCGCTACAAGGGATCTGCTCTCTGCACCGTGCCGATCAAAAAAACTCTCGTAATTTCTCTTTCACGGTTGGGTGCATCTTCCCATTTCCAGCGTAGCCTGACTTTCCAGCGAACTGCTCGTCATAATTTCGAAGCGCATTTTCACCGAAATCTTTATAGATAAAGTCTTCCGTCACTCGAAGACGAAACGGCAGACAATCAACCCCTTTTTCCGACGCAATGAGCGCTATCGGATCCTCTGCCTTCGATTCGTAATAGTGGAGATGGGTATGCTGGCCGAAGAGTTCATCGGACCCAGTAAGACCTTCTCGAAAGTCCGGGGCGGATTCTTTGACAAAAAGTGCATCAAACAGAACTCCGTCGTCGCTCTTTTCTCCATAGTACTGTGCTGATTTTGCGCCGTTTCGAACCTTGATGGTCTTTGAATCAACACATGCTGGAAGGTGTCTCGGAGTGTTAAAGGCTTCGACATGGGCACGATAAATCTTACTCATCTCTTCGCGCTGGGCTTTTGGAAGGTTCTCCAATCTCTCCCGAACAAACCGCTGGATCACTTCCTTATCAATCGCTTCCGGCTTAAGCTCTTCTGGCGCTGGAAAAGGAATTCCCTCATTGAAACGGAGATGTTTAATAACCTCTCGGCGCTTATCCCCTTTAATATCGTAGTGCCCTGAGCGCACCTGACCACCAGATTTGTGACCAACGACTTTATCGCGAAATCTTTTCACAATTCGAAAATCTGTTATTCCAAAGCCGTAGGCTATAAGCCCTGCAACATGAAGCGGTGTAATCGCCTCCTCAAGCGGCTTCCCTCCAAGCGTTGTCGGTGGAGCAAACTGCTGAGCGTTCTCAGGAAGAGGTTTTCCATCGGCCCCCTCTGTAGGGACGACTGCTTGCTTTTCGATTGAGGCCTCAATCGAATCAAAAATATTCTTAACGTCTGGATCA
>JAGRAO010000333.1 GCA_020434565.1 Bdellovibrionales bacterium
GGATACTTTGTTGATGTTCTGACAACTCCGCTCGAGAGCTTCTCAACTTCTTTCGGAATACGGCTTGATAATCATGAGAGCTTTGATTCGGAGGTTACCTTTCGTGTGGCTCCGGTAGTGAAGTTAGAGGATTCGGGTACTCGCATTCGAGGCTCGGTTGCCAGCGGATTTAAGGCGCCTTCTCTTTCTCAGCTTTATTCGAGTTTTGGAAATCCTGAGCTTGAGCCGGAAGAGAGTATCGGTTGGGAGATCGGAATAGACCAAGAGTTTGCTGAAGGTCTGGTGCGGTTTGGAGCGACATTCTTTCGAAATGATATCGATCAGTTGATATCGTTTAATTCGGAAACTTTTCGCTCGGAGAATATCGCCGAAGCAGAGATTACCGGTTTTGAACTCTCGCTCGAGGTGGAGCCGGTCGAGCATCTCCTCTTGAAGGCCGACTATACATTCACTGATGCCGAGGACAAAAACCTGCGTACGCAACTTCTTCGAAGGCCAGAAAACAAGTTCGCGTTTTCCGGTTTCTATTCGTTTCTTGAAGATCGCGGGCAGGTCGGTGTACGGGCGAATGTCGTTGGTCACCGTTCAGATACAGACTTTTCAACCTTTCCGAGTCAATCTGTTCGACTCGGAGGCTATACAGTAGTAGATCTCTTGGGCTCGTATCGAATTACGGAGACACTTGAGTTTTTTGCCCGAGTTGAAAATCTCTTCGATCGAGAATATCAAGATGTTTTTGGATTTGGCACTCCGGGAGTAGCAGGATATGGAGGGTTGCGTGTGCGCTTTTCGTAGGAAAATGAGATGTCGCCTTTGACGTGGGGAAGGCCACTTCTCTCTGTTGTCTGGCTCTTCATACTTTGGGTCCCGGTTTCCCAAGCTGAATTCGTTTCTGGGGATTGCAAGCGAATCGTATCGCTTGCTCCAAGCATTACAGAAGTTTTGGATGAAATCGGGATCGGTTCTCACGTCGTCGGAGCAACCCGTTACGATTCTGCTATCGAGCGATCAGGTGTCCGATCTATAGGAGGATTTCTCGATACGAACTTTGAAGCGATGATTCAGGTCCATCCAAGTATTGTCATCGCATTGCACGAATATACCTCGTTACCCCAACGGCTAAAGTCGTTGGGGTTAACGTCGATCACAGTCGATCACAGAGATATTCAAGGAATTCTCGATTCAATTTCTATCATTGGATCTCTCTGTGGAAAGGAACTGGAAGCGAACCTCCTTCGCACAAAGCTCGTTGATCAACAGACGAAAATTGAGGCTGAGTTTCGGCCACTCACTGAGCGGCTCGCTGATCCTGCGGTGCTCGTTGTGATTGGTGGAGTTGAGGGCGAGGGCCTGAGTCGATCTCTTTACGTCTCTGGAAAAGATGGGTTTTATGCAGACCTTCTCTCAGGCCTTGGATTCGAGAACGCTTATCGTGGATTGACCGCCAGCGGCGCAACGTTCAGTTGGGAGGGAATCCGTTCGCTTAAACCGTTTGCTATCGTTCATATCCTGCCCGATAGCGGAACGCGTGTGCCTTCTCGAAATGAACTTGCAACTATGTGGAAGGCGGTTGGGTTGGATCAAGTTGCGGATCGCAAACGCGTGTTTGCTCTTCATGATAGTTCTCTTATCATTCCTGGGCCTCATTACCCGATTGCGCAGAGAATCCTTGCAGAAACCCTTCTTGAAGAGGTTCAAGACGCAGAGTGAGGCAGCGTTACTTCCAAGTAGAGAATCTCTCCATTGCTCTCCCCAAGCAGGAGCCATTTTTTTCAGTTTCATTCTCCCTCGATGCCGGTGAAAGCCTCGTGATTGTGGGACCAAATGGATGTGGAAAGAGCACTCTCCTGAAGTGTTTAGCAGGAGTCTATCCGAACGCTGGTGGGAAATTCTCACTTAATGGAATGGACCTTTTGAGAGTTAGCCTACAAAAGAGGGCAAAATGTATTGGTTATGTCCCTCAGCGATTCGAGCCAAGTGTTGGTTACTCGGTGTTGGAGTTTCTCGATATCGCGCGAGTCGAGGAGCGAGATTCCGAAATGGATTCGGCGATCGTCCAGTGTAGTCTTAAAGGCCTTGAAGAAAAGCGGATTACAGAATTGAGCGGGGGTGAGCTTCAAAGAGTTCTGATCGCTTCGGCGCTTATTCGAAGGCCGAAGCTCCTCTTGTTAGATGAACCGAGTTCGCATCTTGACCCAAAATATCAAAATGAACTTCTTGAACTCCTCCACTCGGATCATACTGTGGAAAAGCCAGCTTCCATTCTTGTGACTCACGATCTCAATTTTGCGCAGGCAGTCGCCGATCGCATGATTGTGCTTTCCTCAGGGGGTATTCACTACGATGGCGCGGTCTCGGATCCTGAAGCCCTGCGCTCCATGAAGGATGTGTTCGAAGCGGATTTTCAAGCTAATTTTTCCCTCTTCCCGAGTGTTTTTCAGAGGCTGCTGTGAGGATGGAGGGGAACTCTTCAAAACTCGCCCGCTTTTGGCTGTTATCAATTCTGGCATTCAGCCTCTCACTCTCTATCGTGTTCATCTTTCCCTCTTCAATTTCATTGAGTGCTCTCTTAAGGGGGGATCTCTCTTCAGAAGAACTGCTCATATTCTGGAGTTTGAGACTTCCGCGCTTTCTCCTGGCATTTTTTGTTGGTGCAGGCCTATCAGTTGCTGGAGTTATCTTTCAGGCTTCGTTTCGAAATCCCCTCGCTTCACCATATACCTTAGGGGTTTCTGGGGGAGCAGCGTTTGGGGCAGCTTTTGCACTTCAGCTCTTTTCAATGAATTGGTTGGGCCATTCATCCTTTGGTCTCTCTGGATGCGCTCTCTTGGGGGCTGCACTGTCGATGGGCGTGCTCTTTGCCGGATTGTCTTTCTCGGCTTCTCTCGTGTCGGAGTCGATGTTGCTTGTC
>JAGRAO010000334.1 GCA_020434565.1 Bdellovibrionales bacterium
CGTTCTTTCTCCCAGATGGCGTCACCTCTATTGAGATTCCAGGGGGAGCCGTTGGCTCAGATTGTACGGCTGAGATGTGTGTAGAGTCGGGAAGAGGGTACTCGTTTGAGCAAGATGCTCGGCCATTCCAACCATTTGACTTCAGCTTTTCATGTGATGGGAATTCTGTCTCCGAGATGAATACCCCGGTCGAAGTCTGCTATACAGTTGGTGAAGATGATCTCAGTAAGTACGGAATTAGTGTCGATCTCTTGTCTTCTTCGACAGCGGCAATTCAGACGTTTGATGATAGCTCCAAGAGTTGGATTAAGGATGCGGGCGCTGCAACCATCACTGATAACGGTGATGATACCTATAGCATCTGTGCTCAGCTCTCTCACTTCACTATTTGGAGTCTTATTGTCGATGTTATCGAGCAACAGAGATCTTCTGGGGCCACGTGGAAGACTGCTCAATGGAAGAATGGACGATTTGTAGGAGCGTGGGAGCTCGGTTCCGATACGAGCGACACGGCCGATGTGAATGTTTACGAAGTTGAACTTCTAAAGGCATCCACCAAATCGTGTAGTAGCGTGTCAGAGGACACCTGGGAGAATGCTGCAAATCTCAAAAAGAAGAAGCAGAAGAAGAAATATATGTACAAGTCTGTTGAGGGTGCAACCTCAGCCAGGCTCAAAACCTCAGTGAAAAAAGGATGCGCACGCATTCGGCTTGATGGGGGGGGCGACTCTGACTGGCGCTATACTTCGTTTAAGACCAAACGCACGAGAAAGCGCAAGCGCTCAAAATAGGTCAGGCGACCTCTACTTGGAATCGAATTGTACTTCTCCAGCCCAATTCTCTGGAAGCGAGTCGGCAGGATAGGTCTGCATCTGGTTGAGATAAAATTGAGCTGTCTTTGAGAGTTCGTGATCAGAATCAATAAAGCTCTGAAAACTGGCCATAGCCCTTTGAAATTCTTTGGCCTGAAACGCATTCAGACAATCATTCCATTGAGTGAGTTCCTCACGTGAAAGTGGTGTGGCCGGAACGGTAAATACCTTTACTGAGCGTTGCTTTCCCACAACTCGAACGACTCCAATCTCGATCAACTCATGGTCAGTCTCTGCTTCAGCAACACAATCTTCTGTGATGAGGAGTGTTGTTCCGAGGTACTTATTTAATCCCTCAATCCGAGAAGCAAGGTTTACCGAGTCCCCAATCGCTGTATAGTCAAAGCGCTTTTCAGAGCCGAGGTTACCGACAACCATGTTCCCAGTGTGCACACCGATTCGAGTGTCGAGCCGAGGGAACCGCTCACTCTCGTTAAAAATTTTAACGTTATTTCGAATACTGACCGCCGTTTCAAGGGCGAGCGATGCGTGATTATCGAGTTTGACAGGTGCTCCCCAGATCGCAAAGATCGAATCACCGATATACTTAATGAGGGTACCTTGTTTCTGGAATACAACATCCATGACCTCAGTAAAATATCGGTTCAACATGCGAACGACCTGCTCAGCTGGGAGCTGCTCGCTGAGCTTCGTAAAATCAACGATGTCGGTGAAGATTGCGGTTGCCTCTACGTTTTCACCACCAAGCTGTAGCGCTCCTGTTCCACTTGCTACCCGTCGGGCCATTTCAGGTGAAAGATAGAGTGAGAACGCTTTTTCAGTTTTCTTTTGCTTTCGAACAGTAATGAAATAGTAAAAGAGAGTAGCCACGAGATACACGACCGGAAGCACTATCGATACTAGGAACAGTCCTGGAACAAAGAGATGAGACTGAAATGCTGAAAACGCAATGATTGCCCAGCTCAACAGGGCAAATCCGAGCGCAGCCGCGCTCAAAGTGGGAGGAAGCAAAGAGAATATACCAGCGAATCCGAACGCGGCCAATCCGAGGTACCACTGTTCTTCAGTTTCACTCTTTCGTTTAATCCACGTGTGGTTCAACAAGTTCTCTGCGGCTGTTGCATGGATTTCGACTCCAAAAGTCGTACCCCGGGTCCAGAACGAAGTAAGAAACGCATCTTTTTGTGCAGGACCAATATCTGTCCGAAGAGCCAACCCCACATAGACAACTTTTCCACGTAGCGCTTCATCCGGGAGCTGCTGTGGATCAAGCGCTTGATAGTACGGATAGGTCGGAATTGTTCCAGACGGACCATAGAACCAGATCAAATCTCTCTGGCTCGGACCGTCTCGATAAGGAGCAGTAAATCCTGCCCCAGCTTCCGCCAGAGTCGGAAAAGACTCTGTGAGTTCTGAGCGAGCTGTCTTAAAGCGTCGTGCTTGGCCGGAATCGAGCGGCAAGCCAACGAGAGCCAACGTTGATACTGATTCCTGGAACGGTTCGTACGGGAGAAATACTTTCACAACACCGGGCTGCCCTGGGACAGTTCCGTCATCGACTCCAATCGCAGATGGGAGAAGGGAAAGGCTATAGGTGAGCGCATCATCACCAGCTGGATCAGCACTTGGTCCTATAAACGCCACATCGAATACAACCTGACTGACACCGGCTGCCGCGAGACGTTCGAGGAGCTTCGCGTGGACTGCTCGTGGCCACGCCTTATTCATCGAGAGGCCGAGTTCTGCGTAGCTCGATTCGTCCATCGCTATGAGCAACACGTTTCCAGGAGTGGCCTGAGTCCCACGAACGTTAAACCACAGATCTAACGCGAGCATTTCAAGACGTTGTACCCATGCTGTCGGATAGAAGAAAAGGTGCGCTCCAGCCGCAAAGAGAGCGATACACAGTGCAAGGAGAGCCTTTTTCATCCTATCGAGGGCCTTTTCGGTCTAAAAGTTAACTGAGAACTCAAAGAGCGCTGCGAGGCTCGGTATAAAAAGTTCTCCCCGTCCTCGATCATCAAAGACAAAATTCTCATCAAGGAGGTTTTTCAAGG
>JAGRAO010000335.1 GCA_020434565.1 Bdellovibrionales bacterium
TCCCAATATCGACCGTAATCGAGACGGAATCATTGATTCGCGCGACATTGGACTCTTTATGCATGAATTTGGGACGCGCAACCCTCTCGGAGACTTTAATGGAGATAGAGTCTTCAACGGTCTCGATATTGGAGCATTCTTTAACGGTTGGAGTCACACAAAGGTAGAGGGATGCGATTCATAGGGAATCGAAAGGTGGCGCCTCGGACCTTGCTCCACCCCAATTTCCTGGAAGATTTATGATTGAGAGGGCTACTTATCGGCCACCCAATTCTCTCTTGAACGGTGGGTGAAGAATGGGAAAAAGCTCGAGAGAGGGATGGAATCTAGAACTGTCCTGCACCTATCGACAAGTGTGTAGTGTCACTCAATCCCTATGGAGTTCACGGAAAAAAATTGCACTCGGATTATTCATTCAAGTTCCCACCAGAGGATGTAAAATGCAGGCTACAAAAACCCCACTTTCGCTATCGAGGCTCTCTCGGCGTTTTCTACTCGCGATTTTGAGTCTTCTTCCCCTCTCATCAGCCGCACTCTCCCATTCGTTCCCACAAAGTTTGGAGCAATGTCAGGCATTAAACTTTGATATGAACTCTGAGTTATTTTCTCCTGAAGACTGTGACGAGCCGACAATTATCTGTGATGCAGCACCAGAAACGATCAGTTGCGATCCTCTTCACGAATCCTCTTGTCTCATTCATCTTACGTTAGATCTCTGTCTCGAACTCGGCCTTGAAAATGGGGGGAGTTATTCACTCGATGAGCTTTGGCAAATGGCCGAAAACTACCACCCAAGGTCAGACTGGGAACGAACTCTTTCATGTGTTATGCGGCATGAACTGAAGCACGCGGACGATTTCGTCGGCGACTCAGGAATTCGATCGTGTGAGACCGAACAAAATGCATTCCAAGAACAACAATCGTGTTTTGAGGAT
The DNA here is from genome assembly GCA_020434565.1 of Bdellovibrionales bacterium. GTDB lineage: Bacteria > Bdellovibrionota_C > UBA2361 > UBA2361 > RFPC01 > JAGRAO01. Next base: position 936 of record JAGRAO010000335.1, read on the forward strand.
CATCGAAGGGATTGTCGATTCAGTTTTAGCTGCAGCAGTCGAAATATGAAGAGAGAGCGAGATTTCGCGCATGCCGCCAAGGACTATAACGCTTGCATCTGCCAAGAAGATCCCACTTCGACCGACAAGTGCAATGAATGCCTCATGGACTGCGTCTTTAGTGGACTTACCGAAGTAGAAAATTGTGAGTACATCAATCTCAAATACTGCGCTCAGGAGCAAAACTGGCCTCGGTAGTATCCCTTCCTGCTTCGATCCTGTCATTTTCTCAACCCGACCTTCTCTGCGTAGTCCACCCCAACTTCTCTCAGAACTCGAACTGGTTCTCACGCAACTTTTTTACCTGCCCACCAAAGACAGGCCAAGCGAACGAAAACGGAAGACTCCCTATCAAGACCAAGTAGCTGTACCCCGAACAAGACGAAGGCTTGAGGCATTCCAGATGTACGAGCTGTCCTTTCGAGGAAGTTAGGTGACAATACCAACCTTTCTGTACCCCTCATGACCCTCTTGGAACTGTTGGTACTGTCACTTAAAAGATTGTTAGCCGTTACACCCCGAACAAGTGTTCCCAGAGGCCTCGCCCGCAGCCTTCAGGGCCACCCCGATGGGAAAAGGAAGGTTACAAGCTTCCTCCACGTTACCTTGAAGCTCTCTGTCCCCAGTTGCCTGGTGGAGGCAAGCTGCGTAACAGCAATCAAAGCCTACCCTTCCGTAATCTTCACGTTGAACCTCGCACTTGTCCGTGCAGCAACCTTCGCAACTGGCGATTAGGTCATCAGACACCGAGGGAGGTGAACTGGCAGGCTCGTCTTCAACGTCAGGGACCTCATACGGGTGACTTATCTCCGTCCCACTTCCAACAACGATCATCTCTCGTCTCGTTTCTATGAGCTCTTTTTTCACCTCGCACGGGATCTCATCTTCATAACAGATTCCTCCCACTGGCTCGAAAATCTGACTCATCACGCTTGCAAACACACAGATCGCCAATATAAAGATCAGAATCTCCTCGAGGAAGCCCACGAACATCACGGTCTCGCCACCATGCGCCTGTAAAGCTCCAGCGAGGGTGAAGTTCATAAGCACCATCCCCTTCCCAACCGTGCCAAAGAACTTGGCAGGGGAAGTTTCAAAAGTCGCTTCGCTTTCATTACCACTACTAAAAGCCGCGCCAGAAAATGAATACCTTTGAGATTTGTTTGGCTGTTTCCCGATAACTGCGAAGGATTCGGCGTTAATTGGCGTTCCATCTGGCCTAAACAGATGATCTTCTGCTCGAAAGATCACTGTCCAACCGTTCTCGCCTGAACTGTTGCAAGATTGATCGTCCTCGCAATAACCAGAGCCGTTTTCAAGACCTGAGCCTCCTTGCAGAGGTGATAGTTGTTCCTCCGCTCCACACAGATCTTCTTCGTGCCAGCTAAGGCAAGAAAGTGGCACTTCATTTCCCGTGCTCTCATGAGAAACTTCCCTATCTCTCTCCTCTTCGAAATCCCAAAGGCTTCCTTCTCTGTCAGATGAGAAATCGTCCCTAAGCTCCTCCCACATCTGTGAGGCAAGTTGGTCTTGAACGTTCACCGGACTAGAGAAACTAAGGGCAGACTGGTCGAGACGATCATGCGCGTAAAAGAATACTCGCGAGCCCGCGACATTTGAGGACGGATCAAAATCTTCAGGCAACGGGCAGTTCACTGAACCATCGTTGCCAAACTCCATTACGTTAAGATGAACCTCTTTTGGCTCCCACCCGGAATCGACGATTTGGTATATCTCTCGAAAACAGTAAATAGCCGGTTCATTGTTGTCGGCCAAGTTGATAGCGGATGCAAGGGTGAGGCTCACGTTCCGCGGCTCTGTATTGGTAGTGAGAGTGGGATTCTGCCTATATGAGCCCCTTGGACTTGCAGGAGCAAGGAGATGAGACGATCCAAGGGGAACC
>JAGRAO010000336.1 GCA_020434565.1 Bdellovibrionales bacterium
CGCAGATGATCTTTCTCGTGCTCAGTTCTTCGTGAATTTAACCCGAGAACTATAGCTCGGGAGGGGCTGGGATGCCGAGTTCAGCGTAAGCAGTGCGGAGTATCTCTCGCTCATCAAGTGAGAGCATTCCGTCAGTTGCAGCAGCCTTTTCCAGAGCGCGACAGAGGCGCTCCTTAATCTGTAACGGAGCGGAACGGAGAGTGCGAAAACCCTGGGCGAGAGAGCCAAGTTGGGGCGGAGAGTTCGGCACCCCCGAAAGCTGCTGGGAAAGCTCCAATTCAGGTAGAGAAGCACGAAACGCTGCTTCGCGTCCCTGTTCAGTGCTGTGACCGAAATAGCTTATAGTCCAAACGAGGTCCAAACATGCCTGTGCAGAGTCTCGAAGACGCCCGGCAGTGATAGCTTCCTCGGGCTGACTTGGATCTCTTCTTTCCAGCAAACCCGAAACATGGATCAGGAGTAATGTCTCAAAGAGACTTCTCTCTTTATCAAGCATGGAGAGTGATTCAAGCGCGTTGAGAAAATCCGTTCGTTGCTCACCCGTCAACGAGCTAAGAGCAGGAACGGTTAGATGGACCAGAGAAAGTCGTGCCTCTGGAGGAATTCCACTCATTTTCGGCAAAAGTTTGCGGGTGAACTCTACGGTTTCACCGTCAACGAAGCCTTGGAGGGCGTCCAGTTGTTGCTCCTGCGAAACGGTGCGTTGATGCAAAACAATCAGCGCAAACACGACAGCTCTCGCCCCATACGAGTTTCTCGTTTCCTGTCGAATAGAGAGGGGAAGAGCTCCAAGCAATCCGATGGCCTTTTCAAGATGATTCGGCAGAGCACTTTCTGCCACAGCGAGAGGTGAGGGAATTCCTTCTTGTGATTCTGAAAGAGAAACCTGCCGTGTGGTGTCGCCTTGAGCAACCTCTTGCTCGACACTTTCGAGAGTAACCGTCGGAAACGATCCATCAAACGATGGATCAATTCGCTCAATTCGAAGAGGAAGTGGAGGATGGGTTGCGAAAAGCGAGCTTACTCGGGCGAGAAAATTATTTACTGGAGTTGAGAAGAACATATGTGCGATCTCTTCTGCGTGAGAGTCACGAATGAGAGATCCTTCTGCAAACCCCCCAATCTTCTTGAGCGCACCCCCGATTCCGTCGGGATTTCGGGTAAATTGGACAGCCGATGCATCAGCCAGAAATTCGCGTTGTCGTGAAACTGCGGCTTTTATCAGCCGCGTGAAAAAGACACCTATGTAACCGATGGCGAGGAGACCCAAGCCGAGGAGGAAAATTCCAGCCGCTCCACCATCGTCTTTTCCACTGGATCGGGAGTAGCTTCTCCGGGAAGAACGAGAGTTTCCAAGAACCCGCATGAGTTGATAGCCGATAAGCGCAATCACAAGTATGCCGTGAACCAATCCGATCAGTCGGATGTTGAGCTTCATATCTCCATTTAAGATATGGCTAAACTCGTGGGCGACAACTCCCTGAAGTTCAGAGCGGGTTAACATTTGTAGGGCACCGCGGGAGACAGTGACTACGGCAGTGTCTGGAGCATAACCAGCAGCGAAGGCATTTATTCCACTCTCTTCCATGACAAATACTGAGGGAACCGGTACGCCTGAAGCGACCGACATCTCTTCGACTATGTTAAGGAAACGCCGTTCATAGTAATCTTCGGTATCCGGATGAACAGGGCGAGCACCGAGGTTTTGAGCCACGGTAACTCCACCGGATCTCAGCTGAAGAATCTTGTAAAGTGAGCCGAGAGAGACAATTATCGTTACAACCGCAGTCACGAGAAAGAACATTTCGGGAGAGCGAAAATCAAGGGCAGCCCCGGTAGCAACTGAAGAGTTTCGAGCTGAAGCAAAGAGCAAATAGATGAGACCGTAAGTCGAGAGAATGATCCCAACCACCGCAAGGAAGAAGTAGAACACAAGCAGCCGGGTCGCCCGGCGAGCATGATATTGCTGCTCAAAAAATGACATTCAAATCCGACAAGGTGAGCGCGAAGATGCGTATCCTTCTGTCATAGCGGATCAAACGAAAGACTTCTAGTGAGGAGCTGCTTCAAGGCAGCTGAGAAGAGAAACCGAAAAGGTGGCAGAATCTTCTTTCGGATGAGCCACCCTTCTTTGGGAGTGCCAAATTTCATCGAGATGACGTCTAAGGCCCTGAAATCTCACTGTTCTCTTTCCAAAAGGACATATCTTGAGTGTTGTATTCTTGAAATGGCTACGCAAGGTGATTAAGAAGTCTCCTATGGAGAAGTTCTACGTTCCTTATGTTGGTGGAAAGCCAGCTGCGATTTCTATTAATGGTCATAGAATGGTAATTGCATCGCTGGACGAGGAAGCGTTGGATTCTGACTACCTCGGAGTGGTGGATATTCTTGAAGTGGTTGCTGAGCGAGAGTTTCTCCCGACTGATTTTCTCGGAACTCCGCCTGAGTCTGCTGGTCTTGATCCGAAGAACTTTGATCAGGAAGCTCCTATCCCAGCGGAGTTGCGGGAGGTGGCGGACTCAGTAGAGAGTGGTGTCCTTGTCATTCCTGAAAATATGACACTCGATTCCGTTATTTCCCACCTTGAATCTGAGCTTCCCTGGATTCAGTAGTCCATCCTTTTCGAGTCCATCCTTTTCGAGTCCATCCTTTTCGTCATGCCGAAAGCCTTAATTCGATAATCTCTTCCTTTTGAGCACTGTCGTTTGGCTTCTGAACAAGTGTCAGAAGAAAGGAACACAGCCCCAAAGCGTCCGTGCCAGAGAGCCCAGTAACCTGAGCAAAACTTTCCGACCGGTTTGAAGGGGTACAGATAACTACGGTGTGAACGAAGCACAAGTAATCAAGAAGGTTTTGTGTG
>JAGRAO010000337.1 GCA_020434565.1 Bdellovibrionales bacterium
AGGGGGGGAATTTTCTTCATATCTCGCCTAAATCATCGTTAGCACCATAACGCCAACGGATGTTGTAGATATAAGGCCTCGTGCTTTCTAGGGGAGTTGTAGTGGCACTACCACAGAGACAGAACACCGATATACGCTCAGCAGTCTCTACTGCTTTTGGAGCGGATGGAATTTCTCTTCTCGAGCGGGCGAACAGGCACATAGGGGACGTTTTTGGGAGCGAATCACGAAAAGTTACAGATTTCAACCCAACAGAGGCTGCGCTTTCGTGGACGGTTTCTCCATCTCCCCAGCTTCAATCTCCTCCCGATCAACACGGAATTATTATAAAAGGGGCAGAATTCGCGCTGCTGCTGAGTTTTCACGGTGTATCGAGAGCTCACGCGGTATTTGTTCCTCTCTCAAACCTTGATCCATACGCCTTCTTGATGTCTCTCGCTCAAGAAGAAGCTCGACCTTCTGTAGAAACTCTTGCAGGAGATTCTCCTTCTTCAGAGGTGACACCGGTTGTGAGTGTCTGTAACCCATCAAGAGACGGTAGAGTCCATCCGCAAACATTACACGACCCACGGTTAAGTACGTCGCTCTCGTTTCCAATGGAGTGCGAGATTCCTTTTACTCAGAGGCTTCTCATTTCGCAAATAGTCGATTCTGGAGATGCGATTCTTATCGCTCATCGAGTTCCAAGGGGCGAATCTTCAGTTCGCTGGTCTCGAGATTCTCTCACCCATGCCATCGATGAAGCGCATATCTCATTTGCCATCGTCAAAGAATCCGGCAGGATCTCGGACGAACGATTAGAAGTAATTCAGGAACTTCATGAACTCTTTGAAAGCCTTCTCTATGATGAAGAAGCTTGGGAGAGTGACCCTCGAATTGAGGCTCTTGAATCGGAACTCTTTCTTGCTCATGCCAAGCTTCTCTCTCTTGTAAAGGGGGAGGATATAGCCGTGGTTCAATCAGAAGATTTTGACGGAACGTGGAATGATTGGGTGGCCCTCCCCATTTCTACGGCTCCGGAATGTCGTCCAATTCAGTTTACTATTCATAGCCCAACCGGGGCTCGAAGATAACTCGTCATTTTTCGACACATGGAGAGGAGGCGCTATCCCTGCCCAAGTACAGGTAGTGACCCGGATGGGTGCCCAACGTTAACCCTGAGGCGTTCAAGAGTTCGTTCAAAAACCTGATCGTACTGTTCCAAATCGCCACTCATCTGTAGAACTTTCTGAATAACTCCCTCGACCACAGCATCTGGACAACTCGCTCCAGCTGTCACGAGGACACGGAGCTTAGGTGATTTCTTCTTGAACCACGCTCTCGTGGAACGAACTTCCCACAGGTGAATGTCAAGGTGCCGAATAAGACTCTCATCTTCAATCTCTTCGGCATCCCGGATGAAATAGGTCGGACAACTCTTCTCGAGCAGCTCGACGAGATGAGAGGTGTTCGACGAGTTATAACCTCCAACCACCAGCGCGAGGTCCCCACCCGATGCGGCGAGGGCCTGCGCGGCCGTCTGATTTTCGTTCGTTGCATAGCACAGAGTATCTCGGGTATCAGCAAAATGTCCTCGGAGCCCCTCCTCACAGTATTTTTCGAGAAACGCCGCCCGAAACATCAAACTAATCTCATGGGTTTCAGAAGCGAGCATCGTGGTTTGGTTTACAACGCCTATCCGCTCAAGATCTTTTTGGGGATCAAATCCTGGCGTCATGCGTTCAGAGAACCTGCTCACGATATCCTCACTTGAGACGGTCCCTCGAATACAATCAATGAGCTGCTGAGCTTCCTTCTTATCACGAACAACAATACTCGGGGCATTCGTTGAGGCATGAGAAAATGTAGCTCGAGTTTCCTCATGTTCGTGTTTCCCGTGAATAACCACCGTGAAACCGAGAGACCCGAGCTGGTTCGAACGCTTCCAAACTTTCTCGACAAAAGGACACGTGGTGTCATAGCTCTGAAAAGGGATGCCTCTCTCTTCAAGTTCCCGAAAGAGCTCCACTGTTGTTCCAAATGCAGGAACTATAACGATATCTTCCGGTGTGAGCTCGGAGAGAGATATGAACGATTTCCCCTCCGTACTTTGCAAGAAACGGACCCCTCTCGCCTGAAGGTTCTGATTCACGAAGGGGTTGTGGATCATCTCACTTAAGAGAAATACCCGCTTGTTCGGATTCTCCTCAACCGCCTGATATGCCCTCTCAATAGCGTTCTCCACGCCAAAACAAAACCCAAAGAAACGGGCAAGAGCGATATCCACATTGGCAAACGAAAACACGGTTGGTTCGAAATCTCGTTTTCTCGAATCGAGTTCTCGCCGTATGGTCTTCAACGTCGAGATCTTTTCAGAACGGTAAGTCGAAGGTATCTGAAAATCTCTCGGCATATTCTTCTCTCTAGCACAGTCAACGTTCAGAGGTTAAGTCCCTTACCAATTCCGGTCAATCTTTGACCTTCACCGCAGGATAGGCGAGATATGGGTTTCGTGAGTTACGCATAAGGAGCACGGCAGTCTCAGGGGCTCGTTCGAGTACCATAACTCCGAGAAAACGATCGTCAGCCGATGAGCTATCACGTGATGAAGGCTGGAACACGCTATCAACCGAGAGCGAGTAACGTTGACCGTTCCAGGGCCCCAGTCCACACTCAAACGAGAAAGTCTTCGTTCGCCCAGAATCCATCTTAGAGAGAATTCGCTGTTGCCCCTCAACCTGAATGTTTACCCACAGAGAAGAAGCTGAAGGTCGCGCATTGAGCAGCCGCAAATAGCCCCGCCCGTCTTCCTCACACAACGTGTAGCCCTGAGCATCCTTCCTCGTCCACCGATAGAAACCACTCGAATCGAGT
>JAGRAO010000338.1 GCA_020434565.1 Bdellovibrionales bacterium
GTACAGGCATCATCGGAATTAGTTTTATTTCCACCAGAGCCGCCAGGACCACCTCCCTCAGGATCAGAGTTTGGATTTGAAAAGATACTCCGTTCAGCGAGACACTTTTTGGCTTTTCGTCCCCTCTTCACGAGAGCCTGCTTATCTCGCTCAAGACCCTTTTCAATCCAACGATTCGCTTTCTTCTTACTAGAAAACTCACTCAATACCGTAAAAACTGAAACGTCTTGAGCTTCCGAAGTAGCATCCGGAGAAACTTTCACCACAGTATTCGTTCCAGTATCAGAGATGAAACATCCCCACTGAGAATCACCGTTCAAAAGAGAGATGACATCTCCAGCTCGAGTTTGTCCGAAGCTGGCTAACGGAAATGCCAAAACGATCCAAACGCACATCAGCCACGAGCGACCTGTCGGAACATCAGCTTCAATTTTTCGTGCACAATCACGAAACACGCTCCTAGAAAATTTCATGTTCTGCGCCCTCCTGCGTTCGCCCGCACCGTTCATCCTGGCATCTGACAAATGTAACGAAAACCTCTTGGGTAATCCCTCTTAATTACTCGACGAGATGATTCAAAGAAATAAGCCTTGAAGCTGTATTTAACGACACAAATCAACGGAAATACGAGATCCCACCACCAAAGGGGCCATCCTCAACGCTTTCGAGCGACCGAAGGGCGCCTCGCTCCCACCTTGAGCGACACTCAAATGGTGTTCGAAGACACAAAGAGCTGCGGCGCCTTCCCGAACAAAGACTTTTAGTCAGTCACCCCATTATCGGCCAAGAAACTCTGCACATTCGGATCTGTCAAATTTACAAAGCCAACAATCGCATCCGTTGGGCCACACAGCGGTGAAACGCCATATGAGGTCAACCCAGCAACTCGATAGTCATCGCCAACTTTTACGAGAGCTGGCCCACCGGAATCACCGGAGCATGTGTTCGAGCCGGGATCTGGGTCAGAAAAAGTAAACGATGAGAGAATTTCAGAAGTTGTGACCGAATCAATCGTCATGAATCCAGCTTGGAGGCCGTCACCTTCAAACCCATCGGCCTCTCCGTCGTTATTGCTATCGACAAGTCCATACCCTGCTATAAGAAGCTGCGCTCCACTGCGAAGGTCGTCAGAACTCGTAACAACAGGAATCTGCTGAATCGTAAGATCGGTATCCGTCGTGACAACGATCACATCATTCTGTCCTCCTCCCGGAGCGGTACTGACACACGCGTAATCGGGATGAGCAACAAAAGAAGCACTTGCGTCAAGTAACGTACCGTCTGAACCGCCTCTCACTTGAATATTTGTTGCAATCACATCGCAATCTCCGACGGTATCAACGACACAGTGCGCTGCAGATAAGATCTTACGAGGACCTACCGCCACTCCGGTACACGTTGCTAAGCCCAGAGGCGATGTAATCGTCAGCTCAACAACGGCGGAATCTCCAACTTCGCACTTCGTTCCGTTGATAATCCTTTGGGAGGGACTAAGCGTCCGGCTATCCATGAAAGCCCCAGAGGCGATAATCGTGCACGCATCACTGTCAGAGCCTCCCCCACTGCCTCCGCCTTCTCCTCCGCCGCCAGAGCCGCCGCTTCCACCTCCGCCACCGGCTCCGTTTCCATCTCCAACTGGCTTATCAAAAGAATTCGAGAATCTTCCTCGCTCCCCAAGGCACAAGAGTCCAGCTTTTCCGATGCGCCGCTTAGCGCTGTTTGAACTCCGCCTCATTCTCTTGAAGCGTCGCTGAGAAGTTGTCTCGAATGCAATCGAGACACTGTCCACATCAGTAGTAGTCGAAATGGGGTCTCGAAGGCGAAGAGCAGCATTGTCCCCAAGCTCTGAGATAATACATCCCCAACTGGAACTCGCGGAGCTGATAAAGGGAATGACATCCCCCTCTCGATCTTGGGCCAACAAAGAAAGCGGCCAAGCAGCTATCGTAAAGAGGAAAAGTATCCGAACTCCCATCTCGAGGCCCCGTCTATAAAGTCGTTGAAAAGAAGAAATCCAGCCGAACGATATCATCTCACTGCTCACTCGATGAACACGTAATCTCAGTTCGGCGAGAAAACAGCGAATGAGTCTCAAGATAAGATGCGCTCTTTGGCGGGAAACTCTCAGAAGTTTAGATCTGAACGACGCGGGGTTGGCCAAACGCTGTTTCGAGTTGGACTGCTAATGCCGTCTCCTTGTCTTTTGGTGTAGGCGGATCTGTTCAGGAACAGTTGAAACTGTCCCTTAATGCACGAACGGCTTTAACGAGACCGCATTTGGAATATCCGGTCGCTCGTGTCGAGGCCAAAGTCCTTCAAAGACTGATGATACCGGTTGGGAAGGTTTATTTCGTTTTCCTCCTCGTCGTTGAGATATGACATGCGAAAGCACGTGCGCAAACCGCATCCGACGTGCCGACGCCTCGCGAGGCGAGAGGTTCCACAAGACAGCAAAGGGACTGGCTGCAGTGAGGGTTACCGCAAAAGCCACCAACAACCCGGCTCCAGAAGAAGCAGCGAGGAGGCCAACTCCGACGGCAAAGAGCAACCCTGCGAGAGCGAGCCAAGCGACCTTTGTTCCAAAGTGATCAACTGGAAGGAAAAGTTTGTGCGAAGGGACTTCGGTGTTCAAGAGATCGTCGAGGTACGACTCAAGAACTTCAACCGGGATGAACACCAAACTCTCGCGGAGCTCCTTGAGAGCCTTTGGACTGATTTGAGAAAATCTGCCGTTGTGCGATTCAAAAGAACTGAGGGCTCGACCGATAGCGCGATAGCGCTCTTCAAGCTGGCGACAACCACCAAATGAACTCGAGGATTCTTGCTCTGCCATAAAATTCTAAAGTTA
>JAGRAO010000033.1:0-14893 GCA_020434565.1 Bdellovibrionales bacterium
CTCCACTATCTGAGCCTTGTCGTCAAACGAGTACCGTCGAAATAAATCTTCGAGTGTTTCGATTCGGACGGCTCCAAACCAACTCTTGTTTTCGTCGGGTGGAAGCTCGGCAAGGAACGCGAGCAGTATCGCCGGATGAACTTCTGAAAATGGCTTTTCAGGAACCGTTCTCGGAGGCAAGAGAGGCTTGAGCGCCACAGCAAAAAGAAATTTTCTATCTCCCTCGTCGTACTCTACACTCCAGGGCTGCGACAATGCATTGCGGATCAAAGAGGCTGCAACTACCGAAGGAGCATCCCCACGAACAACCGAGTCAAAGACAACCTGTTGCGCCTCAAGAGTACCGTCGACAGCTGCAGCTTTAGCGACCTCTCTGAGAAATGGAGGTTGTCCACTTCCCCAGTAAGCCGAGTAATTAAAGTTTTTCTCGGGAGGAGGTTCACCGGAAGACGAGAACGGAAACTCCCCCCCTCTTACAATCCACAAGATACCCAGGATTCCCAACACAACTGCAAACATCGGAAGCGATCCTAATCCAATAACCGGGGGCGTTTCTGCTTCGTGCGCAATCGAGGCGTGTGGATGCGGAGAAGGTTGAACTGATGGCACCTCTCGAACGGGCTCTTGAAACGAAGGCGCCGGCTCAACCTCCTCCTCACTCGAACGACGAGTTATGAACTTGCCGCTTTTCACGCCCGATGACTCTTTTTCGCGACGAGAAAGGAGGTGGCTTACCTCCTTTGGGGGAGCGAGCTCCAGGCCGAAGATCCTTTGCCCGATTTCACGGAGAAGCTGCTCAGCTGAAAACTGAGCAGCCTTCTCTCCAAGATCGGGTGCTCTATCGGAAACAGTCGGAAATGCTGAATCTAACAATTTGAGAAACTGCAAAAGATCGCGCTTCTGAATTTCCGAACGCGACTGGGGAGAGAGATCACTCTTTCGCTCATCGAGAATACGCGCCCCTGCATCGAGAAGTGTGAGCGTATCACCGCGAACCCAACAATTTTCTGCTACGACATTTCCATGAAAAAAATTGTTTCGATGCAGCGTAAGGAGCTGATCAAAGATTCCTCTCGCTCCTTTCAATTGAATCTCCGGAAGAGCGCGATTCATCTCTGCTTTTCCAAGCATCGTGTCTCCATAGGCCCGAACAAGAACGAGAGCACCTGCTACTCTCGCAAAGCGTTCGACTTTCCCGTTTCCTGCAGCATGAATCTCTTTAACAAAGGAATCGTCAGTAACTTTCGAACCAGGGAAATAGCGGAGGAGCTTGGTTTGCCCATCAACGAGGACCATAGGGAGGAGAGAGCGAGAAAATCCCGACACCAACGCGCCAACGACTACTCCCTTTAATCCAAGACCCGAAAGGAGGAGTGCAAACTGGTGGCGAGCACCATCGGAAAGCTGGTCATACCCAACAACGGATCCCGATGACGCCTCACTCTTGAGGTCTGGGTGCTCAGGCAGAAAAGACTCAACCATCAAAATTCCGGAACATTCGTGACGGCCTCATCGATCTTCCCAAAAAGAATCCCATGAGGTATTCCCGAGGAGGCACTCTTCGATCTCGCACAACGAATATCATTTTCCCCTATTCAGTTCCCAGAGAGAAAGACCTCAGAAGACTATATTCCCCGGAGGCAAGATGATACGCCAGCCACGAACATGTGAGACACCGATCAGGGCTTTGCCATTTTCGGCGGCCAGCGCGTATTTTCCCTCCCGGGGGTATCCCGACTCGTAAATGAAAATCCAGGATTTTCGTTTATGCTCGGTCTAGATCTCGCTCAATCCCCCGGACGAAAGAAGGGAAGGGTGAGGATTTCACGACTGAAGGACCGCAAGGGAGGATTACCGAGGAACCGCGGCAGTGGTTCCCTGAAAACGTTCCTCGACAAGGTTTTGGAGTTCTTGCCGCACTCTTTCGAGAATCTCATCGTACGGGTATACCCCAAGTGACTCCTCTCCACGCTTCAGATTAACGTGGTTCGGTGCGCACCACAGCCCAATATCAGCATCGTCAGTTTCTCCAGGCCCATTTACTCGGCATCCCATAACAGCAATGGTGATATCGTATTTCTCAGCAAACTGGGACATCTCTTTGACCTGCTGTGCAAGCTCAACAAACGCGGTGTTCTCAACACGAGAACACGAGGGGCATGAGATAATATTAAGACCAGAATGTTCGAAGCGCGGAACTGAGCGGAACCGCCCATCCCGAATGTCTGCGAGAATTTTGCGACCAATCTCTAGCTCCCGGTACTTCTCCTCAAACGGCAGAGTGAGGGATACCCGTATTGTGTCCCCGACACCAAAAGGAATGAGATTCTCAAACGCAACACGAGTCTTAATTTCTCCCAGGGGAAGCATTCCTGCTTCAGTGACCCCGAGGTGAACAGGAATCTCAGGGTGCTCTTTGTGAAATCTGCGGTTAATTTCAATAACGGCGTTGGGATCCGAGCTCTTGAGAGAGACAAGAAATTGCGAGAACGAAAGTTGGTCCATAAACTCGATGTGTTCACGGACAGAAGCCAGCGCTGATTCTATTGGGGATTCGCCAGCCTCTTTCTTTTCCGGATCGAGAGACCCGAAGTTTACTCCAATTCGAATGGCACAGTTATGCGCTCCGCATTGATCGACGAGAAACGCAACTTTGTCTCTTACCGGGACGTTCTTCTGGTGGTGATGGAGGTGGCCAGGATTATAACGCACCTTCTGAACAAGTGGGGCCACTTGCTCCACCAAACGATAGCTTTCCTGAAGATCGACCACGAGAACGGCGTCGGTCTCCTGACGCAAACTCTTAAGCGCCTCAACGTCCTTTCGACTGTCGATCGCTACACGGATAATATCTGCCCCATGCGCTTCTAAGAGTTGAATCTGTGAGAGAGTCGCTTCTACATCACGGGTCGGGGTCGCACACATTGACTGAACTGCTATCGGGGCCGATCCTCCGATCAATACTCGACCCGCACGGATCGTTCTCGTAGTTCTTTCCATATCAATTCACCGCAGAGGCACCTAGCGAGAGGCTCTTGCAACCATTCGGCCGAGCACACTCGAATAAGCACCGGATCGCGAAAAGACCTCCCGTTCCTGCTTAACTACCAGTTCCTCTCACATCTTCTTAGGCTGAGAAAGGAAATCTCATCTTCTGGTAAGATTCTCTCGCTCATTTCTTACGCACCGCTGTTGGCGTGTTGCGAAGAATGGCATCTCGCGAGAGACTCTCCAAAAGAGAATCGCGACGAGCTAGCTCATTTTTCAAACGGAGTCTAACGAGGAAATGAAAATTTGTCATCAAACAGGAGAACTGCTTCATCCTCAATCTGAGAACCCGCTCCTCCAACTTTTTAGGAGCATAACGCTTTGTGTGAGCCTGATTGTTGCAAGTTGGTCTCACCCAGCTCTTTCCGAGAGCCAACAGAGCTTTCTTCCTACGTGGAAACTCATGAGCGATTCCCAGAAAAAGACCTTTGTCTCCGGATATCTCCACAGTCTGGAAGACGCTGCCCAGGTCACGGATCTCGCTATCTCTCATATTCGGGAAAATCCGAGCCAGGCAGTCGAATCCCTCGAGCAGATTCGTCGACTCTACGATACCCGACACGTCCAGGCTGACGTTCTTGTCGCTCTGCTAGACGATTATTATTCAGAACCCGACAACAAGGATGCGCCGCTCTCTCGAGCCGTGAGCTCCAGTACCCAACGTGTAAAATAGTCGCTTTTACCCTACGAGAGATGGAGATCTATTTTGTTCCTCTTGTTGGGCCTGTGCTCCTTTCAGAAAGGACTTGGCTGGTATATACTCGCACCCACGTGGCGAGTTACCGGGAGTGGAAGATTTAACATTCTTGGCACCCACTTGGACCAACATTCGACAGCCGTTTTCACAAGTTTTATATTTCAAAACGAACGAGGCTATGGCAACTCCGACACTCGAAGACATCAACCCAATCTTTGAGAAGATCACAGAACGGTTTCAGGATCCCGTACCGATCGGAACTCGTTGCGAAAGTCACACTTATTACCGCACCGAAGATCTCACCGAAGAAGATCTTAATGCCTGTGCTCAATATGTAGCCCGTCGCGTTCGAAGCGTCCTCTCCCCTCAACATCCAGAACTCTTTTTAAAACTCCCCGGAGGATACAGTTTTTTTGCTGAACGATTGAGTGCTGTTTATTCTGAGCTCATTCCCGGGCGAGCCGAAATTCCGGTGGAGCAATATCTCGAAAGTAAGCTCTCAAATGGCTTTGGCTCCATGTATAAAGGGAAAGCAGCAATTCTCGTAACGGATGTTATTACGACTGCCCGCTCAAGCCTTGAAGCTCACACAAAGGCGACGCTGAGAGGAATTCCAGTCCTTTGCTGGGCGACCTTAATTGATAGGACCTTTGGCCCAGGACCTGTTCCCGTCGTCTCGGCTTTTACTGGAGACTCGGTTCGGCTCCTGACGGAATCCTCCGGTTATTGAACGGCTCTCCTTGAGACGAATCACCAATTGGCGGCAGGTCTTCTCTATCCGCCCTATTCATTCCGCCCTATTCATCCCGCCCTATTCATTCAACTCGACCCTAGCCATCTCCTCTTCGAAGCGGAATGACCTTCGCTCGATATTCCGGCTCTTCAAAATCAGAATCCCCGAAGAGTGCCTCGCCTCCCGATTGTTCGCTTTGTTGCTGAGACGGACGAGACTCACTCAAGAGCGAGTCGAGCTGTCGCCCATCCTCACTTTTCTTTGGGGGAACTACTTGGGATTGATCGAGTACCTGCTGCAGTTCGTGATACGCGGCCTGGAGCGCCTGCACCCGCGCTTTAAGAGGAACCAGTTCACGACTCAGCGAACACGCCTTAATAAAATCCGAACTCTCAGCCGAGACGATGAGAGATCTCTGTTGATCATGAAGCGCTGCTTGAGCGGTCCTCCACTCCGTATAGAGGTCATCCCGGAGCTTAAAAACTTGACGTGAAAGTTCTCGACCGGCGGAATCCTCAAGAATGCACGTCAGCTCTCGTGAGAGCTTTGCGTTCACTTCTCTCCACTCACGCACCTGAGATTCGCTATTTTCAGCGATCACTCCACGCTGGCCCTTTCCGACGTTCGTATACAATCGAAGAGCCTTACGACTCTTCTGAACAAGGCGAACAAGTCTACTGCGAAATGTATCACTATTTGCTGTCATATCCCGTTACTGAGATTCCATTTACGTAAAGACCTCTTTTCCAGGCGCTTTACATTTCCGTTACTCGCAGCTCCCGAAGGATACCTGCGCGTAGCCGCCCACTCACTCGAGAGGCATGCAACACAGATCCTCCCACAAGGTGGTCTGGTGGGTTCGTTGGATCAAACCCACCGTTAACCAACCAACTATACACTACCGGGCACTCCCTCCGAAAACGAACGACGGCTTCATATGTTCTCGATAAAAAGGTCTGCCAAGTCGTCTCCATTCGAAGCGAAGAGGTCTCAAGCACGCCCAGTATCTGCAAGCCACAATATACCGGCGACCCGATAACTCTCCCATCTCGCCGAAGTACCCCCGAGAGATCTACCCCTCCAACGACTCGGACGAGAGATCTTCGCGGAAGCGAGACCTTTGTTCCGATCTCACGGAGGAATTCCTCTTTACGTGACATGCCAATTAACTCAGTGGGAAGCGGCCACAGTCTGAGCGCCGGCCCCCTTCCTCTCGTCTCTGCCAAGGGACAAAAGAAGGTTCCCTCTTATATGTGAAGCGGCCAAGCATCTCAATCGCAATCAACCGGTAGAAGATGTTGAAAAAATGAAAAAACCTGTGAACAACCGGTGGGTAACTCAACCAATAGACCGATACCTCTGCTCCCTTTCCCACCCTCAGGACTTTCTGAACAAGGTGGGCCCATGGGAAGAAACTTCCGCATAGGTTAGCTTTCCAAAAGCAAACTTTGCCGACTCAACCTTGTGAGTACCACTTTTAGGCCATTTTTAAGGGTAGCCCTGAGCAATAGCGGTTGGCACCACCCTTGCAAAGGGAAGGGTGTCTTCTGAAAACACGCAAGAAGAGCGGGTCGAGACCTCCTTGACCACACACGCACACACACTCTTCATCTCGGTTCGCTCGCGCACGTGAAGACAGACGACGGATTCGCGGGTTGATCGGAAACGGTCTCCTTCGCCCTTGAATAGCGAGGCTGCGAATTTTAGGCCGATCCTCCCGGATCGGCCTTTCTTTTTCCTTCTTCTCCCAGGCTGTTCCCCCCTAGTCTCGCCAAAGGGAGAGAATCATTTCTGTTTCTTTTCCTGATCCTCTTTCCTTGTCGACGAGGACGAGGAACACGAGGGATACAACGCGTAGTTCAGTTGGAACTGGTCACGTTCATGTCTGCGCAAAAGGAAGATTAGACTCAATTTCTTGGGAATCTATCGCAGACTGCCACCGCTCTCTTGAGACCAACAGTCACACAGAAGAGAGAGTGGTTCGCGAGAATGCAAAAGTCGTGTTACGGTTTCCTCTAAACCGAACAGGAGAATACAGGGGTGATCGAAACATTACTGGGCCACGTGCGTCGGAGCGAAACGAAAATTTCAATTTCTTCGCTCGCGATTGTTCTTCTCGTGTTTTTGTTCAGTTCCCTTGCCTGGGCTGACAATCAGGTTGCTTGGCGCCAGGCTGGACTCGATATAGAAGTCGGGGTGGCGAGCATCCGCGAGGGATTGTTGTTCCCGGTTGAAGTCGTCTTCGTTCGAACTTCACTCAAGAGAACGAGGGTTTCGGTGGTTCGCGCAGCGGAATTTGGAAGAAAAACGACCACTGCCAAAGAAATGTGCAAGGAACGCAACGCTCTCGCATGTATCAACGCAAATTTTTTTGACGAGAATCACGATCCTCTCGGACTAGTCGTTCAAAATGGAAACCGTTTTAAAAGACCTCACACCGGTGGGAAAACGTTAACCGGTATTTTTCTCCTTTCGCGAAAAGGGCCGGCCATTGTTCACCGTCGAGATGTTGATCGGCTGGCTATCTTGGAGGGCGTTCAAGCCGGTCCAAGACTTGTAGTTGGCGGAAAAATTGCTCCAGGGACGAGTGACTCTGAGAGTAGCTCTCGGAGATCCGGAGTGTGCATCGATCAGCAGGGTCGACTGGTCCTCTTCGCTGTGTCCGCTCAGTTCTTTGGAGTTTCCTTTGGTAGCCTAGCTCCCCTCCTCACTTCCCCGAGCGTCCAGTGTCAAGATGCTTTAAATTTAGACGGAGGAGGGTCCACTCAGCTCTTCGTAAGTCGAGATCTCCCCGGAGCAGTCGATGGATTTCAGGGAGTCGACATCCCCGGACGAGACACAGTTCCAGTGGTTCTTGCCCTCATTCCGGTTAAGCCTGTCGGCTGAACCACAAAGCCCCCCCTATTCTCCATAAATAAAGTAAGTTACCAACAAAACCCCTAGGAACATTCAACCTCTATGGAGCACCCAAAGCCCTCCTAGCTTTGAATCTTCAAATTGCTTAAACTTAAGAGACTCGTTTCAATGTGGAGGCCTGAAAGTTCTTTGTTGAGCCATCCCGCGTTCATCTTGGAGAGAGTTCCGGTAGCAGTGAATCCTCTGGTCAAGCTTCTGTTCTCGACCAGAAAGCTGCCCCCCGAAGAGAGAAAAGATATTGGTTTGTTCGTACTTCGTTCAGTTGTGGATTGACAGAACCTGGTATGTGCTTTTAGTTTGAAGTTCGTTATGAGCGTGCAATTAATTCAAAGAGAGTTCACTGCGAAGGAAGTCCAAGCGATCCTGCGAAAGCTTACAGGAGGAACCGAAAAAATCGGATTGGCCCTTCTCAATTATTATGCGCGTACCAACCTTGTCCCGTGTCAGGGAAAGACAAAGAGTCGGGGGCGCGCAAAATACACGTACGCCGATCTGATTCTGCTCTGCTGGCTTTTTCGAATGAAGAAAGAGGGGCTACCAGTGAACCGCTTTCGTCGCGGTATAGATTATTTGAGGAAGAGGGTTCCAAAGCTCCATAAAAATCCATCTGATATGGTGTTGCTGACAGACGGAAAACAACTCTTTATCAAACACAGAATCCAAGATAAGGGCCAAATCGCTGAAGTACTGACTGGTCGGAAGGCGGGCCAATACGTGTGGGCCTATGCCATCGGATCGCTGATTGAAGAAGTTGATCGCATCATCGACGAAGAGCTGCCACAAGCCGAGCGTCACGCTGCTTAGCTTTTTTCACCTACCGGGGACTCAACTTTCATATCCCGAGAAGAGTTTGGACTCCTGGGGCTGGCAGCTGTTCGAGCGAACCTGCGTGTTCTAAGGGTTTCACGAGAGCGAAGAATGGGGCGAGCTACAGAAAGGCTGAATTTTGTCGCCTCAAACCTTTTCCACACTCTTTAATCGATGATACCCTCCCGAGAGATTCTCTCACTCAAGGACGCCTCCTTCTGTCCGAAAGTCCACTTGAGAGAAGCCGGATTGCGTAAGATCGAAAAGAGTTGAGCACGAATCATGTCAAAATCAAGCACAGTAAAGCAGTTATTTGACCTCTTATGGGAAAAGAAGGCCTGGTGGCTCGTTCCGATGGTTACTGTGTTCTTACTCCTCGGATTGCTGATCGTCGTTACCCAGGGTTCGGCTCTCTCTCCGTTTATTTACGCGCTTTTCTAAGCTGAATTGTTGTCGACACACCTAACCGACGAGGCCCTCGATAAGGGGCACGCGAGAAGCGCTCGGGAACGCTTTATTGAAATTCCCCTGAGGAATCCTCCAGAGGCGAAGTGGGAGCATCGATCAGCGGCTGGAGATGAGGATGATCTCCCCTCCATTGTTGGTCTGCGAGATACAAAAAGGAAAATATCTCGGCAAGAATCTTAAAGCTCTCCTTGGGCACTGAAGAATCGTTCGAAGTCGTCATGAGCAGGGGGAGGAGTTCACTCTCTTCTGCTATTGGAATCCCGTTTTCTTTTGCGAGGGACTCAATAAGGTCTGCGAGCAATCCACTCCCCTTCACAAGCACTGTCGGGAGAGACTCGGCCGAGTTGTACTGAAGCGCAGCTGCTTGTTTTCTATTCCTCGTTTTTTGCACGCTCTAGTTCCTGCGGGAGCCGCCACCCACCCGGTTTCGGATATTCGTCATTTCCAAAAAGGAGCTGATTCGACCGTTCATAGTCGTGTAGCGCGTCTATGAAACTCATGGTCGATCTCGAGGCGTACTCGTCAATAAAGTGATTCAGCGAACGCTGCGAGTGCGCGAATGCTCTTCTGATGTCACGCTCGACTGGTGTCATATTGTCTCCATTTTCGACAAATGCCCTGCGAAAACGTTCGACGAGTTCGTCTACCGTTGTGTCATCAGCCCACTCCATCATCTCAATGACTCGGTGTGCTCGAGTACGCTTTGATTCTCTCAACACAATAAATCGAGCAACGAATGCCGTTCTCCGAGCCCTCGTCAGAGCAAGCTGTCTCTCTGGAGTGAGATCGTCTTCCGATTCCAAATTCTCTTGTCCAAACGAATACGCCATTCTTAACCACTCCCGTGAATTCCCTCGTCAATCACACCCCTAACACAGAGAAAGTCGACCTTTAACTCCGCGAACTTAAACCTATTTTACAGGTTCAGAGAGACTCGAGGAAAATGAGAATTTCTCGTTGGACGCAGCGGAAACCAGAACAGTGATTGGGCGAGGGCAATCCAAAGAATTTCAATATTTTACGATGGTGGTATAGTGCGTCCATGTCGGATACGGGCACCGTCCAGGATCGAATTGAGCACTTTAAAAACAGGGGGATTGCGGCCCTCGTTGATCTGACTGCCACTCCTCAAAGGGGAATATTGCTCGCAAGAGCCGAGAATATTGACCCATCCACTGTCAATTCGATGGTCACCCTTGGAAAGGGCAATATTTTTGCCGCCGTATCCGCTCAAAGAGCCCGAGAGCTCCTACTCGAGGACATGGCTGCTCTCTCTACCCGCCACCCTTCCCCACCCCACTCACTTGCCCAGGCAAGTATTTCTGTCGAAGCTCGCGAAGGAGTCACCACCGGCATAAGCGCTTCTGACAGAGCGATGACGTTGCGAGTGCTTGGAGATCCACGACCTCATCCAGGGAGACTTGTGAAACCTGGTCATGTATTTCCTATTCGAACAAAGGAGGGAGGTGCGTTAGTGAAGTTTGCACTTCCAGAGGGAGCGCACGATCTCGTACGGCTAACGTACGATTCGGATGGCGCGGCGTTCATTGACCTACTTAACGATGCTGGCGAGTTTTGCGCATTCCCAGAGGTCGAAGAGATTTGTAAACGACACAAGCTCCCCCTCGTGACCTTGGACGAGCTTGTTCGTTACCGCTTAGAAAACGAACTGCTTGTCAAGCGAGTCGCCGAAGCAAAGCTCCCAACTGCTGTCGCTGGAGAGCTCCGCTCGTATCTCTATCAGTCGCTCATATTCGAAGGGGAGCACTTGGCGCTCGTGAAAGGAAATCTTCCTTCTCAAGAACCCGTACTGACGCGAGTCCAGTCTGAGTTCACTTTTGGAGATGTCTTTGGCGGATCAAACCCACCATCCCGCTCTCAACTGCAAGAAGCCCTTCATCAGATCGGTTCTGCCGAAAGAGGAGTACTCCTCTACCTGCGAAGGAGTGAACCGGGTTCCCTCACCGCACAGATTGAAGATTGGAATACTGCATATAAGCGACCAACTGCCACGGCCATGAAAGAGTACGGAATCGGGGCTCAGATACTTAGAGACTTAGGAGTGAGAAAGATCGCTCTTCTCACTGGAAGCACTCGCAAACTTGAAGGGCTTTCTCCGTTTGGGATTGAAATCGTGAAGCAGATTCCCCTTCAAAAGGACAACCAAACGCAGGAGGACTCGAGAACGTGAGCATAGTTTCCTTCGCCGATGTTGCTTTCCCGTCAGTCTCATTTGATAGCCAAGAAAGCGCCTCTCAGCTCGTTCTTGAACTGATCGACACGGAATGGTTCCAACGCCTAAGAGATATTAGCCAGACCGCAAACACCCGACTCGTGTATATGTTCTCCGAGCATTCTCGATTTGGTCACTGTGTGGGGGTAGCATTTCTTGCAAAGTTTCTGTTGGACCACCTCTCCCTTTCAAAGCGTGATCTCATTGAGCCGTACCGGGGAGCGGTTCTCGCGGCGGCGCTCCTCCACGATATTGGACATCTCGCACCGGGTTCGCACACTGCGTATAAAACCTGGTTTCCTGATGCCGTTGATATTCACGAAGAGCTCGCGTGTCGAATTATCTCTGAATCTACCGAACTCAGATCGATCCTTGAAAATTTTGATCCTGGAACAACAGACACCGTTTGCGCCATTCTTCGCGAAGAGCACGATCTTCCACCTTGGACCTGGGAAGTTATTTCGGGTGGAGGATGGAACGCGGACCGCGGCAATTGGTGTATCGTTGATAGCGTCTTGGCGGGGGTTCGATACGGGCAATACAATATCGAAGCACTCGTAAGTGCCATTGGACTCTCGCAGGATGGTCACCTTATCCTACGAGAAAATCGGCTCGATGCGATGATGCACTTTGCCCTATCGCGCCACGCAATGTATCGACAGGTTTACCAGCACCGCACGCTTATGGCGAGCGACACTCTCAATACTGCCATCGCGCAGAGAGCCCGAGATCTTCAAGACAAATTGGAATTTCAAGATCCAATCATGCGGAGAGTTCTGAAAGTCACCTCTCCGTTTGATCTCTCCCTGGAAGAGCTTTTTGAAATGAAGGAGAGTTGGTGGCGATATCATTTGAGCCAATGGTCTCGCTCGAACGACTCGATACTTGCCGATCTCAGTCAGCGACTTCTCTTCCGAAGACTCTTCAAGACAATTCGCGTTCTTCACGATGAAGACGAGCATGACCTTTTTCAGCAAGCAAAACAGGCCGTGCGCCAAGCTGGATATGACCCACAATATTATCTTCACCGATTTGGCCTGAGTAACATGCACAGAGGAGATCATCGTCAGTCGATGCTCGTCCTCATGGATGACAATTCGGTCAAACGGATGAAAGAAGCCGAACCTCTCTTTGGTGCGCTTATGGAGCAGCGAGAAGAGGCGCTTCGCTCCTGGATAGCACTCCCGAAAGAGGCAAAAGAACTTCTCGGGCGTGAGCGCTAGTGCTTCAACCAGAAAGTTTTTCACCTTCTGACACGCCGGGGAGCTGGGCAAGGAAATTCTTATATAATCGAAGCACTTTGTTGTTTTGCGTCCCTCCGGTCAGCTATCGTACCGTGCCGTACATTTGAGAGTGAAGAAATTTATTGGTCACTGTGCGAGATAACTTGTGGGCCATTCTCGGTAAAAGTTACTCGGGTACACTCTCCAACCAACAAGCCTTTCTCCCGTAAAAGGTCAAAGATCGCGGAAGGTGGCCAACCGTGAGGCACAGAGAGAAACGCCACGCCCATTTGCCGCAACGCATCGAGAAGTGGTGCAAGCTGTGCATCACCTTCATAGTGTAGGATAAAGTGGTTTCTCAATATCCATCCGCGGCGTGCCCCGAGTTCAAGCAATAGCGGTATGTGCTTTTTTGAAGTGACTTCGACTGAGATCTCTCCGTTGAGAATCTGGGATACATATGTCGGCGGTAAAGGTGTGAGGACCATTGCAAGAGCTTCTCATCTTTGTGCACCACTTCACAGTTATATCCTCACTGCTAAAAGTATGCCGGTAATCGAGAAAGCGCGACCTTTGTGAGTATTTGACCAAAGCAGGCGAGCGGAGTACACCTTTTCACGCAGACGCTGCATTCGTTTGTAAGCTCAGAGAAATTCCATCGACTGCCTTTGCGAGCGACAGAGTGAAATCGGGGGACTCCTCCCCCTCATAAGAATGAAAGAGTGTTTAGAAATGGCTATAAATCCTGCTTCTTTTCAATGTGCGTTCGTTTTTTCCCTCGTTCTCATGCCTTTCATGTCGTTTGCGGACGGCTTAAAGGTGGGAGATTCGGCCCCAGCTTTTAGTGCTGATAACCAGAACGGAGAGAGGTTCGATCTCAACTCTCGGAAAGGAGCCGGGTGGACTGTACTCTTCTTTTATCCAAAGGCGGGGACTCCAGGATGCACTAAGGAAGCGTGCGCATTTCGCGATTCAATCGAAAAGATCCGTGCCTTGGGAGCGGAGGTGTATGGGATTAGTTCAGATTCCATCGAAGGCCAAAAGTCTTTTCACACGAAACACCATCTCACCTTTGATCTATTAGCTGATCCTGATTTAGAGGTGATCAATAAATTCGAGGCGAAAATGCCAGTCATTTCGATCGCAAAGAGGTGGACGTTCATTCTTGATCCTGATCTCAAGATTCGTTCAATCGAAAAGGACGTAGACCCCATGCTCGATGCAGGTCGCGTCGCTCAAACAATCAGGGAGCTTCAATCCACTGCTCACAGCTCATAGTCCCTTCTCGTAGCATTCCAATCGACGTTGCACTCGATTCCTCTGAGAGGAAGGGAAGGGGCCGCCATCTTCACCGAAAGAACAGACTCCGCTCTCGCCTCTTATAGCTATACATGAGGGGACAACTGCGGACCGGAGCTATGCGAGATCATTCTGAAGAATAATTCGATACCGAGCCTTTCCCGCTTCGAGGTGTTCAAATGCTTCGTTCGCTTGAGACATCGGAAAGTACTCGACAACTGGAGCGATCTGGTGGCGCGAACAAAACTCGAGCATCTGACTGGTAGTGGCAGGGCTGCCAAGAGGCGAACCTGAAATTGAAGCCTGTTTTGAAATCATCGGAAACACCGCAACTGGCACGGGGTTCGGGACCGCACCAACAAAGTGCAAACGACCCTTAGGTGCAAGGCAATTCAAGTAACTCTGCCACTCGAGATCGACGTTTACGGTAGAGATAATGAAATCGAGAGACCCCGAGAGAGGAGAGAGCTCAGCCTCGCTTCGAGAGTTCACCACTCGGTGAGCACCGAGACCCTTGGCTTGATCAGCCTTTCCAGCCGTAGAAGAAAATGCGACCACCTCACATCCCCAGGCGTTTAAAAACTGCAACGCCATGTGTCCCAATCCTCCGATACCAACCACTCCAACCCTGTCAGTGGGCTTCACACCGCACTCGATGAGCGGGTTAAAAACGGTAATGCCTCCGCAAAGAAGGGGACCCGCCTTGTCTGCCGAGACTCCCTCTGGAATTGGAATTGCCCAAAGTGCCTGAGAACGAACATGGGTGGCAAATCCTCCGTGCCGCCCGACGATAGTCTGCTCGTGCGATGAACAGAGATTTTGATTTCCCGACAAGCACTGAGAACAGAGAGTGCAGCTGCCTGAGTACCACCCGAGACCAACCCGTTGTCCGAGTCCAAGGTGGGTTACGGCATCACCCCGCCGAGAAATCGTTCCGACCACTTCATGGCCCGGAACAAATGGATACTGCGTCATCCCCCAATCGTTGTTTTTCATCGAGAGATCCGAGTGGCAGATTCCACAGTGTTCGACTTTTATCTCAACAACGTCAGCCGGGAGGGGACCAGGATCATATTCGAAAGGTTTAAGTTTTGAAGAAGGTGAATCAGTTGCGAGTGCTTTTATCATAGGTGTTCTGTCCGAATAACTTGGCCCAAAGTCTCATGTAGCTGTCCGAGAAGCACAAGGCTCGGTGCTCTCTATTTCTTAACGAGGCTCTCATTCGACACCTCAAGACAACCCACTTTAATTCTCTCAGCATTCTGATAGGTTGCTTTCTTCTCTCACTCTTGTTGGGCCCGATATAGCTTTGCACTCTCGACCCATGTACCCTCTGAAACGCGAAACGGCTCTGGGCAAAGTGCCCATATCATTCACATCTACCTATATTCGCGAAGATCAGGAGGTCTCTATGCGATTGAGCATACAAGAGAGCATGCTTGCTCTGTTCTCACTCTGCCTTATTGTAT
>JAGRAO010000033.1:14991-20922 GCA_020434565.1 Bdellovibrionales bacterium
TTTCGGCTGAGCCACCACCTCTCTCTTCGTGCACTTCCGTTACGTCTACTTTTAATAGTACCGATGTCCCTAAGTTTATTACGACCGGTTCACCGATCGAGTCAGTTCTGAACATTTCGGGAGAACCAACTCGGCTTTTCGATGTGGATCTTCTTCTGAATGTACCCCACACCTTTGCAGCCGATCTTGATATCTTTCTCGTTTCACCGAGCGGCACATCAGTAACGATTACGACCGACAACGGAGGAAACAGAGACAATGTATTTGCCGGGACTCTCTTTGATGACCAAGCGATAGCGGCGGCGACAGACAATGTGTATGCCGATAACGTTCTCGCAACCCCACTCATCCCGGAGGGAGCGCTTACTGCTTTTAGCGGAGAGAATCCGAACGGGACTTGGAGGTTGCAGATTGCTGATGACGCCGGGGGAGATGATGGCAATCTCATCTCCTGGAGCCTTATCTTCACCTACTGTTCTGGTCCATATCCAGATCCAGCCGGGGTCGCGGATGTCCAAGAGAGTCCAGCGTCCAATATCACTGTTGGCAGCCCTTTTCAGCGAACACTTCAAGTGAACAGTGTCGATGGAGAGATCTGCACGATGAGTCTTGACCTAAATATTACCCACACTTTTGCGGCTGACCTCGATATCTTCCTCACATCACCGGAAGGAACCAATATCTTGATCACCACCGATAACGGCGGTGGAAATGATGATGTGTTTGCTGGAACTACCTTTGCAGACGCTCCTGGCGCACCAACGGTAACCGACGCTGTTTACATGAACGGAGAACTTCTCCCCGTGGCGGTTCCGGAAGGAGCGATGGCTCAAGTGATCGGAGAAAATCCGAATGGAACGTGGACTCTCAATGTCGCAGATGATGCTGCAGCAGACGATGGGACCCTCAATAGTTGGGGACTTCACATCGAAACCTGCAAACAGGGAGTTGATTCCGATGGAGATGGAGTAAACGACTCAGGAGACAACTGTCCAAACGATGCCAATGTCGATCAAGCTGACACGGACGCAGACGGCTTAGGTGACGCTTGCGATCTCTGCTCAGATGATCCTTTAAAATCCGCACCTGGCGCATGTGGTTGTAACATTGATGATGGTGATTCTGATTCGGATGGTACAGCAGACTGCAATGATTTTTGCTCTGCTGATGAGACCAAAACTGAGCCAGGGATCTGTGGATGCGGATTTTCAGACGCAGATCTCGACGGAAGTGGACTCGCTGATTGTTTGGTTGGCCCTGAAGCCGATCTTCAAACCGGAAATATCTCTTCCCGAATTGAAGCGCTCAAGTACTCAAAGAAACAGAAAAAGAGAAAGGCTGTTCGGACTGAGATCAAAGCTATTCTTGGTCTCGCCCAAGATCTCTCGGATTACATTCAAGCCAATGGTGGCTCGATCGTCTTTGCGGCGGACGCTTCAATTGAATCGACTACTTCTTCGATCAAAAAGCTTTCAAAACAGCTACGGGGTCTTCGACGAAAGCTGAAGAATTCAAAGAAACTCTTCAATCGCCTCAAAAAGCGCTCGCTGAAAACTGTTTCAGGCATAGAGGCTTCTATTTCTTAGCGTGACTTACTTGGCGCTGCTCCCGGCTTCTCGGACCTTTAGATGTGAGGATAAGAGAAGCCGGGGAAGAGGCTCCATTTTCCCGCAAAAAAGTTCTTGTTGATTCCCCAATTCAGAGTGTGCCAAGCTCCGCCCGGAATCTGGCGTTTGCCCGTTCAAAAGGACTCTCTATGGCTCACTCTTTTTTGCCTGCGCGGAAGCTCGCTTGGCAGGCTTCTTTCGTCGTTGTGCTGTTAGGTTTGTCTATAACGGCGACCGCTCAAACTCCATCAGGCCAGGTAGTCGTTTGCCCAAACGGAAAGAGCCGCCCAAATACGACCACCCAAACTACCTTTCTTTTGCCCTACATCGAACAAGATAATGTCTTCGGTAAACGAAAGCGGTTCTTGCATGTTCCAAAGCGAAAATCGATCAAGCCGATTTCCTGTGCGCTTGGTGACTTTAACAACGATGATGTGCTCGACATCGTAACCGCAGGAGGAAAGGGGGCAGCTCCACGGGTAAAAGTTTTTGACGGTTCCACAGGCGAACTGATCAGTGGCCCTCAGGGAAACTTTCTTGCGTTTAACAACTCATTTCGTGGAGGTGTTCGAGTCGCTGTCGGAGATATCAACGGCGATGGATTTCTTGATATCGTTACCGCAACTGATTCTCAAGCATCCCAAGTGAATATCTTTGATGGGACCACAGGAGAGCAGCTTTCGTTCTTTAATGCTTTTGACTCCGGATTCATCGGGGGAGTTCGCGTGGCTACCGGTGACATTAACGGAGATGGCTTTGACGATATCGTGACTGGTGCCGGGGACGGGTCAAGCGAAGTTCGCGTGTTCTCAGGAGAAGATAACTCGATGCTCTATTCATTTTTCCCATACGGTTCGAGTTATACAGGAGGAGTGTTTGTTTCAACTGGGAATACTTCTAGTGATCCCAATGACGAGATCATAGTCGGACCGGGGAAAGACAGCGCTGGCCTGGAAGTAATCACTTTCATTGCCGCCCGACAACAACGGCTTGCGAGCTTTTCAGCATTTGGACCCGTGTTTAAGGGCGGGACCACAGTAAGTGCTGCTGATTTTGACGGGGATGGTTTCTCTGAAATTATCGTGGGAACAGCTCGAGCACGACGTTCTCAAGTAAAGGTGTTTGACGGCGTTTCAAATCGCTCCATAGCGAGTTTCTTTGCCTACCCGGGATATAGAGGTGGGGTCTTTATCTCTGCCGGAAACTAGAGAGCGCCTGGCTCACAAGCGCGTGAGGCAATCTTCAATTTTACGTGCCATATTAAAGGGTTACAGGGGCTCGTTATGAGCTAAAAATGAATTTAAAAAATTCACCCCTTCGGCCGACTACAATTCATGGCCTCGTTACCGATCGTAACCCTCAAATACCTCTCTGACGCAGGAGAAGAGCAGGAACTCTCGCTGTGCGATGGCGAGGAGATAACTGTTGGGCGCTCCGATGAAAACCGGATCATGCTCAACGATCCATCAGTTTCTCGAAGACACGCCGCTTTTAGCGCCACTAGCTTTGGTGCGGTCGTTGCAGATCTCGGTAGTACAAACGGGACCTTTCTTAACGGTGAGAGTTTGTCCTCAATGAAGGATCTTAGTTCGGGTGATATTGTAAATATTGGCGCGTGTTCAATAACAGTCGATCTTTCTCAAAACGATAGCAACGCAAACCGGGCACGAAGCAAAACCGTGGAACTCAAACCAGTAGACGTCACAATTCTTGTTGCTTCGATTCGAGACTATAATTCTTATATTCAAGCGCTTCAGGAAAAGGATCTCTCCGAGCTCCTCGCCGCATGGAGAGAAAAAGTCGTTCGGGTTGTAGAAGACCACGGTGGAAAAGTCGAAAAGATGGTTGGAGGAGATATCGTTGCGACGTGGTGTGGCAGCTCTTCTCCCGAATGCGCGAAAGCATCGTACGAAAGCGCAGTTAACCTTCTTGAAGCATCGAGCACCCCATCGGATGAACTCGCCTTTGCTTACAAGGTGCTCATTCACTCAGGAAGGGGGATGCAAGGGAAAGCCCGAGCAGAAGATGGAGAGACCGAGATCTTTACTCTTATTGGCGATCCAATGTCAGCTACCCTTGAGCTTGCCTCTCACTCAACAAAGCTCGACTCAGATTTTATCATTTCACGCGAAACCGCAGAGCTGGTTGAGAATGGAGCCACCTTCGCTCCCGTGGCGACACTCGAAGTAACCTCGGGCGCGTATGGCCCGATTGATCTCGTCAGTCCAAAGCGAAAATAACCCGGTCCAGAACAACCGGCTCAATTTTGAATTGATTCACTTCTAATCGTAAGAAAGTGCTTGAGTAGTTATTATTTTGTGCTACCTTGGCAGCTTGTCTCTCCATTTCGTTTTTGCCGGTTTTTCATAGGAAAAATCGAGAAAAACAAGGTGGCTTTGAGGCAACTTTCAACAATTGGTGATTATGATGGCAAATTACAAAATACAATCCTTAGCCGGATACAACGTGTCGATCGGTGCGGTGGCATTTCTTCAAGATGCAGAACTCGCACTCTACACTGGTGCCGGGGAATCGGTATTGCCTTCAGACATTACCGATTCCTTCACTCCAGATTCGATCTACAGAGATCGTGGTCCGGTTTCACTCTTTGGAAATGCTTGGCCAGCGTGTATGGCTTTGCGTCACAAACTGAGAGCGTAGCCGGGTTCAAAACGGGGGAGCGTTGTTAGTCGACCTCGTTTCTGGACTGACGGAATTTCCTGGTATTTCAGACATTTATCGAAACATTCTTGTTCTCGTGTGCGTGGTTTTCCAGTGAGTGATCGAGCGACCAAGGTGTCGTTGATCTTCTCCTTTGGAAGCTCTCTTCTGAGAGTTTGATCCGCTTTTTTAAAGCCACACTCCGAACTGAATACATCGCGATTCTCTCCCGACCTCTGTCGGGTGCGCACCGCTGCACGTTCGTTGTGGTTGTGCAACGCATACATGCTCTTCGAATAGCGAAGAGCCCAAATGGGTAGAAGGTGTCACCTCCATTTTTGGTTCTGCCGCCGGACAACCTCTGACACCGCGGATCAGAGAGGTCCAAACGGTTTTACAGAACTGGTTTTCAAACTTTTTACAATGGAGGCTGATATGAAAGTGATTCAGGAAGTGAAGAACGTTCTTCACGACTCCTGGCGCGTCTTTCGGATCGCATGGAAGGAGATGCCAAAGCTGCTTGTCTTTGGGCTTATCGTGGTAGTGCTTACCGCGCTTCTTCCGTTCGTTCAAAACTTTGCGATCGGACAGCTTCTCAACGAGCTGGTGTCCTCGCAACAAAGTGGCGTGCTCGGAGTTGATGCAGGAGTTTTTCTCGGACTTATGTTGGTGGCTGGAAGTGCCTTTGCTATTTGCAACACTCTTCAGTTTTTCACCAAGACAGTGATTTACAAGGGCTGTTTTCGAAGCTTTGCGGTATCGATTCATGACCGAATCGCGTCGATGCCCGTTGCAGCACACGAGAATCAGGAGCAAAAAGACCTGATTACCAAAGTCCAGGAGAACGCCATGTGGCGTGCTCCAGACTTTATCCAGCGGATGTCCTATCTGGGGCAGAACCTGCTTGAGTGCTGCATCGCGACCCTCGTGTTCCTGGCGGCCGACTGGCGAGTCGGGCTCTTGATCTTTGCAGCGTCCATGCCGCGCCTTCTGGTTGATATCTATTACAACAACCGGTTGTGGCAGGCAGAGACAAAGCTCTCAGAGACCCGTCGAAAGTTCTGGTACACCAGGCATTCACTGACCGATCTCAGAGCACTGATCGAGGTCAAGCTCTTTCAGGCGGTGCCGTTCTTTGTGCACCTCCTAAGGTCTCATCTCGAAAAGATCGAGTCAGAAGAGTTGAGGGTGGAGCGCTCAAATGTTTGGCTTCAGCTCTCAGCACTTCTGTTCTCTGAAGCAGCAGCTGTGTTTGCGATTCTCTTCTTTGTCGGACGGGTCGTCCACGGAGAGATACCGGTTGGCACTCTTGCCTTCTATCTCGCATCACTTGCTGCTTTTCGATCAGCTCTCAACATGCTTTCCCAAAACATCGGAAGTCAGTTCCGAGATGGGAAGTTTGTTCGAGACATGTTCGAACTCTTTGAGATGGAAGCTGAGCCGCAGGCTTCAGAAGCGGTATCCGTTACCGAAGCCCCGATCGAGAGCCTTGAGCTTCGAAACGTGTCGTTTCGCTACCCAGGGACCGACAAGTTCGTGATCAACAACTTGAGTTTTACCCTTCGAAAGGGAGAAACGCTGGGCTTGGTTGCACCGAACGGCTCCGGCAAGTCAACGCTTGCAAAGCTCTTGTGCCGGATCTACGAGCCCACAACGGGCCAGA
>JAGRAO010000339.1 GCA_020434565.1 Bdellovibrionales bacterium
TCAAACGTTTTCAGCACTCTGACTTATGCTGCTGGCTCTGGAATCGAGAATTTCGGAAATGACATTAGACGAGTCGCATCGGGGCCTCTTTCAGAGTTGTGGAGTGCCTAAGTTTCCCGCTTGCCGCTGTGAGACAGTTTCCCTCGAAAGAAAGAGCTGGTGTACAACCTTCTTGCCTTTTGTAAAAATTTTATCGTATATCTACGATATACGGTACCTCTATGGCAACATCAAAGTCACACGAGTTCGACTCTAAAACTGTCACCTTGGCACGCTACGCAAAGGCACTCTCTCATCCAGCTCGCATAGCAATACTTGAAACACTCGCTGAGCGAGCGTCTTGTATCTGTGGCGAAATTGTCGAAGTTCTGCCGCTCGCTCAGTCAACAGTTTCTCAACACCTTAAGGAACTTCAAAGCGCTGGTCTCATAACGGGAGAGATCGAAGGTGTAACAAGCTGCTACTGCCTCAATCCCAAGGCGATCAAAGACATCGAAACGCTCTTTCCGACTCTCCTCAAAAAACTCAAACGGGGTACACCGAAAAAGCAGTGCTGCTAAAAAAAGGATCACATGAAACCTAAAGTGCTCTTTCTCTGCACCGGAAACTCCTGTCGAAGCCAGATGGCAGAGGGCTTTGCCCGCTCGCTTCTGAGCGAGTCAGTCGAAGCCTATTCAGCTGGAACAAAACCCCACGGCGTAAACTCACTCGCCGTGCAAGTGATGAAAGAAAGTGGTGTCGATATCTCTCACCACCACTCGAAAACTCTCGATGAGCTTGGTGAGATCTCTCTCGATCTTATTGTTACGGTTTGTGATAGGGCAGCCGCAACTTGCCCTACCCCGCCCTCTGGAACACGAGTTCTTCACGTTCCATTCGATGACCCACCAAAGCTCGCCCAAACAGCACGAGATGACTCAGAAGCACTCCCGCACTACCGACGCGTGAGAGATGAGATCAAGAACTTTATTCTTACCCTTCCAACAAAATTGGAGGCCCTCAAATGACAACTGACATCGCACCCTGCCCAAAACAGCTCTCGTTTCTCGATCGATTTCTAACGGTGTGGATTCTCTCAGCTATGGTGATAGGAGTTGCAGCGGGCCACTATGTACCATCGCTTGCCAGCACTCTCTCTTCCATGTCGCTTGGGACCACATCTCTTCCGATAGCGCTCGGTCTCATTCTCATGATGTATCCGCCACTTGCTCGAGTGCGCTACGAAGAGCTCCGTGAAGTGTTTCGTAACCGAAAGGTACTGCTTCTCTCACTCATTCAGAACTGGGTTATCGGGCCAGCACTTATGTTTGGCCTCGCGGTGATCTTTCTCTCCGATAAACCGGAGTACGCAATTGGGCTTATCATGATAGGACTCGCCCGGTGTATCGCCATGGTGATCGTGTGGAATGACCTCGCTCGGGGAGATAACGACTACGCCGCCGGACTCGTTGCGCTGAACTCAGTATTTCAAGTCGTGTTCTATCCGTTGTATGCCTGGTTTTTTATTATCTATATCCCCCCAGTTTTCGGAGTTGAGTTTGGAGCAGTTGATCTCTCAAAGATAACGATGAGTTCAATCGCTGAAAGCGTGTTCATCTACCTCGGCATCCCGTTTCTGCTCGGGATGATCACCCGCTATTGTTTCTTAAAAACAAAGGGCCGTGCCTGGTACGAAAGAAACGTGATCCCAAAAATAAGTCCGATTACTCTTATCGCACTCCTTTTTACAATCGTTGTCATGTTCTCGTTGAAAGGTGAGTACATCGTAGCCCTTCCACTTGATGTGGTTCGAATCGCGATACCGCTTGCGATCTACTTTTGCCTGATGTTCTTTGTCTCTTTTTATTTAGGCCGAAGAGCAGGAGCAGATTATTCAAAGACCGCCACTCTCTCTTTTACTGCTGCCGGAAACAATTTCGAACTTGCGATAGCCGTAGCGGTTGCTGTGTTCGGAATTCACTCAGGCGCAGCTTTCGCTGCTGTGATTGGCCCTCTCATTGAGGTTCCAGCGCTGATAGGACTCGTGAACGTCTCTCTCGCATTTCAGAAGCGATACTTTGGGCCAGAATAAGGGAAGAGCTCACCGAGCATTTTCAATCTCATGAATACTCAACTTTCGGCTCTTTCCGCTCCAGTCCTTTGCACCGTGTGGAGCATCCCTTCGATCAAGGTACACCTCGACTCCGTTTCCATCAGGGTCTGAAAAATACACCGCCCAACTTATTCCGTGATCCACCAGCACATACGGCGTTTCAAGCTGTTTTACCCTTTCTATCGCTGTAAGGAGCTCGGTTGAGTCCGCAACTTCAAAAGCTGAGTGGTACAACCCAACGGTATCAGGAGTTGGGAGCCGCCCGGCTTCGCCTATCTCTTGTAAGGCAAGCTCGTGGTGCGACTCCCCCATTGATAAAAAGACAAAGTGTCCATTCACCCGCTCAGTTTCGTGAGCTCCGAGTAGCTCTCGATAAAACGCTTCTGAGCGTTTCAGGTTTCGAACTTTGAGATGAACATGACCGATTTTCACGAGAGTTTCTCCGAAAGCTTCTGGTCCACTGAAAACCTTCCTCCACCAGAAACAACGAGTGCTAACGCAAGACCGATAACAAGGAGGTGGTACTCAAACCCCTCCCCCTGCTGCTGCCCGGTCCAGTTCATAAAGAACCCATTTCCAGCGTGCGCCATTGTGATAGCTCCAGCCATAACGAGCGCAAGACTCGCCGCACAGAATCTCGTGAGAAAACCAAGGATTATCGAGAGAGTCCCTAACGACTCAGCAGCAATAACCAAAACAGCCACGATAAACGGCACTC
>JAGRAO010000340.1 GCA_020434565.1 Bdellovibrionales bacterium
GGTGCTCTGTTGTGGAAAACCGATGGCAGATGAGCTTGTGGCCCTCTTTCCTGAGGCAGCCTCTTCTTTGGATGAGGGAAGTGTTACGTGCTTTACAACAGATCCGATTAGCCCGTTCAATCGAATTTCAAAAACGCTCCTTGATTCAAGCATTACCTGCAGAGTCGTTTCTCTAGAAGAAAAAGTTCAGATTGATCTTGGTGAAGCGAAAAGGCGAGGTCTCGCGTTGTCTCGCTCATAAGGCAAGAGTGTTTTCTGGAGTTAGAGCCGGGGTAATTCTCTACCTCCTCGCTACGAAGACTCATGAATAATGCGGACTAGTTGAGTTGATGAGAATATGCCTGTCTGAGACTTTTTACCTCGAAAGCTCCAGACGCTCGGCGAAGAGATTTGGTTTCTTCGTCCGAGAGTCGGTGTTGACGAGGAGTCGCAAGAAGGCCTTTCAAGAGTTCGGTGTCAAGTAGCGCATCAGCAAATTCAACCGCTGACTGAAATCTCTTCGATGGATCTATAGAGAGAGCTCGAACGATGGCCTCGCTGAGATCAGAAGGACAGTCTACTCTTGCGAATTCCGGTCGAAGCGGACGTTCTGTCACTCTCTGCATGAGCGAATCAAATGGTGAAGTCGACCGAAATGGTAGAGCGTGCGTCAGGAGCTCGAAAGCGATGACCCCCAAGCTGTAGATATCGGAACGATGGTCGTAGCTTCCATGTTGAATGTATTCAGGACTCAAGTAGTTCAGTGTTCCAATGATGATTTCATCCTCGCCGCAGTGTCCAGTTTCAGCGATGCTCGCGATTCCAAAATCCGCCACCTTAACGTCTAGGCGTGGAGTTAAGAGGATGTTTTCGGGCTTCATATCGCGATGGATAATACCTTCCTGATGGAGGGCTGTTACGCCAGCACAGAGCTGCAACATGATTCGGAAGAAGTCGGAATATGAGATGAGCGATTTTCTTTCGAGGTAGTCGGCGAGAGTCCCGCCATTCATATACTCCATACCGAACGCTGTGAAGGTGTCGTCCCGAAAAAATCCCGAACATTTAAGTATATGCGGATGAGTAACTCGCTTGCTTACCTCTATTTCGTTAAAGAATCTCTGTGCTGTCACGGATGACTTTGATTCCTGAGTCGCAATTACTTTTAATGCTACTGGCGCGTCGTAATTTTGCTGGTCGAGACAGAGGTACACAGCTCCGTGGCTATGAGCACTGAGACAGCGCAGTGTTTGAAATCGGCTAAAGAGTACCGTGTCGCGTGGAATACCTGAAAAGAATGCTCTATTCATCGCCCATCTCCCTTAAGGGGTATGTAGCAAGCATCATGCCGAGGGTGTGGCGACCAAGGGCGCAAACATTTCGCTTTCTCCGTAAAATCTCGTAGGTGATGCATAGGAGGTGTTTGGAATTGATCGATTCAAGCGAGCAAAGAGGGTCGCGGCTGGTACCGTAAAATTAGTTCCTGCAAAAATTTCTTAGCTGCTCACCCGGGTTAACCCGCACTCTTGCTGAGGAGAGCAGTCTAAGAGCGAGAGGCCCGAATTAAACGTTCCAGGGGATTTGATATGATCTGTTCAAATGCTTCCGCTTCGCTCGATACGCCTCCTGAAAACTTGAGGCGATGGCGAAGAACAAACGGAGCAATATATTTGAGATCGTCTTCGTCGACATAGGTCTTTCCGTTCACGAGGGCCCATGCACGGAGCGCGGACTGTAACATCAGGCCAGCTCTCGTAGAGACCCCAAACTGGAGGAGCGGAGAGGACCTCGTTTCCTGAACAAGATCAACAATCGCCCGACGAAGTGTGTCTGATACAAAGACCTCCTTCGTCGCCCGTTGGGCCGCGAGCACTTGCTCTCGAGAGCACACCGGCTCAAGTGACTCGGCCGAGCCCATTATCGATTCATGATCTCGTAAAATCTCAATCTCACTTGAGGCATCAACGTAGGACATGGGAATTTTCAAAAGAAAGCGATCAAGCTGTACAAGCGGCAGAGGATAGGTACCAGCAAGGTCGAGCGGGTTTTGCGTTCCAACCACAAAGAAGAGTTGGTCGAGGCGATGGGTAACGTTGTCAATCGTTACTTGCTTTTCCGCCATGCACTCCAAAAAAGCTGCTTGAACTTTTGGTCCCGTACGATTGAGCTCATCGGCGAGCACGACGTGGGCAAAGACCGGCCCATGGAGAAAACGGAAGGACCCCGATTGCGCGTCAAATACGTTCACTCCGAGAACATCCCCTGGGAGCATATCAGGAGTAAACTGAATTCGCCGAAAGGGGAGGATGTGGGAATAGTCATCTTGGACGACCTCTGAGCGAATCAACCTACCAAGCGTTTTCGTAAGAAGTGTTTTTCCAGATCCGGGATAATCTTCGAGTAATACATGACCATCAGCCAAGAGCGCGGTTATCGTAAGACGAATGGTGTCGTCGCGGCCCTTGATGACTTTTCCTAAACTGTGGTGAAGGTCTTGGGCCGTTTGAACTGCCCGCTGAAAATTTTCACTGGGTTCAGCACTGCCACCGTGATTCAGATCTTCTCTCATTCCCAACGTCCTAACTCTCGGGTCTTTTCTGTATATCTCTTCGGCAGAGTAGTAGAGATCTCAGCAAACAGAAAGGGGGTCGAAAGATATTTGGAGCAGGACCCAAAGAGCGATTCCTGGCCGTCCGATTGAGGCTCGGAGAGCCAGAAAGCGAGAGAAAGAAGTTTTTTTTAGTAGTTTTTAGATTTTCAGTACAATTACGGGAATTGTGAAGAGTCTCCGGAGACAGGATCGTGAGTGGG
>JAGRAO010000341.1 GCA_020434565.1 Bdellovibrionales bacterium
CCCACCGCGTCCTTAGAACGACGTCTCCATCCCTTTGCTCTCCGGGCCTTTTCACAAACTCAGCGGCAAGGGATGATTGCTCGTAACCACTTTGAAACATCCCTCATCTTAGGTTACACGGGAGTCTCGTCTATACTGGGGTGCGAATGAAACTGCGCGCTTTTTCGATCTGCCCGCCAGTATATCCCCGAAGGGAGAACACATACGAGCTGCCAAAAGCGGTCAACTTTTGTCTGTTCTGAATCAGGCATTTCAAATGGCGACTGGTATATCTGGAACGTAGGAGCGTCCAAACATGTCCTCACAAACAATTCTCATAATCGACGACGATATGACTGCCCTCGACATCGTGGACTTTCTCTTTGAAGATAAAGGGTTCGAAGTCGTTCGACGCGCCGATGGAGTTTCAGCACTTGAGTGCGTTGAAGATGCGGAGCCTGACATCATCCTGATCGATCTCATGATGCCGAAAATGAGTGGGCAGGACTGCGTGCGCGAGCTCCGCCAGAGGGGAATAGAGGTTCCTATAGTTGCTTTCACTGCAGTTGATGATCCCGAAATTCACGAAGAGGCCATGGACGCCGGATGCAATTTGGTACTGACGAAACCGTGTAAGCCTCAGGTCCTTGTTGAGCAGATTCAAAAGCTGCTTGATTCAACAAATGAGTGTTAAGAGAAGAAGTGTATCTACTCCGGAACAAGCCGAAGCTGCGGGAACATCGGCCCGGTTACTCCTTACCAAACTGAGAATTCTTAACACGCTTTAAGCGTCAGGCTCTTCTGTTTCGACCCGAAGAAAGATCTTCCCGATAATGATCTCGTCACCTGGATGCAACGCATGGAGTTGCCCTTGCTCAAGTTTTGGACCTCTATTAATAAAAGTCCCGTTGAGGCTGCCGCAGTCCTCTATTGAGAGCCTGCCATCCTTAAGGCGAATAATTGCATGCTTTCGGGAAACTTTTGCTTCGTCGTCCTCAGGCTCCAAATCTATTTCGGGAAAGGCACCCGTGTCCGGGTCCCAGCGGCCTAAAAGATTACTCCCCTCTTCGAGAGAGTACTCCTTGCCTCTATTTAATCCCTTAACGATTACCAAACGCATAAGTCTCCTCGTGGTATTTTGGGAAGACTCCTCCCAACACCCTAATTTTTCAAGAGTCCCAAACCAAGCGTTACGATCGAATAAACTCCCCGAAAGAAGGGAGCCACTGAAGAGAATATCGTGCGGAGCAGTCCAAACCTAAAAGGGACATATTCCTATTGAAATAAAACAACGTATTAAAGTATTCGATAATCTAGCGCATCCTTGAACTCGAAATCGCCTTCTTACATAATAGGGACTGGTTGTGGGGTCAACTCTTAACCCTTTGATATTACCTAATGTTTAAAAACTCCACACCCAGCGGAAAAGATTTTTAGCATTTATTAAACTTTAACGTTTCGGTCATAACTCTCCACGAACACCGGGAGAGATAGAAGACTTTCTCTTAGGACACTACTGAACTGTAACACTATGAAGCCGTTTACAACGCTCGACCCTGTCCCAGAACGGACAGATCTTCATAGCACAAATGTCACACCTTCCTTGGTTCACCCTTGGAGCCGATTCGATCTGTTGGATTCGGCTGAGAAAAAGTCTCTCTTTCTCGTTCACCGTAAGACATCCGGATATCGATGGGAATTCACGACCGACATGAGGAAATCCCAATGGAAAGAAGGATGTTTATTAACGCGGTCCACCGCGAAGAGTGTCGGATTGCGATCGTTGAGGACGGCAACCTCATAGAGCTTGAGGTTGAATCAAACGTCGGGAAAAAGCTTAAGGGAAACATCTACAGAGCTGAGATCGCTCGGATAGAACCAAGCCTCCAGGCAGCTTTTCTCGATATCGGGACCGAGAGAAACGGATTTCTTCAGATAAACGACATTCACCCGGCCTATTTTCGATCAACCAACAACAATGGTCGCCGACCAAGAATTCAAGATGTTCTCCATGCGGGACAAAAACTCGTCGTTCAAGTCGTGAAAGAAGAGCGCGAGATGAAGGGAGCGACTCTCACAACATATCTTTCACTTCCTGGAAGGTATGTGGTGATTATGCCGGGAAGCGATCGAGGCGGAATCTCGAGGAAAATCAACGACTCAGAACAGAGAAGGCGCTTGAAAGCCTTGGCTTCCGAGCTCGAAATGCCCCAGGGAATGGGTATGATCATCCGAACTGCCGGGCTTGATCGCTCTCAGGCCGAGCTTTCTCGTGACCTGTCACTCCAACTCAAGCTCTGGGAAGGAATTCTTGAAAGAGCTCAGACCGCAGATTGTCCCTCTCTCCTCTACCGTGAGAGCGAGCTCGCCACCCGAGTGATCCGGGACTATTTCACCCCTGAGATCCGGGAAATCCTTATCGACGATCAGCAGACCTATCAAAAAGTTAAAGACTTCGTTGCCAAAGTCATGCCCCGCTACCGATCAAGGGTCAAAGAGTACACCCATGAACAACCGATATTTTCGTACCACGGAATAGACGAACAGGTGGGCGATACCTTCTTAAATGAAGTGAAACTCCCCTCAGGAGGCGCAATCGTCATAGATTCGCTCGAGGCACTCGTGGCGATCGACGTGAACTCTGGTAAGGCCACTGCAGGAGGCGACATCGAAGAGACAGCCTACAAAACAAACCTTGAAGCCGTAGATGAGATAGCTCGGCAACTTAGA
>JAGRAO010000342.1 GCA_020434565.1 Bdellovibrionales bacterium
GGATAGCTCCGTCCATCTGAGCAGCACCGGTGATCATGTTCTTCACGTAGTCGGCGTGACCAGGACAGTCAACGTGAGCATAGTGACGATTAGCGGTTTCGTACTCAACGTGAGCACTTGCAATCGTTACTGTCTTTGTTTCATCCCGCTCAGTACCACCCTTTGCGATATCTTTGTAGCTCAATGCGCTCGCGAGAGATCGCTTTGCCTGAGTGTTTACCAAAGCAGCAGTAAGAGTAGTTTTTCCATGGTCAACGTGACCAATCGTCCCTACGTTTACGTGTGGTTTGGTTCGATCGAATTTTTCTTTAGCCATTCTCCGTTCCTTTCTTGAAGATGGTAAACGTTAACAAAATATACTTTTCCTAAACCCTATCTCTCGGAAGTTCCTCACTTCTTCACAATGCTTTCAGCAATGTGATTCGGTACATCATCGTAGTGATGGTATTCCATTGAGAAGTTCGCACGTCCCTGCGTGTTTGAACGCAGATCTGTTGCATATCCGAACATTTCAGCGAGAGGAACTTCTGCTGCTATGATTTGACCGCCACCACGCACTTCCATCCCCTGAATCTTCGCACGTCGACGGTTAAGATCTCCGACCACGTTACTCGTGAACTCCTCAGGACAGGTCACTTCAACCTTCATTACCGGCTCGAGCAGTTTAATGCCTGCCTTTCTCGCAGCTTCTTTCACACACATTGAACCTGCGATCTTGAAGGCCATCTCACTCGAGTCAACCTCGTGAAAACTTCCAAAATAAAGCGCCACCCGAATATCAATCACAGGATAGCCAGCGAGAATCCCTCCCTTGAGCGCTTCTTCCACACCGTTCTTCACAGCTGGAACGTACTCCTTCGGAATAACACCGCCCTTAATCTCGTCGACAAACTCAAAACCGCTTCCCGCTGGAAGAGGCTCAAGACGAAGGAAAACGTGACCAAATTGTCCACGACCTCCGGTCTGCTTCGCATACTTCAATTCATGCTCGGTTTTAGCCGAAGAGATAGTCTCTCTGTAAGCAACTTGAGGCTTTCCAACTGTTGTAAAAACTCCAAATTCTCGCTCGAGTCGGCTCTTGATGATATCCAGGTGAAGTTCACCCATTCCCGCAATAATAGTCTGGCCGCTCTCTTCATCCGTTCGAACACGCAGAGAAGGGTCTTCTTTTGCGAGCTTCATGAGAGACATGCCCATCTTCTCTTCGTCGGCCTTTGATTTCGGCTCAATTGCCACTCCGATTACCGGCTCAGGTGCGAAGATAGACTCGAGAACAATCGGCTTCTCGACATCACAGAGAGTATCTCCGGTGTACGTTTCCTTGAGACCAACAGCAGCACCGATATCACCAGCACTGATTGACTTCACCTCTTCACGCTTATCAGCGTGCATCCGAACGATACGCCCAATTCGCTCTTTCTTTCCTCGAGTGGCGTTGAGAATACCGCTTCCGGCATCAAGCGTTCCTGAATACACTCGAAAGAAGGTCAACACCCCTACATACGGGTCAGTGATGATCTTAAAAGCCAGAGCAGAAAAGGGCTCTTCGTCTTTCGCTTCTCGGGTGATCTCTTTGGTTTCATCATCTGGATCAAAACCAACAACTGGAGGCACATCGAGGGGTGAAGGGAGATAGTGAATGACCGCGTCAAGAAGCGGCTGTACCCCTTTGTTCTTGAATGAAGAACCACCAAGAACCGGAAATATCTGCTGAGAAAGAGTTCCCTTTCGAACTACTGCTCGAATCTCTTCAGGTGAGAGCTCTTCTCCTCCGAGGTACTTTTCCATGAAGGCGTCGTCACATTCAGCGATAGCTTCAAGCATGTACTCACGCGCACTTTCAGCAGTGTCTTTGAGCTCAGCCGGGATCTCAGCCAGGTCGTATTTCGCACCCATGGTCTCATCGTTATAGATGATCGCTTTCATCTCGATGAGGTCGATTACCCCTTTAAGCTCGCTTTCAGCTCCGATCATTACCTGAAGCGGGACTGCGTTTGCTCCGAGCCGATCACGAATGGTGCTCACAGCGTAATCAAAGTTTGCCCCGATTTTGTCCATCTTGTTGATGAAACAAAAACGAGGAACCTTAAATTTTGTCGCTTGGCGCCAAACTGTTTCAGACTGAGGTTCTACACCGTTTACCGCATCGAAAACGCCCACAGCCCCGTCGAGTACCCGAAGACTTCGCTCTACTTCAATCGTGAAGTCTACGTGGCCAGGAGTATCAATAATGTTAATCTTGTGCTCAGGGAGTTGCCCCTCACCACCACTCCAGGTACAGGTTGTCGCGGCAGAGGTGATAGTGATCCCTCGCTCTTGTTCGAGCTCCATGTAGTCCATAGTGGCAGCGCCTTCATGGACCTCTCCGATCTTGTAGTTAATCCCGGTGTAAAACAGGATACGCTCAGTCGTCGTCGTCTTGCCCGCATCGATGTGGGCCATGATTCCGATGTTTCTTGTTTTCGCCAGTTCAAACTTTGCCACGAACTCTTCTCTCTTAAAGACGCACCCCTAACGGGAACCACATTCAAAAACTCTTCAACTACCAACGGAAATGAGCAAAAGCCTTGTTGGCTTCGGCCATCTTGTGGGTATCTTCTTTCTTTTTCACTGCAGAACCACGGTTCTCGAGCGCGTCGAGAATCTCTCCTGCGATTCGCTTCGAAAGGGTTCGCTCACCACGTTCGTTTGCTGCAGA
>JAGRAO010000343.1 GCA_020434565.1 Bdellovibrionales bacterium
TTGTCCTTGTCCTTGTCCTTGTCCTTGTCCTTGTCCTTGTCCTTGTCCTTGTCCTTGTCCTTGTCCTTGTCCTTGTCGGAAATATCTCTCGTAAACAATTCCTACTTTTGAAAAGGGGAGCTATTTATCGGAAAGAATAGTCGAGGAGTCGATCAGTGCGTCATCTTCTCGTTCGTGGATCTCGGAGGCGATTTTTGAACTGTCAGACTCCTGGATAAGATCTATCCCTAAGACGAGAGAGTCGTTCTCCGGCCGTTGAACTTCGAGGCGCTTTGTCCAAGCAGGAAGGTTCGTATCGTTGTTTAAGTTGGATCGCACGGCATCCGTAGTCTCCAATTCAGATGCGAGTGGAGGGGCTTCGACAATTCGAGAAAGATCCTCTTTTGGCAAGGCAAGCAGGAGTTGGCGCTTTTCCCGTGGCATGACTTTGGCTTCTTGCAGCGGCTCGTCCAAAAGTGGCTGAGGGTTGAGCTGATCAAGTTGCTCCGCTGGCGAGTGTGCATCTCCAGCATGCGGGAGCGACCAAAAAAATACAGAGAGAAACGCTATGGCAACAATGCCAGCGGTAAACCACAGTCGATTACGTGATGGGTATCGAGGTCCAGTTTTCATACTCACCTCCACTCGTCTTCATCATCATACTCCTCGGCGACGCAGGCTGAGAACCTGGGGGAGAATAGGTGTTCCATCAATTTTTAAGAGAATTGTGTAAGCTCTCGGTTACCGCTCGAGATCTTTGACGGTCATGCCGTGCTTTTTGAGGGTGGCCCGGAGCCCAATCTTATCAATGGTTTTAAGAATTCTAGTGGAAACCCGAGTTTTAATATATCGGTTTTCATCTGGCACGAAGAGTCGGCGTGACTGAAGGTTTGCCTTGAAGGTGTGCTTTGTCCTGTTTTTCGCGTGACTTACTCGATGTCCAAACTGACATCCTTTACCTGAAATCTTACAACGATGTGCCATCTCTCTCTCCCAAAGGCAAAAATCTGTTCCGTTTCGGCGCGCAACTTGGCGCAGCCACCTCACCGGAGCGCTCACTCAATAGAGCATTTCCCGACTGGGTCGCGCTAAAGACTCGGGATTATGGAGAAAAACTCGTCAAAGGTCAAACCCATCTACGTTCTTGGACCACAATCTTACGGCAGCCTTTTCTGAGCGTTTTTCAGGAGTTAGCTGGCGGCGAGTTCTGAAAACCAACTGAGGATGAGCATCACACCTGCTCTCGGCGCGAGCCTTCACCATTTACTTGGCCGGTCGAGTTCGAGGTCACTCCTTAAGGGATCTCGATCAAAAGATCTCCAAGACCCGAATAACCGGAAGCTCTCCGAGTTCTCCCTGAGAGACAAACGCTCTCATAAAACTACTGGAATTTCCGTAGTCCGTTTTTGCCAGTAGTTGGAACCAGTTGCTCCGAACTCCTATCATTGAAGCGAGTTCATTGTAGACGGAGTCCCCAACAATCTCTGAGAGCTTTGTGCGCTGGTTCGTTGAATCGAATGGACCCTCATCACTTGAGCGAAATGAGACGATAGCGTCGGCTTCAGAATCTCCGATTTCATCGTGGAGAGAGCGTAGAACAACCGCAGGAGCGAGATTGATATTTACTCGGCGACTGCTTCCGTATGCTGTAACAAACGGCGTGAGCTGGCGCACTCTTCGAGGAGTAAATCCGGGAATGTCGTTGAGTTCAGCGACACGTCGTACAACCCGGTTGGCAAAAAGCCCTTCAGGGATCTGATCTTCAATTCCGGAAACAAAATCGTCGTCTTCGTAACGTGTCGTATCCTGGTCTTGGTAATCGATAAGGTTTGCAACGAGTTCTTCAGGCCCAAAGACCCGGCCATTAAAGAGCCCGCTTTGGTCTTCTTCTTCATCATCCTCGAAACCGAGTTCTCGAAAGAGTCGAACGAAGCAATCACGCCACCTCTTGTTTACCCGAGTACCGCTCAGAACAGCTCGAAGTGGGAGCTTTGATTCTTCAGGACGAATCTCTAACTCTATCTTAATACCTCTCTGCTGGATTCCGAGCTGATCAAGTGGGAGTTCGAGGCCATCTCGAAAGAGTGCCCACGTGTCTTGAGGAGCGTCTTCGGGGGACTCGTCTTCTTTTAAGAGGGCGCGTCCAAAATTGATCGCAGATTTCAGGAGGTACTCGGCTTGAAGAGAGTCCTCGACCATCGCGTTTGTCTGAGAGTCCAGACTCGTTGTGTAGGTCATTTGGGTAACGAGGATGGTGGCGAGCGCGACAACGAGCAGGGTAATCACGAGCGCGACTCCCTGTTCGCGATTGAATTTTTTGGCTCGTTTCCCAAAAAGAAGTCTCGTTGGGCCAACGGTCCCGCTCCACTCCGTATTTTGGCGGCCTGATTTCATAGCGACATGATACCAAAGCTGTTCGTAGTCGAACAGCGCAGGATCGGGAGTCGGGTAGCTCTCCTAGTCGAAGAATTTTTGGAAAAGGAGTAGGAGCAGGACAAGGATAAGGACTAGGAGCGGGACCAAGATAAGGAAAGGAAGCGGAGAAAATTCGCAAAAAAAAGGGACCTCGGAAGGTCCCTTCATTCACTACTAGCGAGACTAAGAAGACTAGCAAAAATTTACTTCTTCTCCATCGCCTTCATCAGAATTTACAGCGAGGGAGCTTAAGATAGCGC
Organism: Bdellovibrionales bacterium; assembly: GCA_020434565.1. Lineage (GTDB taxonomy): Bacteria > Bdellovibrionota_C > UBA2361 > UBA2361 > RFPC01 > JAGRAO01. The sequence continues at coordinate 2,655 of JAGRAO010000343.1, forward strand.
GAGCGTCATCTCGGATCATG
>JAGRAO010000344.1 GCA_020434565.1 Bdellovibrionales bacterium
GAGGTGACACTCCGACGTCCCATTGAAAAGGTGCAGCCCCTTTGTTTGTTTGAAGTCGCTCCCGAAACAGGAGAAAGAACGGTGCCATGCGCAACCGCATAGGAGGAGGATTCGTTTAATGCATAAATTATGCATCATTTGAAACGATCATCGTATAACACTTGAAAGTTCCTGCTTGGGAAAAACGAACTCGGGTGCGCTTCGTTAGATTGAGGCTCATGCACAAAGTTCTCCCAATCGGTCATGTTACGCTTTGAAGGAGAAAGATATGCGATGGCAAGAGTTGAACAGTGGCGTGTATTCAGGAGTTTTTTTCGCGCTTTTGATTTCTTCATCGGTTTTGGCAGAGAGGCAGGTTGTACAACTCAACACAGAGCAAGTCGTAGTTCAAGCAACTGATCCTATAAGCGAAGAAGCTCGAAGCCCACTCTTAGGAGACTATTCTGATGATGTCTTTAAATTGTGCTGCGAGGCTGCCGGCGGCACATATGAGAATATTGGAGTTGGAAGCTGCTTTCACGGAGACGGGACTGCCTATCCCGAAGAAGTGGAAGACGTTGTAAATGCATGCGTCAAATTGATTACCGATATTATCAAGAGGACTCCCCGCTCTATCGGCAGATAGAGCATCGCGAGAAATGAATTTGAACTCTGGATGCTCTAAAGCTTCGCCCGCCGCAAGTCCTTTAATCATGTATGATAATCGAGAATAGGTGAGAAAATCAGGACTGGGAGAATGCAAGAGAGAGCAAAAGCCCTAACCCGATTTGACTATGCTATTATCGTGGCCTGGTCCTCGCCCAGGAGAGAAGATCTGAGTCGCGCATGAGTTGGTTTCACTACAATGGGAAGTACCTCCCACCGTTCCCCCACCCAGAGTGGCAGACGGAGTACTGAATTGGCCTTCCCCGGGGTTTCCACCCAAAAGAGAATTATTGAGAAGCGACTCAGCTACCGGCGGTTCTTCCTCAAGTCGCGCAGAGAGAAAGGAACTCTCTGTCGCTCTTCCGAGATATTGGAGCGCAGGAACACAGGCCACTGACAGCGCAAAAAGAAGCAGGGCTAACTCGACTTGTGACACGCCCGCTTGAGATTTTCTAACACTGTTCATACACAGAAACCTCTCGATTCCCCCACTTTTCTGATCTTCTCGAGTGGCTGCTTCAGAGAAAAATCGAGGGATTTTCGGTAGCCTACGAGAATCTCCGATGCTACGGCGCTTGCCGTTCCAAACTATCAAGAACCAAAGCTGCGACTTGCCCGTAGAACTGAATTGAAGCATGCGCTTGAATCTCCACTCTGTTGTCATTTACCACTTCGTGGGCATGTTGAAGCGCCCTTTTTGTATCGTCCACCTCCCCCTCGTTGTAATGATAGGCCGCTACTACAAAATACTCTTGTAGCTTACTGAGTGCCGCATTTTGGATGGGCGAGTGCGTAGTACTACGAGATTGATAGTTGAGAAGTGTCGCATTGATCTCTGAGAATATCTCGGAAACGGCACACGGATCCTTGGCGAGTCTGTTCCGCAATTCATCAATTTCTCTCTGTACGCCTAATGCGCGCCGACTCTCTTGAGCTCGAAATGTGAGGACGGCTCCATCTAAATCTCTCTCGAGTGTGGAAAAGAGTGTTTCTCGAGTGTCTGCGAGTCTTACGTACGGAAGCCCCAACTCGGCGGCGAGTCCTGGATGATCCGCTTCGGCTTTCGCATGGGCGTCTCCAACGAGTACCAGCGAAATTCCCTCTGGATCGCAAGCTTCCTTGAAATTCTCCATGAGAGCACCGTTTCCCTCGAGTATCCTTTGAGCTGCAAGCTCATTCGAAGCTCGACCGAGCGAAATTATTGGATCTTCTCCACCGCTAGCGAGCTCACCCGCTCTTTTGTACGTCTCAAGAGTGATACTGAGATCATCGGTTAGGTCACTGGAATCAATTGGAACAACTGTGAATCCGTGCCGACGGAGCGAAAGGTAGAGCGCCTCTCTTGCGCCAGACAACTGAGGATTCTCGTTTGTCCACTTGCTGTTACGTTGCAATATTCTCAGCGGCTCGAGGCTCCCAGTTCGATTGAAAACCTCGACGGCTAAGAGGTACTCCTCGCTTCTTGGCAATTCAACGAATGCGTAAAGCTTCTGTAAGGGAAACTGTGAAGCTATTTCTGGGACGACACACTCGGCAATCGTCTCCCGAATTTCACTCGAAGCGTGATTTTCATCTCCTACAAGAAGACCTTTTGGAAGAGTTGGGCAAGCTTTCTGGTTCTGAAGCACTCCTGAAAGCTCCCAACGAAACTCAGTGGTTGAAGAGAGAATGGGACCCCAATCTAATCCCGCCGCAACTGTGAATTGGCTCCGTTCCGAAATAGTCTCAGGTAGTTCTTGAGGAGGTGAAAACTGGCCCTCCAAAAACGAGTCACGGTGAGGAGACTGCGGCGGGAGAGATTCCTTCGCGAGAGAGACATTTTCAGACGCAGAATCTGCTGTATTTTGGAGGTCGGGGGAGAAAAATCCTTGTGAGTGAAGCGACATAGGGTTGGTCTTGAAAGAATTCTTTTAAATGCATATATTATGCATCATCGGCTGTTAATCACTCATAACTCTCCTTGAACTTTGCAGGGAGTTTCGAGAATTAAAAGGCTACCTTCCCCCAAAAGGTCC
>JAGRAO010000345.1 GCA_020434565.1 Bdellovibrionales bacterium
ATCGTTCTTCGAGAGGATGGTACGCTCGATAAGTACGAGGGAGATGCCATTATTGCCTTTTGGAACGCTCCTCTTGACATTCCACATCACGAGCGTAGAGCAGCTCGAGCGGCGGTGGATTGCCTGAAACGTCTCAATGAGCTTCGGCCAGAATTCGAACAGAAATTGGGAATATCCCCGTACATGCGAATCGGTATTCACAGTGGAGAAGCCACGGTTGGAAATTTTGGTTCCGGACAACGGTTCGACTACACCGTCATTGGTGATACGGCAAACCTTGCTTCGAGATTGGAGGGACTCAACAAGATGTTCGGCACTGCTGCAATGGTGAGCGAGGATACCGAACGGGAGCTCGATGATACAATTCTTCGGAGATATATCGGTACCATTCAAGTGGTTGGAAGAAAACAGCCTGTGCGGGTGTTTGAGCTTCTCACGGATGGAATAGATATTGACGCTGAGGGGTTCTCGGAAGCGCTTGCCCTGTTTGAGGAGAGAAAGTGGGAAGAAGCTCAGAAAAAGTTTCTTACTCTTGAGAATGATCCTGTAGCCAAAGCATACTTAGTCCGAATTGAATCTGAGCTTTCGCTCCCAGAAAGAGACCCGATTTGGAGGATGACGAAGAAATAATGGAGCAGGGTAGCAAGAGCATTTCGGATGAGGTCATGGAAGAAAAGGTTTGCAATCTTCTTCGTCAATTTCCCTTTCTCGAAGATGCCTTTGCTCGGCTAGAGAAGAATCTGCCAAAGAATTTACACTATCATTCTGCTAAGCACACGCGCGAAGTACTTCGAGATGTTCTTCTCTTTGCAGAAGAAGACAATTTAGATGAACGAGAAAAGACATTGCTTGGAGTTGCTGCGACTTTTCACGATATAGGCTTTCTTGAAAAGCCTATAGATAACGAGTGGATCGCGGCGGCGGAAGCTCGGAGAGCCCTCGAAAAGGCAGAGGGTTTTTCGGAGGCTGAGATTCAACGAATCGAGGCAATGATTCTTGACACACAACTTGTCCAAACGGCGTTGGGGGCAACCCAACTGCCGAGTGATTCGCTCGCTCGCTATCTCCTTGATGCAGATCTCAGTAATCTCGGTCGAGAGGACTTTTTCCAAAAGACAGAACTCCTTCGTTTAGAGCATGGCGTAGAGAGAGCTCTCTTTATGCCCGAAGCGCTTAAATTTTTAGAGAATCATGAATGGCTCACGCCCGCAGCGAATAAGCTGCGTCGACCTCAGCAGTTAAAGAATATTGAAGTTTTAAAGAACTATCTCGAAAACCACGAAGCACCAAAAGATGTCGATCTCGTTTCCAGTGATGTGGGACTTGGACTCTCTCGGCTCCTGTTTCTTTCTCAGCTACCCCTCTTGCTGAATAGTTCTCTCAGTACCGAAAGGGTCATGGAGGTCGCTTTAGGGTATCTCCAGACCATGACGGGGGCCAAAGCTGCGACCATTTTTCTTTTAAATGACGATCAAACCGAGCTGACCTTTTGGGCGATGCAAGGAGGAGACTCAAGTCGGCTGAAGAATAAAACCATGCCAGCAAACAAAGGAATTGTGGGTTGGGTCGTTAAGCATCAAGAGCCAGTAATGAGTACCGATGTACGAAATGATTCTCGATTCTTCGATGTTATAGACAGAGAAGGGAGTTTTGAAACATTGCAGCTGTTGTGTGTGCCACTCTCCGTTCGTGGCGGAGTGAAACTAGGTGCTCTTCAAGTGCTCAATCGAATTGGCCCCGAACCATTTTCACCGGCGGATCTGATCTTCGTTGAGAGGTTTGGCCAGCAATTGTCTATTGCTATCGATAATGCTCGCCTTTTTGAGCAAAGCAATCGGATGCGAAAGATGCTGGAAACTTTAGAGCGGCGCAAGGGAGAGATGATTTCGGTTCTTGCGCACGAGTTTCGAACTCCTCTCAACGTTATCCAGGCTTCGGCCGATCTCTTATCGTTTGGTGGAGCCCTGGACGAAACGACTCGCTCGAAGATGGCAGAAACTCTTATGAGCGGCGTTCGCAGGTTGACTCAACTGACCTCTCAGCTTCACGCCCTCTCTCAGCTACAGGCTGGATCGGTGAGGCTTGAAAAAGAAGAGGTTTCCCTTGCTGAACTTGTTGAGGTGGTGAAGGAAAGGGTAAGAGTTCCGATGAGTGACAGAAGACTTCAATTTCTTACAGAGGTGTCGGACCCTACTCTAGCGGTGCACGCTGATAAATCACTGCTTGGAATTGTCCTTTTAAACCTTGTTGGAAATGCGATCCGATTTACACCAGACAATGGATGCATCACGTTGTCTGTGAAGAGTGACAGTGGCATGGCGGTCTTCTCAGTAACTGACACTGGCATCGGAATTCCGGAAGATGAGATTCCCTTGATATTTGAGAAATTTTACGAAGTTGGAGACTCGCTTGAGCATAGTTCGGGGCAGTATGAATTTCGTTCAGGAGGGCTTGGATTGGGTTTGCCCACTTCACTTTCTATACTGAAGGCACACGGTTCAGATCTCCTTGTTGAAAGTAAAGTTGGAAGCGGGAGTACTTTTCGGTTTCATTTGCCACTCCCTCAAGTCTCTTCGTAAATTTCTTCTCGAAGTTCTACGTTCCGAATATTGAATCTTCTATGAATGGCA
>JAGRAO010000346.1 GCA_020434565.1 Bdellovibrionales bacterium
TTTCATCTTGTCCACGGGGTCAACGAGGGCGGCAAAGAGTTGTGTTCCCCGTTTCTTTCCCGTTTAACGGAGAATTTTATCAGAGAGACCAACGACAGACCTCATTGTTGGTCTCTCGAGAACGGGTTTCCTGGCTCCTCGTGCATGGATTAATGGAAAAGACTCCCGGAGGCCAAGTGACCCTTTGGCAGCGATGTGAGGGCATTCTTATCGAAAATTTCCCATTCTCCAGACCACAAGAGACAGATTGAGCGAATGTGATACACCGGTAACCTCTTTTTTCGTTGTAAACCTCTTCGGCGATGCTTAAAAGTAGCGAAAAGGTCACTATGCCCGAACTGGACAATATGAAAAAGCGAGCGACCTCCAAGCTTCCACAGTCAGTTCTCGGGGCGTTTCACGACAGCTATCAGCGGTGTCGGGAGAATGATCAGTTCTTTGATCTCTTTTATGAGCGTTTCATTTTCAGCTCAAAGGAGGTTGCGGCATTTTTTCGCGGAGTGAATCTCGTGCGAGTCAAGAAGATGCTCCGGGATGCGCTCCTCTTTCAGCTCATGGCTTCGGATGGCTCTGAATTTGGAATACGAAAACTCGAAGGGTATGCGCTCACTCATCAAAGTCTCGGTGCGAAAGACCACCATTTCGATTTGTGGCTTGATTCTCTCATGAGTGTGGTTGAAGAAATTGATCCACTTTATACGGAGGAAACAAACCAGGCGTGGCGGAGAGTTTTAGAATTTGGAAACTCTATTATGAAAACCCCTCAACCCCTAGTGAACACCCTAGAGGTTAATGCTGAGGCCGTTGAATCATAGCCGGCAAGATAATAGTCACTCGATCTCTCGCAGAGTGAGCATCTCTCAATTGTCCTCTCGCTGAGCTTCTCTCAGGCTTGAAATCTCTCAAGTACGTGGTTATCTCCCTTATATCACTTGAATTCATATCCATCGGGAGAGGGTGGGAGAGCCTCGTTTTCTGTAATATGAGGGAATCTGGGGTTGCGCTTCTCACCAGAGCGATCTGAGTTTGAGGGTGAGAGAAAATTTGAGGAAAAAGTGAAATTTCAGGACTACTATAAAACACTTGGCGTCGAACGAACGGCAACTGCCGAAGAGATACGGAAGTCTTTCAAGAAGCTCGCCCGGAAATATCACCCGGATGTCAGTAAGGAGGCAGACGCAGAGAACAAGTTTAAGGAACTGAACGAAGCCTACGAAGTGCTTGGGGACAAGGAGAAGCGCGAACGATACGATGCCCTTGGAGCCAACTGGAAAGATGGACAAGAATTTCGCCCGCCTCCCGGGTTTGAAGAGATGTTTCGAACTCAGTTTGGAGCTGGTGCGGGACCTGGACAGGGATCAACCTTCCACTTTACGAGTGGAGGTGGTGGAAGTGGATTTAGCGACTTCTTCAGCTCTCTCTTCGGAGACCAAGATGTCTTCTTTTCGCACGGATTCGGAAATGGTGGGGGTCAGCACGGTCCCTTTGCTGGCGCCGGTGGAGGCCCCTTTCAATCAGCTCGAAGTGCTCGCCCTTTAAAGGGAGGGAATCTTGAGGCAGAGATTACCATTACCGTTGAAGAAGCATTCTACGGAGGAAAGAAAAAGATCGCGTTTGAATTGATTGATTCTGGGCCGGATGGCTCGCAGACGAGAACTCCAAAGAACTATACGGTAACGGTTCCGCCCGGAACAAAAGAGGGATCAATCATCAGGCTCACAGGAGAAGGGCAATCGGGATATTCGGGAGGTGCCTCGGGAGACCTGTTGTTAAAGGTGCGAATTGCGCCACATCCTCGATTTTCAGTTGATGGCTTCAACATCTCCTCTGAAGTTGAGATTACTCCGTGGGAGGCCGCGCTCGGGGCAAAAGTTCCAGTTGCAACGGTAGATGGAAAGGTCCAACTCACTATCCCGGCGGGAACTCAATCTGGCCAGAAATTTCGTATCCCGAAAAAGGGGCTGCCGAAAAAAGGGGGAGAGAGAGGGGATTTTTTTGTCGCTTCTAAAATAGTTGTCCCATCAGCTTTGACGGAGAACGAACGAGAACTCCTGGAAAAGCTCCGGGATTCTTCTTCGTTTAATCCCCGAGTGAAGTAATACAGATTCGAGATTGGAGGAGTATGGATATTCAAAAGTTAACCCAAAAATCACAAGAGGCTCTCGCCGCTGCGCAGTCGAGCGCAATGGCTCTTGGCCACCAACAAGTAGATGTCGAGCACGTTCTCTTGGCGATGGTTGAGCAGCCTGAGGGACTGCTTCCAAGAGTGTTTCAAAAGATGGGAGTCGATCTTCAGTCAGTGAAAGAGCGATTGAAAGAATCCCTCGCCAAGATTCCAAGTGTCTCAGGCCCGGGTACAGAGGCCGGAAAAGTCTATCTTACCCCACGACTCGGAAAGGTATTCGCCCAGGCTGAATCAGAGGCAAAGCGTCTGAAGGATGAATATATTTCAGTCGAGCATTTTGCGCTCGCAGTACTCGAACTTGAAAAGAGCACTCCGCTAGGCAAGCTCCTCTCAAAAGTCGGTGTCGAGAAAAATTCTTTTCTTTCAGCTCTTACAGCGATTCGCGGCAATCAACGGGTGGTGAGCGCAAATCCTGAGGGAAC
>JAGRAO010000347.1 GCA_020434565.1 Bdellovibrionales bacterium
CAGAGCTATCACTATCAAATTGAAAGAAGTCACTACCGTATGAAGCCTCGCTAAACCAATCGGAGACGTTCCGTTTTGACTCTTGGAGTATGTTTGAGAGCTTATCTTCGGAGCAGCTTACGTCTTTGTTCTGAAAGTTTACTCGGAGAGTTAGAGTTGAGAATTGAGTCTCGGCTGAGCTGTTGAGATCGTCGGAGTCCTCAAGAACAAGTGATTGTGCATCCGGATCGTAAGAATACATTCCTCCGGGGACGATCTCGACATCGTCAAAGAGAGAGGCAGGAAGAGAGACGAAGTTGCTCAAGGCGGTTCGAAGCAGATAATTCACACTTGCCGATCGAGAGGTGAAATCGTCACTTACTCTTACCCGCAAGCTCCCAAGCTGGGGCGCGGCCAAGACGGGGAGTGGAAAAAGGAGTGCGAGGATGAGCAGGAGTCTAAACATGAAAAGTCCACGAAGTGTATTGTTTCTCAACAGGCAAATTCTATCGGAATTTCTTCGGATGGGGGAACTCTGAAAACGTGAGATTCGGTGAAGATGTCGAGAGAGAGGAGTCGGGGGAATTGTCTCACTATTTGAGAGCTGGAATGTTGAGCCGTCCTTTTTTTGGAGTAGGTCCAGTTTCTACGACATAATATCGCCAGCTCTTTCCCATTTTCTCATTGGCACGTGAGTAATACGGTTTTTGAATTACATTCATCCCACAGGCAAAGCCCGTGGAGAAAGGACAAACGATGAAGAAGGGTTTTACGTTGATCGAGCTGCTTGTCGTGATCGTAATCGTGGCGCTGCTCGCCGGAATTGTGTTGAGCGGACTGAAGAAAACCTCAAACGCTCCTCTTCGGCCGTCGGATCAGATGGCGACTCCTCACATTACGAACGGGGAACTCGTGAGTGAACTTCGGAGCGAGATCTCGCGGGTCGAAATGCTCGGGAGCGATGCAGCGAAGGATGAATACATTGCCAAGCTTCAGGGCCAGGTGCTTCTCGCTCAGGAGGGGATCACGCGTTCGGCTCTCGAGGGCGAGGTCGCTCGAATGGAAGAGCTTCCGGCGAGCCTGGTCAAGGACAAGTATCTCTCTGTGATGCGGAGCGAACTCGACGAGGCAGTTCGGAATGCTGGTGGATAACGCTTGCTTGTAAGGCGTTGCACGAAGAGTGAAAGGTTTCTCCATTTACTCACGTGCCAATGTGAAAAAGGTGGATATGGAGGTGAGGAAGAACCTTCTGTTTCGGGTGCACCCACACATTCTTTCGAATGAGGGTGCACCCGCCAACAAAGAGATGTGTATCCACCGGTGGAAAGAATCGGTTACCGATCGAGTTCGCCATCGACGACTTAGTCGTCGTTCTTGAACGGATCGATATCGCCGAGCTCACCAGTCTCGCCAGCCTGCCGCGCCTTGTTTCCGAGAATCAGCTTGTCGTACCAGTCGAGATCGATGGTCGGGAAGCCGCCAAGCATCTTGGCCGGAATGTACTGAGGCTGACGGAGCTTCTTGCGGAACTGCGCCACCATCGTGATCTTCACATTCTGCGCCTGCTCCATCGCCTCGTACTCGGCGTTGGCGGTCTGAATGACGCTCTGCCATACAGACGCGTCCACCTCCGGGTAGCGCTCCGCCACCGCGTTGATGAACGAACCGGCACCACCGCGACCGTTGGGCCCGATGGTGTTCTGCATGACCTCGATGATGGTCTCCTTGAGGTTGGTCGCCGTGGCGCCCGCGGTTCGGATCTTCCGAACCATCGAGTCGACCGCGGTGAGAACCACCTTGTCCTGTCCGCGGATGTTCTCCTCGGCACTCACGAGCGTGTTGTAGCTCGAGAAGGTCCAGATGGCGATGAGCGCCAAGATGCCGCCGAGGATCCACTTGAGCGGGAACTTCTTCTTCGTTTCGGTGTTACTCATGGGGATTTTTCCTTTCGTGTGATGATCTGAGTCAAAACGAGTTAGTCGTGAATGAACAGCCACACCGTCGTCAGGCTCATGAGCCAAGCGAACGGTACGAGAATCAGATATGCCCACAGAGGCATCCTGATGTCAGACGCCAAGAACGCGTAGTCGGCCATCGGCTTGCGCAGATAGCCGGCATCTCCTGGTGCCCGAATTTGATCAAGAATTGTCGCTGCGAGCAGTTCTCCTTTGCCCTCGAGCGTCTCGAGTTCGCGGACGCGAGTTTCGAGCTTCTCGAGGAACAGTTTATGGTCAGTCCATGCCATGACACGGCACCACTGAACGGAGTTGTTCAGGTAGCCGATACAAACGACGATGTCGTTCTTGTTGCCGTTTTGCCAGTGCACCCTCAGGGCCTCGTAGAAGCCGATGTCTGAAGTTGCGACTGGATAGACGATGATGTTGCACTCGTACTGAGATCCCATTGAACGGAGCGCGGTGTCGAGCGTCTCGTCAACAATTCGGCAGAAATGAGACGAAAGACTGGTCCCGCCCTGGACGACTCGATCGAAGTAGATCTCGCCGAACGTACCGTCTTCAACTCGAGGATAGTCCTTGAGCAGTCCGTCGAAACCAGTGATGGCCCCGTTGACAGCCAGTACCGATTCCGACGCCTGAACATAGTTGACGTACGGAT
>JAGRAO010000348.1 GCA_020434565.1 Bdellovibrionales bacterium
CGAAGTACAGTTTCTCGGAATGCGCGGCAAGTGCCGATTCAACTATGTCGTTCGCCTGGACGACATCACCTCAAAACGGAGCAAATCAACCCGAGGAAAATTCAAGACGAAGAGATAGTGATTTAGCACTCACCTCCAAGCGCCCAAGAGAAGGCTCATCTTATCAGGACGCCATCACTTCTCGTGAGTTGGCCTCTTTCATTTCGACCTCTTTGTGCGAAGGGCGAGCGAATCTCCTAAAGATGCCGCAGATTTGTCAATGGACCGTAGTCTCTAAGGTATCCTCTCTCGAAATATTCACTATAATCGCTTTAACCAAATTCCGGTGCTAGGATCTGCCAGTCGGAGTTCCCGGTGAGATTTCGAGGAGAAAACATGAAACCTTCCATTTTGTTCTTGTCAGGTACTCTTTTCATCTGCATTGCAAGTAGCTCTCCAGCCTATGCCGCACGCCAGACCGCTTGTGTGAACTCGGAGGGTAACGTTCTCATCAAACGGAGATGTAATCCGAACAAGGGAGAGACCAAACTCAGCCTCGACGTGATCGCAACCTCTATTGATTCGACCCCCGGTGAACGGGGTCCGCAAGGTGTGAAAGGCGATAAGGGAGATACCGGCGCTCAAGGACCTCAGGGACCTGCCGGACCGAAAGGAGATCAGGGTGAGCAAGGTGAACCGGGCCAGCCAGGAGCTCAGGGACCGCAAGGCCCGATGGGTACTCCAGGAGCCGATGCAACCGGATATCTGTTGAGTGCGAGGCTCAACCTTAGCTCAGGAGGAACGTTTGGTGGTCCGATAGGAGCGAGCAACACCTCTCCTACCGAATCAGCTGTTGTTTATATGCTTCCCCGAACATGCACCCTCAGTGATTTGCGAGTCGATCTGACCGGAACAACTGTTTCACGAACAACTACTGTAAGAATAAACGGCTCAAATACGAGTTTAAGTTGCTCTGTCACAACCGGATCGCCAACATGCTCAAACACCGGATCAACAGTGCTTGCTACAGCCGGCTCAAAGATCTCGCTCTCTTTCTCTGGAGGAGCTAACCCGATTGTTGCTCTTGCTGCTTTAAGCTGCCGGTAGTCTCTAGAAGCGCTACGAGAGGAGCTTGGTAGGCAGCAATTTTTTCATCTGTCATTCACGCCAGAATTTCGAGCTGGCGTGCAACTGCTTCTGTCTCATTCACCGCCACTTCCCGTCTCGAGCGGGTGCAGAGAGTCGAGGGGTGGCGGTGAAATACATATGCCTTTGGGCGCATTAGCTTTTCATCCGTAACTCAAAAACGTATGCCCCGATTGAGCCTGCTTTCCTTTCGTCAAGGACCTTGAGCTCGTAGCCGCTTTCAACAGCTAGAGCATGAAGATAATGTGTATCTCCAATATCTGACCAGCACATTCCGATTCGACCGGTTGGAGTAAGATGCGATTTGGCCTGAGTGAAAAATTCCTTCAATAATCTGTGTCCTGGATCAAAGTTAGCGCGCTGCCAAGGGGTTTCGGGTTCAAAAGGTGGAAACGGGAAGTTAAACAAAATGACGTCAAATTGTTCGCTCGGAAGAATATGCTCAAACAAGTTGCTCAAACGAATTTGAATTCGATTATTGAGCGAAAACCTCTGAACATTTTCTAAGGCACACGCAACTGCTTCTTTCTGGTTATCAACTGCGATGACCGATCCGGCGCCAGTTCTCGCAGCGAGAAGAGCTTGGAAGCCGCACCCCGTTCCAAGATCAAGGACTGCTTCTCCCCTATGAATTCCGATTTTTTCAACCAGGTGTTGTCCCATCATTGAGAGATCCGGTCGAAAGACTCCTGGAGTTACTGTAAGTTCTATTCCTTTGACAGTTACGTGGATCGGCTCTTTGTGCTCGGTATGCAGCGCTTCGTGTTCTCGAACGAGCTGCCAAGCTTCTGGGTGTTCCTCTCGACTATAAAGTACTTTCTTCTCGCTCATCTCTTCCTATCCTAAAGCAAGTTCCTCCACAGCAGCTCTATACCTACACCAATCACACAATTTCCCCGCTTTCGGGACGACCTCTCCATCAAGACAGGCTTTTGCATCTCTGAGAGCTCCCAAAACCCAAGAGTCATTACCCGAATAGGGGATCACGGAGATCTTAAACTCCAGAATCGCGTTGAAATGGGGCTTATCAGAATCCCCGTTACAATACACGAAGTAGCCCGTGTTTGAGACAGCGAATCCGTTTCTCCGGAGTAACCACTGGTAGACCTCCATCTGGCGCTTGTAGCCGATCTGCCACGCTGAATCGAGGGAGACCTCGCCTTTTTTAGAAGTTGCTTTGTAGTCAACAACGAGAAGCTCTTGAGCCGGGTTCACCCAGATGTCATCAACGGCACCGGTCACTAAGAAATTGGTCTCTGGGTGCAAGAACTGAACTCCCTTGTGAAGCGCTTCACGCCACTCATCCATGAGTTCATGCTGGAATGGAATCGCATCGATGTTGTTTTCAACAATCAGCGGGTGAGCTGTTTGGGATTCCCTGTGGAGATCAAACTCTCGCTTTAAGAGCTCATCGACTGCAGAGTTTAGGTTAAAGGGAAAGCTCGGGGGTCTATCTACTCC